>CAZGMS010000076.1:0-12342 GCA_964526915.1 uncultured Nitrospirales bacterium
ACCGAAGGCCCTTGGTGGGTCGAGGGCGCCCCTCTTTACGGTGTGAACGATTACCTCTTTGACATCCCCCAAAACTGGGCCGATGAATATGTGGGTGGCCGGAGGCTCGTGGCCGGCCGTTTTCGTGATGGGGGGCAGGGCAGTCAGGGGCCAACCATGTTTGCCTTTGGCCCTTGGCTCGAGGGTAATCCTCCGGCGGCCGATTCTACGATCAGTTCGGTGGAACTTTTGTATTATTCAACTTATCCCGAAACAACGGACTGGCTGGAGGATTATCAGCACCCCGATGAATGGGCGGGTGGGGCGTGGCTCACTACGGCAGACAAGGCGGCTGTGATTTTTGTGGGGACAAAAAGTTTGGGGGATCATTACTGGTATGGCTGGCAACATTGTCCCGATGATCTGATTCCCTGTGTGGAGCCGGAGGCAGTGGGGGGACCGGGTTGTTATACGGCGGAGGGAGATGATTGTGGATTGGCCGCTGAGTATTATTGTGATTGCGATGACATCTCCTGCGACGAAGATTGCTATGGTGGTCGTGGTTGGTGGACGGAAGAATTCGAGACGCAGATAGCCTTTTATGATCCGGATGATTTTGCCGCTGTGGCTGCTGGTGTGACTGAACCCAGTTCACCCCAGCCCTACACGACCATGAACATCGACGACGCGATGTTTCTGACCACGCCCGCGGGGGCGCTGGATGAATACGGTGAAGGGGTGCAAAGGCGTTACCGCGTGGGAGCGGTGGCGTACGATCGCACGAACAATCTGTTGTATGTCACAGAACTTTTTGGCGATGTCGAGAACGAGCAACCCCTCGTGCATGTGTGGGGGGTGGAGTAGGGTGCGTGAAGAGGGGCAAAATATAATTAATTTGTAATTATTATATAATTATGATACGATTTGAATGGGATATTCAAAAAAACAGCATCAACGAAAGAAAACACGGCCTTAATTTCGAAGAGGCTCAGGAGGTCTTTGAAGACCCATTTGCCAGATTGATAGCAGATCAGGATCATTCACTGGGGGAAGATCGTTTTGTGTTAATGGGGATGAGTCATCGGCAAAATACCATTGTTGTTTGCCATTGTTATCGCCGGAGAAACAAGGTGATCAGGATCATTAGTGCCAGAAGGGCCACGCCTTTCGAGCGGAAACAGTATGAGGAATTTCGTTATGAAAAAGGAATATGACTTTTCTTCATCAAAAAAAAATCCTTATGCCAAATACCTGAAAAAACAAATCACCATCCGGCTGGATGATTCTGTGATCAGTTATTTTAAGAAACTCGCCAGGAATGTTGGCATCAGCTACCAGAATCTGATCAATCTTTTTTTGGCAGATTGCGCCAAGCACGGAAAAAAACCGTCAGTGAAGTGGTCATAAGGTGCCAGTCCCCGCAAAGCTTCGCCACGGGGCAAGCAACATCCACAGGTACGGCGGAATAACAGGCACAGAAGTTCAAAATTATTTATTTTCGATTAATCTTGAAACAATAATTATCTTATGCTAAAATAAATAATTATGAATAACCCTTTTTACTATGGCCAGGAAGTGGACGATCCCTATTTTGCGGGAAGACGGCAAGAAATCAAGGATCTCACAGCCGATCTGAGCCGGGGGCAAAACGTAATTCTGTTTTCCCCACGTCGTTACGGCAAAACGTCTCTCATCAAAAAAATCCTGACCAACCTGGCCGCGAAAGGCTTTTTGACATTTTACGTCAACCTTTATGCGGCCACCACCAAGAAAAAATTTATCGATCTTTATGCCAGAGCCATCGCTACCGGTTCGCAAGGTCATTTAGACAGGGTTGTGAAGCAACTCAAAGATTTGTTGCCACGCATGATTCCAAAAATCATTATTAAGGGAGACGGCTCGCCCGAATATGAATTTGACTACAGCAAAAAAGAAACAGAAGTGTCCCCGTTGCTGGAAGATTTGTACGGCGCTGTCGAAAAACTTGCCCTAAAGAGAAACAAGCGGGCGGTTGTTGTTTTTGATGAATTCCAAGAAATCCTGAACTATCCTGATCAAGAAATCGAACGCGGTATGCGCGGATTTATCCAGGCTCAAAAGAAAACAGCCTACGTTTTTATGGGAAGTCGCAGGCATCTCATGCAACTGATTTTTAACGATATCGAACGACCGTTTTACAAGAGCGGGCGCATGTTTCCTCTAAAGAAAATTGATCCGATAGAATTTGCAAAATTCATTCAAGACTCTTTTCAAAAAGGGAAAATTCATTTGCAACAGGACTTCATCGAAACACTTTTGGCGGTGACTGATTGCCATCCCTATTATACCCAAATGCTTTGTAGCGTTCTCTGGGATCGGTGTTCTTCAAAACAATGTCTGAATAAAACGGATATCGAAAAGGCCATTAAAGAACTGATTGAGCGTGAGGCTTACACATACACAACCATATGGGACGAATTGTCTCTGCAAAAAAGAGAACTTCTGGAAACTTTGGCGAGAAACAACAATATCAAATTGTACTCAAAAGAATTTTTGTCTCAACTTGAGGAAAACGATATCAATGCCATACAAAGAAATACCAAAGCTCTTGAAGAAACGGGGTTGATTTATAAAGACGGTGGAAAGTGGCTGTTTTCAGACATTTTTTTTCAGAGATGGATTATCAGCCAGATTTGAAAAACGCAGTAGTTGATTTCCTATCGCGTGCCAGCATTGGGGCGCTGGTCAAATGAGTGCGCGACAGATCGCATACGCGGGTACGGATGTGATTGTCGCTCCCTCTTTTGTCTGGTAGACGCCACCTTTATCAAGATTGACCAGGATCAGGTGGGTATTTGGATACACTTCGTGATAGGATAACAACGCAGAAAAATGTTTTCTGTCCAGACTCAATGCCGCTTTGACCTCTATGGCAAAGGCATCCTTTTCTGTGTTGTACAGAAAATCAACCATTCCCGATTGATGTGTTTTGGCCCACGAACGAATCGCAAAGGGCGAGTTTGTTGAAATCAACTCAGTGAGCACAAAATTTTCCAATAGGCCACCAATTTCTTCACGCTTGGGGTGGGCGCTATCCAGCAGATCCAGACCGACAAATCGTGAGGGATTGAGCAGATACCTGATGCCCTGATCAAAGAGGTATCGTTTGGGCGTGGTTGTTCCGAATTTTGTTAGTTGATATGTTTCGTAATCCACACGGATGATCTGGTGCCACATTTCCATGATGGTCAACACATCCCTGAGTTTTCGGTAGCCGGGTGATGAGGAGGCAATGATGCTCGATAGTTTTATTTCCGAACCGGTGGACGCGGCGATTCGGGCAAAGACCTGAGAGAAGATGGAGGTCAAGTTTTCTGACGAAAGTTTTGATTGAAAATCTCTTTTATAAAAGGCGAAGATGTCTGCCAATAGTTTTGTATGATTGCCTTGTCGGGAATAGGTGAGGACAACATCGGGTAGACCTCCCACAACAAGATAGGACTGTAACTGTGTCACTAATTCACGATGGACGGTATCAGAAAAGGGTTTTTCCGGTGTCCAATTTTTCAAGCGTTCACGCAATGAGTCCTGACCCAACGCATCAAGAAATTCGCTGAAGTTGAAAGGTCGCAATACAAATTCGACCACGCGGCCGGTTGGTTTTTCTGTGTGGGTGAAAAGGTTGGATAGTGTCGAGCCTGTGATGATGACTGTTTGTGTTTTCCAATTCTCTTTAAAAAATCGGACGTAGTTTCCCAGTTTGTGTGAGAGCTGTGCCTCATCAAAAATGATGATGCGACCAGATCCGATTTTTGTGTGGTAACGTGATTCAATGAGGACTGTCAGATCGTCAAGGCATTGTGTGGCATCGATGGCGTCGCAAAAGGCGCTTTCTTCCGCCAGATTGATGTGAATGTGACGGTCTGGTGGAAAGAGATGTTTGAGCATTGTTGATTTGCCACATTGCCTGGGACCACCAAGTAGAATAGTGTTGAAAGGTTCCTGTTGATTACTAATAAAATCAAGTAGTTCAGTCTCTAAGAGGCGAGTGATGTAGGTTCCTTTTGTCATAATAGCACACTAAAAATATACAATATTATATATAATATGGCAATAATAATGATTAGTTTTATAGTAAATAAATTACCTCCGTCATCGTGTTTTGCGTCATCGTGTTTTGGTGGGTTTTAATTCAATCACCGCAATTTCGTTGTGCGTCCCCAACCGGATGGGGGGACCCCAGAAGGATGTGCCCTCGGTGACATAGAGTTTGGTTCCCTTAACCTCGTACAATCCGGCAACGTAGTGGTAAAAAATCCTTACCAAAAAATTGAACGGAAAGATCTGTCCGCCATGTGTGTGGCCAGACAGGACCAGATCAACCCCACGCTTAGCGGCTTTATTGATCTGGGTTGGTGAGTGCTTCATGAGGATCGTGAAGCCCTGCTTGTCGATGGAAATCTGTTTGAGTTGAGCCTCAAGATCGTCGTGTCGGTTGTCATCCACGCCCCCTATTTGCAACTCATCCAACTCAGCACGTTGATTGCGAAGCAACTGGATGTTGGTCTGTGAAATGGCGTGTTCAGGGACCCCTTTTTTTATGTAAAACTCGTGATTGCCAAACGTGTAATAAATCGGGACAGAAAGCTCGTTGAAGGCGAGTAGATCATCAGGCAAAAACGCGTTGCTATCAATCAAGTCGCCGGTGATGAGGACTGCATGGGGTTTGAGTTTCTTGACCTTTGAAACGATGGTCGCGACATTTTGTGCTGATTGGTAACCCAAATGCAGGTCTGAGAGCAGGATCAGTCTGTAAGCTTTGCTGATCTTGGGTGTGGTGATGGTGGTGGTTTTGATGCTGATCTTGGTTCCCTGATCAATGCCAAGGATCAAGAGTGTTGTGGTGCAGACGCAGATGAGAACGATTTGCCAGAAGGGTGTGATTGGCAGAAACCTGCCGATGAGATCCACGCACAACACGACGAAAAAAAAGATGAAGAGGGCGCCCAGCCAGAACGAGCTGATCTTGTGGAGCGTGCCCAACACTCCTTTGGGAAAGAAGGTCCCCAGCATGAAGGCCAGCATGACCAGAAACACGAGACAGAGGGAGAAAGAGAGCGACAGGGCCTTGTGTGTGGGAACCGCCAGGCCCGCCTGCGTCAAGGCTTCGGCGGAAAGGCCCAGAAGTTTCTGCATGGGATAGACGTGCATGAAAATCAGTGCGGAGACAAAGACGAGGAGGAAGCCTATTGAAGCCAGAATGTGCATAAATTATTTCTTCCCTTGTGCCACAAAGAGAAATAGAGATCAAACATGCAACGACAATGTGTGATTTTTGATATGGATGGGGTGTTGGTGGATTCCGGCCCGTGGCATCTGAAGGCCTGGCAGGTGTTTGCCAATAAATACGGTCTGACTTTTGACGAGGCACATTATTTCAGTACGTTTGGCATGCGCAACGACGAGATCATCCCCAAACTCTTTCCAAAGCAATTCAACCCAAAAGACTTTTACGCGCTGAATGAGGAAAAAGAGGCCTTCTACCGTGACCTCATCAGGGGGAAGATTGTCCCTCCTGCCGGTTTGATGGCGTTTGTGGCTGATCTGCGGCAACAGGGCATCAGGATGGCTGTTGGCTCGTCCGGTACCCGGCCAAATGTGTTGCTGGTTTTGGAGGCGTTGCGTTTGACCGATCTGATCAGCGCCTATGTTTGTGGCGACGATGTCAAGCGTGGCAAACCGGCCCCTGATGTGTTTTTGCTGGCCGCTCAAAAAATGGGGGTGGCCCCGCAGTTCTGTGTGGTCATCGAAGATGCTGTGATGGGGATCAAGGCCGCCAAGACTGCCGGCATGCAGTGTGTGGCCATCACCACCACGACCACGCGTGAGCATTTGCACGAAGCGGATATGATTGTAGATTCCTTTACGGAACTGTCGGCACAAACGGTTCGGGATTTGTTGTGATTGTTACTTCAACACAATCTTCCCCGTGATTTCCTGAGTGGTGTGGTTTTGGATGGTTTCCCACTGTTTGGACAGTTTGGTGACGGCTTCCTTATCCTCATCCGACGCGGCGATTTTGCGCAGTTCCTCAATCTCGGTGGTGAACTGATCGTTCAGGCGGTTCTCCATGTAGATTTTGGCCAGATCATATTTTGCCGAAAAGAGTTCTGGTTTGAGATTTTCTGAACTGGTGACCAACTTGATTCTTTCCAACTGATAGCTCAGCGCCTTGAGGCTGTTTTGCTCGTCGATCGAGAGTTGCGCCAGATCAGCGTAACAACGGGAGAGCAGGGATTCATCGTAGGCGAGGAGTTCACCCTTTTTGTTTTCCAAAACCTGTTTGGCCATGAGGAAACGTCTGAGCGCCAGAGCAGAGTTCTTGTCCTTGCGGTAAATCACGCCCTGATTGTACAACAGGGCCGCTTTTGACGTGAGTTCATTGAGCCGTACCGCGATCTCGATGGCCTTCTGATAGTTTTTGATCGCCTGCTCAAAATCTTCGAGCAGGAGATAGGTATTGCCCAGACCGTTGTAGACGCGCAGGAGCAGGGGGTGGTTGTTGCTGTCGCGGCAGAGCTTCGCGCATTTTTCGGAAGCCGCGATGGCCCCATCGAAATTCTTTTGACCGGCTAACAGTTCAGCGAATGAGTACAGGGCTCTGGCCAGCGGTTCCTTGTTGGTGAGTGGCGTGAACAGCTCAATGTCTTCAGTAAGGTATTTGGTGGCGTCCTCGGATTGCTTGAGTGACAAATAAACATGTCCCAGATCGTTGTTGGTGATGTCGGGTTGTTTCTCCGGGGGGAGTTGTTTGGCGGCGTCTCTTGTTTTTTTGAAGATGGCAATGGCCTCATTCTTGTGACCCAGAATGGTTTCGATTAGCCCCAGATCGTTTTGAAACCTCAGTTCCTGCACCTTGTACTTGTCGGATTTGACGGCGTGTTTCAGACCGGTATCAAAATAGGTCTTTGCCTTTTCGAGCTGGAGTTGGTGCAGGAGGGCTTGTCCCTTTTTTTCGAGCAAAATAAGGAATTTTTCGAATTGCACGGGAGTTTTGTGTTTTTGAATCTCCTGTTCGAGACCACTGATGATCTCGACAGTTTGCACGAACCGGTCCAGCCAGATCAGCAGAGAGGCGGCTTCAATGTACCAATCGATTTTCGCTGAGAGGGGGAGGGTTGCGTTGTCCTTGATGAGGTTCAAGTAACATTGCACGGCCTTATCGCGTTCACCGCGGTTTTTGTAGGTCTCGGCCAGTTTGCTACCCGCTTTCATTTTGAGATCGGGGTTGTTGCCCAAACTCAGGTGATAGAGCGCCCAGAATTTATCGAGTTTGGTTTTGGGGTGGGCCAGCAGGGTGTGTCTCCTTTGTGCGTCGACATTGGGGAGATTATTTTGAATGAAATTCTGAAACACGCTGCGTGCGAGAGTGATTTGTCCGTTTTCGTTGCGGACAATGTTCTTGTGCAGGAGCGTCTGCAGGGCCGAATCAACGCCTGTCTGGCCAATGAGTGAGATCAGGTTGGCCCCGGTGAGGGGGTGCGGACACAGGCTCAGCCAGTTGACAATGTCTTCCTCGGTACCGGTTAAGGAGTTGTATGTTTTTTCGAATTCCTGTTCCAGTGTTTCAGACACCTGAATGGAATCGAACGTGCTCTCCAGGTTGACCAGCAGGTCCTCGTTCCATCGGCCGCTCTTGTCGAACAGCAGGCCATTGGCGATCATGGATTGAATCAGATCCAGCGCGATGCCTGGCAGACCCTCGGTGTTGAGATAGAACTGCTCCACAAATTTTTTGGGGATTTCCTTTTGTCCGATGATGTGAGTCAGAAACCGGTCAGTCTCTTCCAGCGTGTAGGGCTTGATGTTAATGTGCGTGGCGCGGGTTTCTTCCGTCGGGAACAGTTTGGTGATGGCCTCGAGTTTTGTTGCGTCACAGGCCGAGGCAATGACCATGAAGCGGCTGGTTGTGGTGGCCAGGATCCTCTGTTCGATGAGATCAGTGACCTGTTTGAGGTGAAGGAGTTCGTTGGTCGTGAGAAAAAAGGTGTCCAGATGATCGATGATAACGGCCGTGCTGTTGCTGAGGACCTCTTTTTGCTGTTCCGACAGAGGGGATTTGATTTGTTCCACACTGACCTTGGCCAGTTGCAGTTCATTTTTGATTTTGGTGAGCAGACGCCCTTTGCCCACGTTCTTTTTTCCCTGAACCAGAATGAGGTGGTAGGGTTCGTCAATGTGCTGGGCGTTGAAGGCCTCTAGGGCGGCCATGATGTCCATGATGTTCTCTTCATTGCCGGGGACCTCAGACTCAGTGGGAAGGTACGAAAGCAGGGTGTCTTCTGTTTCGACAGAGTAATGGGTCTGGGAATAGGCATCGATTTCTTCGATCACCGAGGCCGCGCTGGGGTAACGCTCCTCGGGTTTTTTGTTGATCAAAGTGGCAATGATGTCGCTCATGTATTTGGGAACCTTGGGATTGACCTCTGTGGCGGGTGGTGGGGTGAAACAGCGGTGACGGTCGTAGACTTCCTGCAGGTCCTTGCCAGAAAAGGGTTGTGAACGGGTGAGACAATTGTAAAAAATGACTCCGACCGCATACAGATCGCTGGCGACCGTGTGGTGTTTGCCATGAAAAATCTCGGGTGCGAGATAGGTGGGTGTGCCGACGATGTTCTCGCCCCAGTAACCGGTGAGGCCAAAGTCGATGAGGATGACCTTGTTGTTTTCGATGTAGATGTTGCCGGGTTTCAGATCACAATGAATGAGTTTTTTCTGGTGCAGGTAATTGAGTGCCCTCAGAGTCTGCACAAAATATTCCTCGCAGGTTTCGTAGGTGATGTCTTTTGTGGCCTCGAAGATTTCCTGTCCCTGCAACCACGGGAGTGTAAAAAAAACCTTGTTCAGCTGTTCATCAAAACCATAATCAAAGATGCGACCGATGTTGGGATGGGCCAATCTTTTGAGCACTTTGAATTCATTTTCGAATTGCTCCAAAGCCTGTTTGTTGGCCTCTGCTTCCAGTGATTTTAAAAGTTTGAGGGCGACGGGTTCTCCGTGTGGTGGTAGGACGAGATAAACCTCGCCCATGGCCCCTTGACCCAGTTTTTTGAGGACACGGTATTTTTTAGCAATCTGTTCCATTAAAAACCAATCCGTTGGGATGATGTTCTTCTTATAATTCTAACGCAAAAGCTTCCAAAGTACCCCAGTTCACATTATCCATCAAATGATGACTTGACACCACAAGTATTTTATTGTTTATTGATGACAAAAGACCACAACAATAACAAGGAATGGTGGTGACTCCAGATACTATTGTGAATTCAATAAGATGTAAAGAAGAAGATGGTCGGCATTGTTCTTTTTTCTTTTTGATAAAAAAGGGGTCTGTAGTCACCTGAATATTAGGTTTATGGAACGAACGACTTTTTTTATATAAGGAAAACAATATCATGCATACAAATATTAGGAAGTGTTTTGGCATAGGGATTGCTTATATAAAGGATATGAAAACAAATCATATCCAGACGATCATATTTTGTTTTTTTGTGCTGTTTGCCATGGGTGCTTGTGGTGGCATTGGGGCAGGGGTAAACGATGCATTATTTGACAACGCGATGGTGAGTGAAGATGGCCTTTCGCAGGAAATCATGACCGGCGAAAGTGATGAGGGCGATTCCGATGAGGAGGTGCTCGGGCAGTCAGATGACGTCATCCCCCAAGACGAATTCAATGAGATCCCCACAGCGGGCCAGGAATCTGCGGAGGGGATGGATGATGGCGATTACGGTAATGATAGCCCGACGGCTGATCAGGGAAACAAAGCGACCGATGCCAATGATGAGAAAGATCTCGATGATCCCGATTACTTGGAAACAGAAACGGGACCGACATCTCTCCCGGTCACGATTGCTAAAGAAGAACCCGAGGAGGGTGATGCGTGTGAACCCGAAGAAGAAGGCGAACGCTTTGCCACGAGCCTCGATGTCACAGCGTCGACACCGCGCGAAGCTGGTGAGAAGATTGGACCAAAGGGTAAAAAAATAAGCACAAAGATAGGCACGATCGCCTCCGAGGCTCTCACCGAAGAGGGCGTTGATGTGGAATATGTCCCAGGGGTCAAGGTGATCGAATGTCGCTACAATGAAGAGGAAAACGGTTATTACTGGCAAAAAATTCCTGATAATATTGTGTACGAAGAGTACGATCTCAATCTCAGATTTGTCGACACGGGGGAGGAAGAGACCACGGAATTCACCCCTCAAGGGACGATGTTGCTTGATCAATCACTGCTCGAGGTGAGTGAGGAAACCGATGTGTGCGTGACCTTGGTAGAAAAAGAAACCAATCAAAAAGTCTCCGGCACCGGCCTGGTGATTTCTAACAAAACGGTGAAGCAGAACGCCCCCAAGTGCTAAACCCCCGGGAAGGCCGTGACGTACTGGATGGTGATGTCCGGAAAAGCGTCGACGAATTGAATCTTTAAATCAGGAAAAGCGTCCACCATTTGCCATTTGCCGCAGGAATCCGGAAAAGCGGAGACTTGTTCCACCTTGAGATCGGGAAACGCCGTCACCTTCTGGACCTTGAGGTCAGGAAACGCAGTGACCACCTGAACCTTGCCGTATAAGGCGCGGCCATTATACGAACATGAGGATTGATCTACCTTGCCTTCGGCATACAGCATCGGCGGAAGCAAACTCAGACACAAGGTCAGCAAGATCATCGAAAAATATTTTTTCATTTTGGTCTCCCCGGGGTTTATTGACTCATGGTACATCAGAAAAACAGATGCACATTGTCGGAGCATATCGTCATTCCCTGTACTTTATCAATCACTCTCTCAGTTGGGGATGTGCGACATATTTGTGGGTAAAATGGTGCCCCGCCCCTCCTTTTTGTCCCGCAAACGGGATCCCGCCTTGCGGTGATAAGGAGGGGCTCCCTGAGCGTTAGCGAAGGGTGGGGAGGTAGTCTATTTGTTAAGGTGGGTAATGATGTCTTCCAGCACTGTGGTCATATTTGTGATGACGTCAGCATTGCTGTATCGCACGACCTGTAAACCGAGATTTTCAAGATAGACCGTGCGTTTGATATCGTGTTGATATGCTTTTTCACCGCTGTGGGCATCGCCATCAATTTCAATGACCAAATTTTTGGCTGCGCAATAAAAATCCACGATGTAAGGACCAACGCCGTGTTGCCGGCGGAACTTGTACCCGAGAAGCGCTCTGTTTCTGACCTGTGTCCAAAGTCTTTGTTCGGCGATCGTCATCTCTTGGCGTAGCTGCCGTTTGCGAATTGTGTTATTCCTGTCCCCTCGCAAATGTGCCATGTTTTTCCCTCTCTACGTTGCGCTTTCGCCTGCCCGCCGTCAGCCAGGCTCAAGCCGCCTTTCGACTTTCCCAATAGTTCTCCCACTGATTGCTCATTTGACAGCAGCGCAGAGATATTATGGCATTGGCTCCTTTGACTGTCCAGCGCATCCCGGATTGTTTGAGTCTCTGCCCGACGATCGTTTTGCACCCAGCCTCGATAACGCCTGAACCAATGAACAAGCCCTGCTTAATGTGTTCTGCGTATTTCATTCGCAGGCGATTGTTCTCAAAATATTTGATCGTCTTACGCAAGACTTCTTTGGCCTCACTGGTTTTTGGCTTTAAGCGGTGCATCGCCTCGATCACAACGCCCACATCGCCTTCACGTAGTTCTTTACACTGAGTATCCAACCACAGATATCGAATCGCCGTGTTTTTGTTGTAAACTGTTTTTGCCAGTTCTCCCAGATATTCACTGGCGTGATAAAAATCCAAGATCGTGATCGCGTTGGGAAAATACTTCTCCACGATTTCTCGGATCCACACAGCGCCATCGCTCAACACGATGACCTGTTCTGCCCAGGATAATCCTCTTCGCAACGCCTCAGCATAAATGCGATTTTCAAATTCTTCGCAGGTTTCGATGCCTCCGGTGTAGGTCGTAGAGTTTTCATCCCGGATTGGTTTCCCGTCTTTATCCAAACCAGTTTGTGTAAAAATCACTCCCAGCTTGGCTTCTCTGGTTTTTGCGATTCCGCCTTCTGCTTTACCTTTGCGACCTTCTGTTTCCCGCTTGATGGCCGGAACCCCTGTGCCATCCATTTCGATGTAGAGCTTCTGAATCTTTGGTGCCAGTGGAACAACGCTTTCTGATAAGGCGTTTCTGCGATTGTTTTCGGCAATCAATTCAATGTGCTCGCCGATCCCTTCCGCTACCCGTTCAATGTCTTTGGCTGACACGGTGATGCCTGCCAACTCTTGCAGATCGTCTCGGCCAGCAGCGAAAGATTCGTTCGCCCCCACGCGGGCCATCATCCGACGGACTCCGGGTGAAAAGCCTGTT
>CAZGMS010000077.1:0-2926 GCA_964526915.1 uncultured Nitrospirales bacterium
TTTGACAACAGCAGACAGGGTGCCCTCGATCAATGATTCGTCAATGATGGGATCCGACCATTTGATTCCATCAATTCTCAAAAACTGAATGTAGGCCCCTGGGATCCATCGACGGGTGTCTTTGCCCAACACAACCAACCCCAAAAAAGTGGGAATGGGCTCATCGGCCGAAACGATCATTTTGCAGGCCGCAAGCCGCTGTTCATAACTGCGGTCATCTTTGGCCAGCACATCGGGAGCAAAGGCACTGGGCAGATATTCTTCTTCAAATAACAACTTGTTCAGCTCTTGCAATTTGGCGTCATAAAAAGGTTTGATGTCATACGGGGTATCACGATGCCGGCGTCGCTCATTCAAAATTCGTTCGTCTTGTGCCGTGGCCAAGCTTCGTCTGGGTCCAATCCGCACCCAAATGCGCCCTTTATATCGAACAGGGGGAGCATCTGCCGCTTGGACAATCACAACCGCCATGTCTGCGTTTTTGAGTCTTCTCTTTTGTACCGTAATCGTTGGAGGAGGTAACATCTGTCCGTCTGTTTTGATGTCGGACAACGTGAGCAAAAGCTGATCCGTAATCTGTAATCCAGATGGTGTCCCGTTATCTTTGGCACCAATAAAAAGAACGCCCGGCAGTTTATGATCTGGCAAATCATTTGCAAAGGCGCACACCGCCTGCCGCGCTCTGTCTGGCGCATCACCCGACCAGGATTCTTTTCTTTCGGCACGATCAGATTCAATATCACTGAGAAGAGCTTCGAGTTCACTATCTGAAAAATTCATTTGCATAGTCAGCTTTATCCTATGTCATAAACAATACTTAGTTTTCCCAAATATCCAATAAACCTCAATAAATCAACGAATACAGCCAATTTAAAAAAACGGCTTTTTCACTCACACACCACTTTCATCGGGTCTCTAAAATAAAATTTACAATCGCTTTTCACATCCGGTTTGATGGTCACGCGGCTACTGAGTTTGAACCACTTGCCTGTTGTGTCCTGAAACCGAGCCGAGATGGTGTGCGAGCCTTCGGGGAGCGTGATCGTAAACGGGTTGACCTTGTTAGTGACAACACCGGGGATTGTGACTTTGGCCCACGGTGTGGCGCCTACAAATAGTGTTCCTGTTTTGGCTTTCTCTAACTGTACAAATTTATCGTATTTAAGGGGACCTCTAATAACCATCTTCTACTGCAAAATTACACTCTGGTCTGCAACTGCGTCCGATTTCACAAAAAACCCTCAACGTAGCGTTCCTTATACGTCTGCGGGTTTTTTGCTTATCGTCCTTGTTTCGACTCAGATTGTAATTTTTCGTGACGAACATGGTTATTAGAGGTCCCCTTAAATTGATCGGGTGTCGGGGCGATTTTTAGGATCTGTTTTTTAAAATTTAAAAAATTCACCGCTTCGTTTTCTTTTTAGACTTCTGCGCCTCCAGGTCTTCAGTTAGTTCGGCTTCAATTTCTTCAATCGTCGGCAAGCTACTTCTCAAATGCTGTGGAAGTTTTGAAACAATTTGAGCCTCCCAGCTGGCAACGCCTATCGGCTTATTGATATCACGCAATGCATATTCCACATCAAAGTGGCGTTTGGCTCGGCATAACAGCAAGCCGATGGTGGGGTTGTCCTTTGGCCCGCGCAGTAAATCGTCTACCGCCGAAAGATAGAAATTCAGCTTGCCGGCGTGCTCTGGTTTAAATTTTCCTTCTTTTAGCTCAATGACAACATAGCAATGAAGTTTGGTGTGATAAAAAAGTAAATCGAGATAATAGTCCTGACTGGATACCCGCAGGGGCACTTGACTGCCAACAAAAGCAAAACCTTTTCCAAGTTCGAGCAACAAATCCTTAACATTGCCTACCAATTGACGCTCGACCTCACGTTCAACGAACGATTGTGACAGGGATAGAAAACCAAAATGATAGGGGTCCCGCGTAGCTTGTTGTGCCAAGTCAGATTGTGGAGGAGGCAACGTTCGATGAAAATTAGTGATGGCCTTACCCTGGCGTTTATGTGCCTGACTTTGGATTTGTAAAACAAGCACGTCGCGGCTCCAACCAAATTCGAGAGTGGCAGATGCATACCAAGAGCGCATTTTGAGGTCTTTGAGCTTCTCCATTAAAATGACATTATGAGCCCAAGGCAATTTGGCCACCGCCCGTGGCCATTTTGGCGCCAGTAATTTGGCCACCGCCCGTGGCCGAATGCCCGATGTGCGCGGTTGGTATTCGCGGTAGAACGCGCGCATGCGCCTCAAGTTGCGGGGGGACAAGCCACTCATTTCTGGAAACGCCGCGCGTAAGTCCGCAGAAACTCGGTCGATGATTCCACCACCCCATTCTTCTTCTTGTAATCGACAATCCAGATCAAATCCCATTGAATAGTAGAGAAGCAGCAACTCTTGATTAACCGAGGCAGCAACATTTAAGCGAGCCTGTTGAATTCGCTCTTTTAGATTCCCTATCAAACTTGTGTAGCCAGTGGGCATTGAGGAGCGTAACGGAGCGACGGGAAATTCAGTGCCTTCTTCTCGTGTTCTACCTCTTGTTATCGGCATAATAGTTTTTTTTCGGTTACTCATATCACGCTCCAACTCACACAAAACAAATTTTTATCATAAACTTTGTTTGAGCATGTCCACACTCGCAGTAAGCACAACCAAGATGCCTAAGATAATTTTATGTATTTTTGACATGTGCGCTCTAAGTTTAAGATTGATCCAAATACTTCATAAACCTCAATAAATCAACGAATAGAGCCATTTTAAAAAAACTGTCTTTTCACTCACACACCACTTTCATCGGGTCTCTAAAATAAAATTTACAATCGCTTTTCACATCCGGTTTGATGGTCACGCGGCTACTGAGTTTGACCCCCTTGCCTGTTGTGTCCTGAAGCCGAGCCGAGATGGTGTGCGAGCCTTC
>CAZGMS010000078.1:0-3272 GCA_964526915.1 uncultured Nitrospirales bacterium
CAACAACAAATATCCAGGGCAACCGATAATCTGTAGTGAAAGGTGGCTATATGACAGTTGTCACTCAACTTGTTAGGTTGTTTCCATCAGGCACGACACACTCTGTCCCACAACAGCGTGCTGGAACCTATAATCCGGCTGTCGATCCCTGGAATTATGATGCTTCTCGTCCTGTTGGCCGTCATGACGCACGCGTGAGTTCGCACGCCGAAACAACGTGTAGGGGTATTGAAAGCTCAACGAAGAGAATGGCTCCCTCTGTATTTCGCCCCCTTGAACCCGGTGTGCCCCGCACCCGAGCCATAGTCGCCGGACAAATTGAGGATGTGACAAACCCCAAAAGTCTTTTTGAACTCTATGTTGATGGCTATATTGTCGGACTGGAATTGATGTTGTTGGGGAGCAGGCGATGGGGGACCTTCTCGGTTGCGGAAGGTAAGGCCGAAAAAGATCTGGTCAAACTCATGAAACAGCTCAGTAGACAACCTTTGTGGAGAGTGTGGGTAAAAAGGGATCTGGAGATATTACAAAATAAAGAAAGGGCAAAATACGCGGCAACAGATGTTCGCATACAACAAAAGGCCAGGGAGATGTTGCTTAAGACGGCCGCCCTTCGGTCGTGGCTGGAAAAACTTGCCTAGCACAGGCGGCCTCAATACCTCAGCACAGTGATGTCCCTCTGCAGTGAACCCGTAGCATTGTACTATGCACAAAGTCTCATGTGGGTGCTGAAAAAACTGACTTGTCATCGCGAGCAGTGCATTGCGGCGGAATTGCCCAAAGCAATTCTGGTGCTATGCGCCGGCGCGTCGATCACCATACCACAATTGTGTCCCAGATAATGCTACGCTGTATTTCTCCTTTAACAATATGAATCAAAACCATTGCGAAATTAGCGACTAATATCTCTTTGACAACACCACTGGAATAGTCAATAATTGTATTATAAACAATTATTGAACTATGAAATACAATAGCAAAACATTTACAGAATCATTGCAGGCGCAGGGAAGAATTGTTTTTGAGGCGCAGGAGTTGGTAAGGTTTCTCGATATTTCCCGAAAGGCCTCTATCGAAATCCTGTCTCGCTGGATGAAAGCGCGTCACGTTGTTTCGCTCACACGGGGATTGTACGCGTTGATACACCCATCGGAAAAAGAAAACGGTGTCAGGCCCCTGCACATCATTGATGAGCTCATGCGTTACAGGCACTGTCGCTATTATGTTGGTCTCCTGAGTGCCGCTGATTATTGGGGGGCGGCAGAACAAAAACCAATGTGGTTGCAGGTGGTCGTCTCCCATAACCTCACGTTGAGAAAGAAGCAGTCCCTGGGTATTCGTATTTATACCCGCAAACATGAGGAGGTGGTGGGATTGGTTCAGGGCAAAACAGATGCCGGGCCGTTTATCCTCTCTGGACCAGCGCTTACCGCTTTGGACGTGGTGACATTTGAAAACCAGTGTGGTGGGCTGGACCACGTGTCGCAGGTTGTCAAGAGGCTGGTTCCCCTCATCCGTGCCCAGGACCTCAAAATGTGCGCAGAAACCTACTGCCCAGTGACCTCACTCCAAAGACTGGGGTTTTTGATGGAGAGGCACGGGGCCAAAAGCACCGTACTGGGAGTGTTACAAAAAAAACTGGAAAGACTTCGTCCTCCTATGGTGGTGCTGACCCCGCTGGGAGCAACAGTCAGCACACAAAACAAGAGGTGGAATATCCTCATCAATCACCAAATGGAGGAGAACGATGATTTATAAAAATGCCATCGTGCACTGGAGAGTGCGCTCACCGTGGAAGGATGATGCGCAGGTAGAACAGGATCTGCTCTTGACGGCGATGATCGTGGAGATGTTCTCTGACCCGTTAGTTGCCGAGCAGATTGCCTTGAGGGGAGGCACTTGTCTCAATAAACTGTTTTGGCCCCAACCCACACGGTACAGTGAAGACATTGATCTGGTACAGATAAACGCAGGAAAAATCGGCGGTGTTGTACAGAAGATCAGGCTGAGGATTGATCCCCTGCTCGGG
This sequence comes from uncultured Nitrospirales bacterium, assembly GCA_964526915.1. Classification (GTDB taxonomy): domain Bacteria; phylum UBA10199; class UBA10199; order UBA10199; family JADGCS01; genus JAHJDR01. Next base: position 2,030 of record CAZGMS010000078.1, read on the forward strand.
AGTGTGCCAGCCTGGGAAAAACGCCGCAATGGGTTCAGGCTGTATTACAGATTCCAGCCCGAACAGGGTGGGGCTCAGAAAAATATCAAAATCGAGATCAACACGCGTGAGCATTTTTCGGTGGAAGGATTCCTACGCAAATCATTTGCAATGGAATCGCCTTGGAAGACAGGCTCCGCGATGGTCACAACTTATTCATTCAATGAACTCATGGCGACAAAGTTGCGGGCTCTTTATCAGAGAAAAAAGGGTAGAGATCTATACGATCTGTGGAGGGCTGAACAATTAAGGCCAGACTGGGATCAAGTCGTGCGTGTATTTGCCCACTATATGGATTACGAAAAGAAGAAAATCACCAAGGATTTATTTTGCAGAAATCTTGAGGAAAAAATGAGGGATCGTCATTTTTTAATTGATACACAGGGACTGTTGTTGTCCGAAGCTGACTATGACCCTGTTGTCGCCGCGGAATTTGTGACCACACACGTATTGAGCCGCCTGGTTTGATCGGAACTGAAATTATTTTTTGGCTTCCCTGGCTCCGTGTTTTCTAAGCGCCAGGTAGAGGTCCATCATCATAGCTGGCAAGAAATGGCGTTCAAAATAATTCTCATTTCGATATTATCAGCGTCAATTTCCCGTGTGTTCACCGTAACTGACGCATGAGTGGGCTAACAACAATCTTCTATTTTACTAATAAGAGGATGTGATTGGTTCTTCAGGAAATAACAGGACCACCTGAAGTGGGTGGTATGTTCTGTATTATAAGCAGGGCAGACCGGCAAAAAATGCCTAAGAATTCAAATATGTCCACAATGTACGTAAAACATTTCTTATCTTACTGGTATGATTAGAAATTATTTTTACAGTACTATTCACTGATTGGCATTATGTTTGCATGTTGGAGGATATCATGAAAAAAATCTACCACCTTGTTACCCTGCCTGTTTTCGCATTGACACTGTTGTTAATGGTGCAGTGTGACAGTAGTCAACAACCCAATGGGTTGGATCTGTTGTTAGGCGAAAATTCTGGTGTTGACACAAGTAAGCCTGACATCGATGAGGACGTCCAGAAAAAGGTAAGCGAAAGCGAAGGCGAAGGGACAAATGAAGAAACCGATATAACTATTATTGTTACTCCTGAGGACGATGAGACTCAAAATATTGAAATTGAGGATGATGAAATTGAGGATGATGAAATTGAGGATGATGAAATTGAGGATGATGAAATTGAGGATGAT
>CAZGMS010000079.1:0-9327 GCA_964526915.1 uncultured Nitrospirales bacterium
GGGGCCCGCCCGTGTAGCCGCCATCGCCGTCAGTATAAATCCCCCACAGCCCGGCCTGGGGGCCCGCCGCCACAGCGACAGCCGAGGTGTCGGAACCGCCGCGGCCCAAGGTCGTAACGTCGCCTTGTGAGGTGACGCCCTGAAACCCCGCGATGATCACAATGTGATCGCTGGCCAGGTCCTGCTGGAGAGGGGTGACATCGATGTTGCGAATGCGGGCCTTGGTGTGGACATTGTCGGTGACGATTTTGACCTGTGAGCCAAGGTAGGCACGCGATTTGTAACCCTGCTCCTGCAGGGCCAGTCCAAGAAGCGAAATCGTGACCTGCTCACCTGAAGCGAGCAAAAGATCCATTTCGCGTCCGGCAGGCTGTGAGGAAACCTGATGGGCCAGGTCGACCAATCGGTTGGTCTCTCCCGACATGGCTGAGACGACCACCGCCACGTCATGCCCTGCTTTTTTTGTTGCGATCACACGTTGTGCTACGTTTTTTATACGTTCTGGGTCGCCCACAGAGGTGCCGCCATATTTTTGTACGATGAGAGACATGAGTTCGATGCAATTTATTGGATGTCATGGGAAAAAGCAAGGATGATAGCGAATACGAAAAACACATGACACGCAGGAGTGGATATTTTATGTGAGGGACATGAATGTTCGCATGATCTGTTTTGTCATTTCCTTCGCCCTGAGTCTGATCTGTCCTGTGGGGGGGCATGCCCAGACGGATGAGGGGACGTCATTTTCCCTGGATCAGGCGCTGACCTTTCCCGAAAAAATCATCAGATTGGATTTGAGCAATCAGCATATTGTCATCCTCGATCCCAAAATGGGGGCGTTACAGCGATTGTCGCATCTCAACCTCGATCATAATCTGATCGAACAGTTGCCCGATGAAATCGGTCAACTCACTTCCTTGCAGAGCCTGTTTGTCAACAACAACAAGCTCACGCGTCTTTCCACACAGATCGCAAAATTACCGCGGCTGTTGTGGCTTCAGGCGGGGCACAACAACATCATTCACCTCCCCAAAACCTTGGGGAGTCTGAGAGGGCTGGAGTTATTGCATTTGCAGGACAATCAGATTTCCGAGCTGCCCGAGGAGGTGGGGCAATTGACATCGCTCCTTGAGATTGATCTTGGTCATAACCTGCTGAGGTTATTGCCCAAGACATTTGAGAATCTTTTGCGCCTCAAGACCCTCACACTGAGCGGGAACAAATTGGAAGAGTTTGGATTTGATATCGCTTTGCTGACCCGGTTGGAGTGGTTGCAGATGAATGATAACCTCTTCAAGGAATTGCCTCAGGGCATTACGGCACTGCATCATCTGTTAGAGATTGAGTTTGCCGATAATAAACTCGAAGAGTTTCCCACGCCCTTGTTGGCACTCACGCAACTGGAGATGATCAATCTGAGCGGAAACCAAATCAAAACCATTCCCGATGACATAGCCCGGATGGAGAATCTTCGCGTACTGAATTTGCAGGACAACCTCATCACAAAACTTCCTGCCAGCATCGCTAAACTGACAAAACTTCAGGAACTGAAACTCGAGGGGAATCATTTTTCCGATGAGGAGATCAAAAAGATCACCAGCCTGTTTCCCGAGAATATGGTGAAGTGGCAGCGGGTGTACACCTCGTTGGCTTCGGCATTGCAGGCAGGGGCGCAAAAGGTTGATAAACTTTTTTTGAACCACCATGGACTCACGAGCTTCCCAGCCGACATCCTCGAGCTTTTTCATCTGCAGGAATTGTGGCTGGGTAACAATGCCATCGTCAAAGTGCCACCACAGATTCATCGATTAAACCAGTTACATAAACTCGATCTGAGCCACAACAAGCTCAGGGACCTGCCTGCCGAGTTGGTAGAACTCACGCAACTCAAATGGCTCAATCTGGTGGGCAATGAGTTTTCCGACAAGGAAAAACAAAAAATTCGAGCCCTGTTCACCGAAACAGAGGTGATCTTTGAGGTTTTGCCAGATAATCCCAATAAAAAGATTGACGACATCTGATATTTTGGTAATTGTTCCGCCAAGTTGAATTGTGTTTGAGGTGGTTGATCTCATTAATAAAGGAGAGAGTATGATCAAACGGAAAGTTTTTTTCATGTTGTTTATTTTGTTATCGGTGTTTGTTTTTGATGCGCGGGCGGCCTATCAATCACGCTTTGATGCCGTCAACTTTGAACCTGCCGTTGATGACAGCAATTATTTTACCGTTTACGGGTCGCGCACACTCACAGCCTGGCAAGGGCATGCCGGTTTTTATTTTGATTATGCCAACCGACCATTGGAGTTCAGGGCCACCGCGGGGGCTGTCGGTAGACAGTCTGTTTTGGATCACACGATCATTTTCGATGCGTTGGGCAGTATCGGGATTACCGATTGGTTTGAGGTTGGTGTGAACATGCCCGTGGCTCTGTACAATTGGTATTACACTGACGATGTCAACGCAGCTGCCGATTTTGGTTCGAGCATGGGCGACATGTTGATCATGACCAAATTTCGATTTGTCGATATTGACAAATACCACGTGGGTTTGTCACTGGTTCCCTACGTGTCCCTTCCGACGGGAGATGTTGTTCGCTATACTGGTAGCGGACATGTTATGGGCGGGGCCAGGCTTGTGTTCGATGCCAAGTTCCACGAACGTTTTGAGATGTCCCTGAACGCCGGTTATCTTATGCACGATGATGTGCAACGCACCTTCAATTTTGCCAATGGTTCCACATCAACCATTCGTGTAGATGATTGGGTGGATTTTGGCGTGGGCATGAACGTCAAGGCCAGTCGTTATTTCCAGCTCATTGCCGAGGCCTACGGCAACACGCAAATTCTGCATGGAGGGGTTTTTACAACCAACACTACATCACTCGAGGCAGGAGCCGGCATGCGGTACTTTTTTGGTGATTCCGGTTTTGCTTTGGGTTGGGGCGGGACAGCCGGTCTGATCGAAGGTGTGGGCACACCGCGTTTCAGAGGGTACGTGGGATTGACCTGGACGGCACCCGAAACGCAGGCCTGTCCTCCCTGCGCACCTGATCCCCGCATCAAGGACAACAAAATCGTGATTTGGGGTAAAATATTCTTCGATACCGCCAAGGCCACCATCAAACCGGTTTCATACCCTGTGCTGGATGATGTGGTTGATGTGCTCAGAACTCATCCCGAGATCCGTTTGGTTGAAGTTCAAGGACACTGTGATTGGCGTGGTAGTGATTCCTATAACCTGGGTTTGTCACAGAGACGTACGGAATCCGTGCGCCAGTATCTTATCAATGCGGGCATTGATGGTAACCGTCTGCGCGCAGTGGGTTATGGCGAATCACAGCCCATTGCCTCGAACGATACGGTTGAGGGCATGAGTCAGAACCGCCGCGTGGAGTTCGTGATTATCGAATCGTCCGCCGGGTACACCACCACACCCAATTCGTCTGATTCATCACGCAATACCTATGCCCCCATTCACGAAATCCGGAATGGCGTGACGGTGGGCGCAACACCGCAGGCCGTGTCTCAGGTTCAAGCTCCAGAAGCATCTCCTGTGGCCGTGATCCCTGAGCCTGTGCGACCCCTTTATCCTTCACAGGTTGTGAACCAGGAAAGAGCGACTGCAGTTCCGCGTACGGCAAAAATTCAACTTGGTGTGCCGATGCCTGTGGTTCCCATCATGCAACCGGAGGTCGCGAGCCCCAGTCAAGATGTTGTGACCACACCTCAAATGCAACAGACTGGTCTCGAGAGGGTCGGCAGTGCGAAACAGGTGGAAGACCCCAATGACACGTTTCTCGATCAGGAAGTGATTGAAGAGACTACACTGCCCGAGAATGATACAGAGACAAACCCGGATCTTGTTCCAGAAAGTGTCCCGGCTCCTAGCCAGAATTGATTGTGCGTGTTTATGACTTAACAAGCCTCGGTTGAGGAGCTCTGCACGGCGTCCTCGGCCGGGGTTTTTTTATATGCAGCGATTATATTTTGATTACAACGCGACAACACCGCTGGCCAGAGGGTTGGACCAAAAACTCGCAGAGTGGGTGTCGGCAGGCTATAAAAATCCTTCCAGTTTGCATCAGGACGGCCAGCAGGCGCTTTCCGCAATGGCGGAGGCGCGGGAGGGAATCAAATCCTTGTTGTTTGCGCGAAAGGCAGATGAGCTGATTTTTACCAGTTCCGGAACCGAGGCGAACAACGCTGTGATCATAGCGGCGCATCGTAATCGCCAAAACAGAGATACAATCATCACGACCAAACTTGAACATGCCTCAGTTTCGCAGACATTGGCCTATTTGCGTGAGCAAGGAGTGGTTGTTATCACGGTGCCCGTGGATCGGCGGGGGATCGTCGATCTGGACTTTTATAAAAAATACCTGACCAACGATGTTTTTTTGGTCACTGTGATGTTGGCCAACAACGAAACAGGTTTTGTTTTGCCCATCAAGGAAATGGCCTCTCTGGCCAACGCTCAGAAGATTCCTTTTCATACCGATGCGGTTTGTGCTGTGGGAAAAATAATTGTGAATTTTGAGAATTTGGGAGCGACCTACCTCACTTTGAGTTCGCACAAATTTGGCGGGTTGCCTGGATTGGGTGGTGTCCTAATGCGGCCGTCTGCCGTCTGGAACCCGTATTTTTATGGAGGGGGGCAAGAGGCGGGCAAACGTCCCGGCACGGAGAACCTGTTGGGAATCCTGGCGGCCCGGTTCGCGCTCGATCAAGCTGTGCGTGATTTGCATGGCACATTATCCCGGCAGGAGATGTTGCGTGAACAATTGTGCTCTGGCATCAAAAAAATATTTTCCGGTGCCGTGTTCACACAGTCACAGCAGTATTTGTCCCAGACCCTCAATGTTTCGTTTCCGGGTTTAGAAGCACGTTTGTTGGTGACGCAATTGGATTTGTCTGGGGTTTCGGTGTCTGCGGGAAGCGCTTGTTCCTCGGGTGCTATCGGGGCCTCACCGGTGATCAGGAGTTTGTACGCCGATGAGAATATCGTTAATAGCGCGATCAGGATCTCATTTGGTCCGCAGACAAACGGGGCTGAGGTGGAGGAGTTTTTATTTAGACTCGGACAGTGTTTGTGTTAACGCAATGTGAGTGAGTATCGAATCCTTCAACTTCGTTCAGGACAGGTATCGATCCAGGAATGTCGAAATGAGTATTGTCTGCACGGTTTTTATATTTTTTCATTGTTTTATTGATTATTTGATTGTTTGATTGTTTGATTGTTTGATTATTTCATTGCTTCATTGTTTCATTTAAAAAGGATATTATCATGGTCAGGGCGCGGGTGATGGTTGCCATGTCGGGTGGTGTGGACAGCTCGGTAGCCGCTCTTCTGTTGAAGGAAGAGGGGTACGATGTGCTGGGTGTGACGCTGAAACTCTGGGATCAGGGTGAGCGCTGTGTGCCCGCGTCCTCTAAGGTCTGTTGTTCCTTCAACGATGTGAACGATGCCCGTCGTGTTTGTGCCACTTTGGGAATTCCCTTTTATGTCTTTGACTACACTCATCTGTTTCGCAGCTTGGTGATCGAGCCGTTTGTGGAGACATACACCAGCGGACGCACACCCAATCCCTGTATTTTGTGCAATCAAAAAATCAAGTTCGACATTATGCTCAAGGAAGCTCATAAATTGGGGGCCCGGTATTTGGCCACAGGGCATCACGCGCGCATGATCAGTGACGATCACGGTGGCTACCATCTTTGCCGAGGGTTCGACGGTGGCAAAGACCAATCTTATTTTTTGTTTCATCTATTGGGACAGGACATGAGTCGAATTTTGTTTCCCGTCGGCCAGTACGAAAAATCACAATTACGTGAGCGAGCCAGGGAAATGGGGTTGATTGTGCACGACAAGGCCGAATCGATGGAAATCTGCTTTATTCCCGACCACGATCATGTGAGGTTCATCGAGGAACAATACCCCCACAAAAAAAGAAAGTCAGGCCATTTTGTCGACAGAGAAGGCCATGTGCTGGGTCAACATCGCGGGATCGATGTCTATACGATTGGACAGCGAAAGGGTTTGGGGATCAGCTTGGGACAAAGGATGTATGTGACGCAGATTCGACCGCAAACCGACGAGGTGGTTCTGTCTGACGCAGCAGATTTGCTGTCTACACATGTAGCGGCAAGGGATTTTATATTGTTGAACGGTATGAAAGATCAAATGCTGACGGCTAAAATTCGATATCGATCTCAAGAGGTGGGGGCCAAGGTGACTCATTGGGATGAGGAAGCAAAGAAAATTCAAGTGCAATTGCAAGCCCCTGTTTCCGGGGTGACGCCGGGGCAGGCGTTGGTGTTGTATTGCGGGGATGAGGTCGTGGGGGGAGGGTGGATAGAGTGAGGGCGTGGCGAATGGGTATCTGTTTTTTCTTGGCAAACGCTCGGCCGTAAGATGATCCAGCTTGATAAGTGAGGGCCTGCGATTACTCGGCCTTTCACTGCAGTCTTTTTTCTGTTTTGTGACTTTGATAACGGCCTCGGGTGTTTGCCAAGAAAAAACAGATACCCATTCGCCACGCAGAGGAGATAAAATAGAATGGCAAACGCTCGGCCGTAAGGTTTTTAGCGGTATCGCCTGATCCAGTTGTGGCAGAATTGCCTTGGTTTTTTGTTAAAAGATCACTATGATCACAGTTTAAGTATTTGAAATATGAGGATGGTTTGTGGCCATTCTCGTTTGATGAATCAGGATCATGAAGCAGATTATTTGTGGCTAGAAAAAAGTATCACGCTAAAACTTGATCCTTTTTTTGGTGACAAATGAGGTTCCCTAAAGTCTCGGTGGTCTTGGTTGATCAAACCTGGTCAGCGCAACCATGTCAATTGCTTGTGTGTCTGTGGTGTTGAGGGTCATTGTGGAGGTTGTGCCGGGTAAAGATAACCATGTTTGTCAAAAGATTATTTCGACGTAGTCGCATTCCCAAACAAGAAGTCAGGCTTTTGCGTGAGCTCGAGAATAGGCTGAGTTACTGTTTTTCGGACCTCAGTTTGTTCAAGAAGGCCTTGTCGCACAAGTCCTATGTGAATGAGAATCGCCTCAACGAGTTCGAACAGAACGAGCGGCTCGAGTTTCTGGGAGACGCCGTTTTGGAATTGGGCATCAGCGATCTGCTGATGCACACGTTTCCGAGCTCGCATGAGGGGGAGATGTCCAAACTTCGCGCGTCTATTGTCAACGAGTTGGCCTTGTCCGAAATTGCCCGCGCATTGGATCTGGGACAATACATGTTTTTGGGTAAGGGCGAAGCACAGTGTGATGGTCGCGAAAAAAACTCTCTACTGGCAGATGCCCTTGAGGCCTTGTTGGGCGCCATTTATCTGGACAGCAATTTCGATAGGGCGTTCCAGGTCGTCAAACTGCTTTTTTTGCCCACCATTCAACGTGCGACCAAGGAGGATATCAATCGCGATTTCAAAACAAAACTGCAGGAAGAAGTGCAGAACAGGCTCAAGATTTCTCCCCAGTACAGATTGGCCAATGAATTGGGACCTGATCACGACAAAACATTTAAGATTGAACTTTTTATTTCAGGTAGCTTGGTGGGTCAGGGCCAGGGCAAGTCCAAAAAACAAGCGGAACAAAGTGCCGCTGAGGAAGTCCTGAAAAAACTGGACGACATCATCGATCAGCTTGCTTTCCATGCGAATGGGAACGGACAGAAAAAAGAGTGAGAGAGGGGGTTGTTATGTGCGGGATTGTTGGTATCTTCAATCACCCCGAGGCGGCTACGTTGGCGTATTTAGGGTTGCATGCTCTGCAACACCGTGGGCAAGAAAGCGCCGGGATTGTGTCAGCCCAGGGCGGTGACCTGTATTGTCACCATTCCATGGGATTGGTGGTCGATGTGTTCACGCAGGACGTCCTCAAAGGCTTGCCGGGGATGATCGCCATCGGTCATGTTCGCTATTCTACCTACGGCGAGAGTCACATTACGAATTGTCAGCCCTTCATGGTCAACTGTGTGGCTGGCCCTCTGGCCATCGCCCATAACGGAAATATCGTTAACGCGGCCAAACTCAAAAAGGAATTCGAGGCCCAGGGGGCGATCTTTCAATCGACGATGGACACCGAAATTGTGGCACACCTGATTGCGAGATCCCACAAAAAAGACCTGGTGGAACGTCTTCAGGATGCCTTGAATCAATTGGAGGGAGCGTTTTCTCTCGTCATCATGACGGATAAAATCATGATCGCCGCACGCGATGTGAGTGGATTCCGTCCATTGGTTGTGGGACGCAAGGGGAACTCCTGGATCGTCGCGTCGGAGACAACAGCGCTCGATCTGGTGGGGGCTGAGTTTGTCAGGGAGGTGGAGCCAGGGGAAATTGTGGTGTTCAAGGGCAAAACAGTGCGGTCCTGCAGTTACTCGAAGGCGATTGGCAAAAGGGCGCATTGTATTTTCGAGTATGTGTATTTTGCCAAGCCGGACAGTACTGTCTTTGGACGCAGTGTTTATGAGGTGCGCAAGGGTTTTGGAAAACGCCTGGCCAGGGAATCACGAGTGGAGGCCGATGTGGTAGTGCCCGTGCCTGATTCCGGGGTGCCGGCGGCGATTGGTTATGCGCAGGAAAGTGGCCTGCCCTTTGAGTTGGGGCTGGTGCGTAGTCATTACGTGGGCCGCACATTCATTGAGCCGGAGCAGAGTATCAGGTATTTTGGTGTGAAGCTCAAACTCAATGCGGTGAAGCCCATCATCGCGGGCAAACGCATTGTGCTCATCGATGATTCGATCGTGCGGGGAACGACCTCGCAAAAGATTGTCAAGATGCTCAGACAGGCCGGGGCCAAGGAAATCCACATGCGCATTTCATCGCCGCCCACCGCCTGGCCCTGTTTTTACGGGATCGATACGCCAACACGGGCGGAACTGATCGCCGCGCGAAAAAATGTCGAGCAGATCAGAAAGTACATTGGTGTGGATTCTCTCACCTATCTTTCCACGGATTCGCTCTATTGGTTCGACAAACAGCATAAGCGAGAATGGTTTTGTGACGCCTGTTTTACGGGAAAATACCCTGTGGGGGGAGAGATGGTACGAAAATGTTTGGGCGATGAAACACTGAAAGAATGAGGGGAACAGGGTTTTCCATGTCGTTATCGGAGATCATCATCGGCACACGCGCTTCGGCTTTAGCCCTCTGGCAGGCCCAGCATGTCAAACAGCTCATTGAGAGTCATCACCAAATTCCCGTTATCATCAAAAAAATAACCACCAAGGGTGATCAGATTGTTGATCGGTCGTTGGTGGCGATTGGCGGGAAAGGTCTTTTTGTCAAAGAAATCGAAGACGAGCTGTTGGAGGGTACC
>CAZGMS010000080.1:0-4027 GCA_964526915.1 uncultured Nitrospirales bacterium
TCTGTGGATAACTAAAGAACACAAAATAATTCAACAGTTTACTTTATTATTCATTCATTATATATTATACACAGGAACGACATGAATTTGTTGCAAAAGGGGAGTCACACGACTTTGAGCCACTAATGTGTTTGTGTGCGGGCCAGTTATCCACAGCCTGCTGTTAATGCAACGGTGCACATTATGGGCGCAAAGCTGTGGAAAGCCTATGTACGAAGCCTTTTTTGGGTTTGACGAAAAACCATTTACACACACACCCAACACCAAATTTTTATACCTCTCGGAGCAACACGAGGAGGTACTTAAAACACTTCTCTACGGTCTGGAATCCCGCATCGGCTTCATGTTGCTCACAGGCGAGGTCGGCTCCGGCAAAACCACCACCATCAGAACGCTCCTCAACATCGTAGGAAGCTCCATCGAAACCTGTTTTATTTTTAACCCGCTCGTCAACACACTTGATCTGCTCCGTAGCATCAATCGTGATTTCGGTAACGAATGGGAGACAGATTCTCTGCAAAAACAAATCGACACGCTCAATCAATACTTGTTGAAGTTGTGCGGCGAGGGCAAAACCGCGGCCGTGATCGTGGACGAAAGCCAAAATCTCTCATTTGAAGCGTTGGAAATGATCCGCATGTTGTCCAACCTCGAAACAGAATCCGAAAAGCTTCTCAACATCATTCTGGTCGGACAACCTGAACTCGAAGAAAAATTGGCCACACCACAACTCAGACAACTCTCGCAACGCATTCAGATTCACGTCAAACTCAAACCCTTGGGTCTGGCGGAAACATCCGGCTACATTCAGCACAGACTCAATATTTCCGGTCCCAAGGTGGCCGCCTACTTTGAAAAAACCGCGGTCAAAAAAATTTTCAAGCGGTCTCGTGGTATTCCCAGACTCATCAACAGCATCTGCGACTTGAGTCTCATGGCGGCGTTTTGTCTGAATACCCGTGTGATCGATGATAAAGTCCTTAGCCGGGCTCTCAGAGAGGTTCCCAGTTATGTCGCTCATCCTTGACGCCCTCAAAAAAACAGAATCCTCAAAAGAAAATTCTGAAAACAACGACCAACCAAGTCCCACTTTGGAAGGATCGGCGTCAGGCACTTTCACAATGGAGACCCTTTCTTCCTCAGCCTCCTCTGCCGTGACCCTCCTGCAATCGGGCAGAAACAAACTCATCATCCTCATCGCGGCCGGTATTTTGGGTCTGAGCCTCATTATCTATCTGGCCTTCAGCAGAGGCCTTTCGGAGTTGTTCAGTTTTGGACAAAAAGAAGAGGTGCAAATCGTCCAAACACCCATTCAAACAACAACACCCGAACCACTCCAGGAAGATCCAGCCAGAAAAGAACAGGAAATCATCCAACTCAAAAAAGAGGCCATCGCCAACTTTCGTTCTGCCAAGTATCTTGAGAGTGTGGAAATTTATAAAAAGCTGGTCAATCTCCTGCCCGCCAGTCCCGAAATTTACAACAACTACGCCTTGAGTTTAAAAAAAGCAGGCAAAATCACCGAAGCCAAACAAACTTACCAGATCGCCTTGGCACTCAACGAAGATTATCCAGAAGGCCTCAACAACCTGGCCGCTATCGAAATATCAGAACAAAAATACAATGAAGCCAGGAAACATCTTGAACGGGCCGTTGAACTGAGCCCCGAATACATGGACGCCCACTTGCACCTGGCAATTTGTCTGGAAAAAATTGGTGATGTTCAAAAAGCCGTATTGCATTACCAGCAATTTTTGGATTTGTCCGAAGGCAAAAGCGACCGGGAAACCAGGCTACAGATCGAAAATCGGCTGTCCTCCTTGACGGATGAACTGGTCGTCAATAGTGGTGATGGCAACGAACGCTAACGAAACATGTTAAACTTAAAAAAATCAAAAGCAGTGCTCGGTATCGACATTGGTTCCAAAACGACCAAATTCATGCAGATCGTTTTCACCGGCACTGAAAAACCCATCATTCAGCTGTGCAAACTCATGCCATCGGGAACTGCGGACGAAACCTTCGAGAGCAACCTCAAAATCTTCCTGAGAGACAACAAAATTGTAACCCCGCTGGCGGCTTGTTCCATAGACGATCCTTCCATGAAGATCAGAAGAATGGAACTCCCCAAAATGCCAGAACCAGACATGATCGAGGCCATCAAGTGGAATCTGAGGGACCTGGTTGAAGGTGACGTCGATCACTTTACGGTGAATTATTCGATCATCTCCGAAAACCCCAAGGACGAAACCGTTCCCATGGAAATAGTGGCCTACGCCATCGACAAAAAAGTCGTGGATAGTTATCAGCTAAAAATCAGCCAGATTGGATTTCAACCTTTCTTTATTGAACCAGCCTCTGTGACACTGGCGTCAACACTCGATCGTTGCCACGGCGCAGATAACGCCTACGTCGCCGGTGTGGACATTGGTTTCAAAACCACCCTTTTTTATGTGATTGGCAAGAGGCTGTTCCTGTTTTCGCGACCCATGCCAGAAATCAGTCTGGAAGCCCATCAAAAAGAACCTGAGACCTTTAATCAGAAGCTGGCACTCGAAATTCAAAAATCGATTGATACCTTCAAAGTGAATTTTAAAATGGAAGAAATCGGCACCCTGTACCTGTCTGGTGGCGGTGCCCTCCTTCCAGACCTCAATAAGTACCTGACGATGAACCTGGGGATCACTGCCAACACACTTAATCCCTTCGTCACATTGAACCCGGCAGAAACTCTCGAACCAGGCATCCAACCGGCCCTGTTTGCCAAAGCGGTTGGTTTGGCCTATTTACAAGCATGATTAAACGCATCAACCTCATTGAGAAAAAAACCTTTGCCCTGACCTACCTGAGGCTTGTGCAAATTGGCGCGGTCATGCTGGCCATCACAGCATGCATCATCGGCTTTCAGGTCTTCAATGCCAAGCGGCTGGAAACAAAACTCGAAGCCAGCAAACTTGTCCTGCAGGAGCTTGAAGCAACGCGAGACAAACTCATGAAAACACCAGTCAAAAAAAAGGTGTCTGTCGGCGAATATCAGGAACTCATGGACAGGCTCGAAAAGACACCCAACTGGTCCAAACTCATCTCCGATGTCACCCAGAAACTCCCCAACACCGTGTGGCTGACCAGTTTCAAATCGGTGGGGGGCCTGTCTGTCAGCGCCGCCACCGCCAGTAGTCCCGATAAAGGCAATCCAAAATCGTATCGAGATGGTGACGCCCCGCCTCCCGCAGAAACAAAACCGCAGGTCACCGGAAGTTATAAACTTGAAGTCAGTGGCCTGAGTTCGGCCATGAAAAATGTCACGGAATTCGTCGCCGCCCTGGCACAAACCAAGGCCCTGTCGGGCATCAAGGTGGATTCCCAAAAACAATCATTTGGTTTTTCATTCACTCTCGTAGGAGATGTCAATGCTCGGTAATCAACTCGCTAAACAGGCCAATGTCCGGGAAGCCGCACTCATCATGGTCGCCGTGTTGGGTCTGGCTTATCTGGCCTTCGATTATCTGTACGCACCAAAAAAGCAGGCTGTGGTTGACCTGATGACAGAAATCGGAACCGTGCAGGAACAGCAGGAGTCTATCGAAAAACTCAACAAGGCCCTGGAGCTTAAATTTACCAAAATGGAATCTGACCTGCAGCAACAATCGCAACAGACCGTCATCACTGATCCCCGAGTCCTCATGCTCAAGCAGTACCGCAAATCCCAGTTCAAAAACGTGTCTGACCTACTCCAGACAGTGATGGAAAAAACCTCCAAATCCTCCGTCACAATGGAGGCCATTAAGCATGAATCTCCCGAATCACATCAGGGCTTTTTTTCCACACCTTTCACGCTTGATTTCTATGGGCGTTTCGTGAATATCCTCGACTTCATTAAAAGCATAGAAGCCATCCCCGCGCTCATCACACTCGACAAACTCGAAATCAAGGTGAACGCGAAAGACTCGAACATGATCAACACCAACATCAGCGGCACTTTTTTTAAACTGGAGAGGGTCGATGAAATATAAAACAACGATGACAT
>CAZGMS010000081.1:0-6911 GCA_964526915.1 uncultured Nitrospirales bacterium
GTTAGCACCAAAAAAGTGACGCCTGCCAACATGATTACTAAAGGCCAATGTTTATGATTTTGTGTTTTCATGTTGTTCTTAGAAGCAAGGTTTATGCCAGTTTTGACACAAAAAAACTCTGATTAATCAAATGATTAGGACGGTATGAGGGGGACAGGGGTTCTCTTTTCGATAGGATTATCAAAATGGGAAACAAATGTTGCCCAGTACCATTATGGTACTGGGTGTGTTCAGGTGTTTACGAAAAAGGCGTAAGGCGCAAGGTGTAAGGCGTAGGGCGGGGAGCGTAAGCCTCTCGTCATCGCGAGATTCATGTAGTGAATCGTGGCGATCTCCCTACAACAAGGAGACCCCACGGCGGCGCACAACGCTAACATTGCCCTTGGCAATGTCACCACAGCGCACGGCTAAGCAATGGCGATTCAAGAGATCTCTTTTGTCATCTGCTGTTCACCGTTGTCACTCATTGAAAATCGCGACAAAAGATCAAGTATCGAAAATAAATAGCAACAAACAGGTTTCGTGTGACGATAATATGGTTGAGAGGTGCATTATGAGAAACAGAGAAAACGAATTGCAAATTGTGACCATCGACGAAGACATCAGGCTCGAACATGACGAAGACGCACTGACCAACCGCGAGAGGCTCGAAATCTACAACCGGTATTACGAATTGGAAATCGATCGCCTGAATCTCGAATATCAAGATTTGAACCCCACGATTCATTAATGGCGTAAGGCGCAAGGCAAAAGGCGTAAGGCGTAAGGCAAAAAAGGTGAGACATGGGTTGTCATTCTGAGGCGAGCCCAGCGAACCGTGCCGATCCACAAAACAAAAACAAATATCAAAAAAATAGTTGCCAGAGGCCAATGAAGGTCTGTTGTGCCGTATGCACTACAACGTGATGGCGATGATGAAGGCAAAGATCACCAAAGATTCCATAAAAGCCAAAGCAATGATCATGGGGGTTTGAACCTTGCTGGCCGCTTCGGGATTGCGGGCAATGCCCTCGAGCGCGGCGGCGGCCGCCTTGGACTGGGCCAGCGTGCCTAACCCTGAGGCAAAGGCCATGATCAGGCCAGCGCCAATGGGCGCTAGGTTGAGGCTGGAGGTGGCTGTTTCGGCGTCACCGGAAGCAAAGGCCAAGCCGGTGATGAAAAGACCAATGAGTGTAGAAAGGATGAAAGAAACAGATTTCATAGTGTGCGGCTCCTTGTAAAAAAACGTGTGTGAATATTTAATTTTGTGAGCGTTTTGTCAATTGTTGATTCAATACTCATGGCAACCCATCAGTGAACTGTGCGTAATAATCAATGCGGGTCCTGCTTCGGGTCGCTATTTTTTGACGCTCTCCGCTCGCAAGCTCGCTCCGCAGGCCGCGCCAAAATAATAGCTCCCCGTATCACCCGCTATTATTACGCACAGTTCACTGATGGATTCAATGTTCATGCGTTTCCACCGCCAGCCCAATGTATACAGTGGACAGAAGTGTAAACACAAAGGCCTGAATGAACGAAACGAAGACGCCAAAGCCCAAAAAGATGAGGGGGATGAGGACAGGCGCCTTGGCAGAAAAAATGGAAAGGACCATGTGGTCGCCGTAGATATTACCGAAAAGGCGCAGGGACAATGACACCACCCTGAAGCTGTGGCTGATGATTTCCACGCCGAAGAGCAGGGGGGCCAAAAACAACACCCTGAACAATATCATCCCCGTCGAATTGCCCAGGCTGGGGCCGATGAAATGCCCGATGTAGTTCTTGAGCCCCGTGCGCGAAATTCCCACGTAATGGTAATAAACAAAAATGGTGATGGCCACCGCCACGTTGGTGTTGATGTTCTCGGTTGGGGGCAGGAAACCCGGGATGAGGCCGAAGAGGTTCGATACAAAAATGTAAATGAAGATGGAGCCCACCACCGGAAAATAATCCTCGGCGTGGTGGGGGATGATACTCTTCATGAGGGAGAGCAACTTTTCAACTGCAACCTGAAAGATGTTCTTGATGTTGACCCGGCTAGAAGGGATGAGCTCGCTCTCGAGGCCTTTGAGGGACAAACGGTAGGCGAGGGAGAGGGCAAACAGGATCATGAGCACGATCAGGCCGTGCGCGATGTTGAGGTGCTCCTCCGGAAAATCCTTGAACAACTTTGTGATGAAGAAAAAATTTTGTTCTACAGCAATCATGGAGATTACCATCCACTAAACTGTCATCCCTGCGTAGGCAGGGATCCAGAACACAAAAAACATGGATCCCAGCCTTCGCTGGGATGACAATTCTTCTGGATTGCTTCGCTACGCTCGCAACGACGGGCCTAATGAATGCCACAACACCGCAGGCATGAAACTCAAATAACCCAGCCCAAAGGGCAACACACCCACGTGCCACACCCTGAAGGCCAAAAACAAAACGCACGCGATGAATCCGAGCTTGAACAACAGCAATAAAACAACAAACCCGGCGCGAGTGTAACGACGATCCAATATTTTGACAACGATTTTTATCAGGAAAATAAAATTTGCCGTGACCAGGGTCAGGCCCAGTAAAACGCCCAGACAGAACGGCAGGGAACGGGTCACGATCAACGACAGCAATAAAATGCACATGCCCGTGATGAGGATCGTGTAGAGGAGTTTCTTGAGAGAGGGGTCAGGGGTTGTGGTTTGATTGGACATATTGACTAACAATGGGCAACACACTAAACCTACCAGTGCAAGCATGTGGTGTCATTGCGAGGACACTGGGCGAACCGAGTGAGCCTAAGTGGACGAAGCAATCCAAAGAAATTGTCATTCCTGCGAAGGCAGGAATCCAGAATGATAGTAAGAATGGATCCCAGCCTGCGCTGGGATGACAATTTTGTGGATCGCCACGCCATGAACCGGTTCCGGTTCACGGCTCGCGATGACGGTCTGGGCGCTTTTATGCAAGAATATCTCAATTTACTCAAACACATTCTGGAAAAAGGCGAGAGGCGCGAGGACCGCACTGGTACGGGGACGCTCAGTGTGTTTGGTTACCAGATGCGTTTTGATCTGGCCCAAGGCTTCCCTCTGGTCACCACCAAAAAATGTCATTTGCGCTCCATCATCCACGAACTGTTGTGGTTTCTCAAGGGCGATACCAATGTGAAATATCTGCGCGACCACAACGTGACCATCTGGGACGAGTGGGCCGATGAGAGCGGTGAGTTGGGTCCCATCTATGGCAAGCAGTGGACACGCTGGGAGGCGGGCCATGGGCAGACCATCAATCAAATTCAAAACGCGGTTGATCTTATCACGCATCATCCGGACAGCCGTCGCATTCTGGTGAGTGGCTGGAATGTGGCCGATCTGCAGGTCTTGATTTCTGCCAAAAAATCAGCGCCACCGCCGTGTCACACGCTGTTTCATTTTTATGTGCATCAGGACCGCAGACTCTCTTGTCAGTTGTATCAGCGGAGCGCCGATTCCTTTTTGGGTGTGCCGTTCAACATTGCGAGCTATGCGCTCCTGACGATGATGATGGCGCAGGTCACCGGTTGCACGCCGGGGCATTTCGTGCACACGTTTGGTGACGCGCATCTTTATCTGAATCATCTCGAACAAGCACGTCTCCAGCTCACGCGGGAACCACGGGCCTTGCCCGTGATGAGACTCAATCCAGCTGTCAAATCCATTTTTGATTTTAGGTTCGAGGATTTTACGCTCACTGGTTACGACCCGCATCCCACCATCAAGGCACCGATCGCCGTTTGAATATCGAATATCGAACAAGGAATCCTTCAACTACGTTCAGGACAGGCAAAAGGAATTTCGAAGTACAGCACCTCCATTTCGACATTCGACGTTCCTTGTTCGTTATTCGATATTCACGTGTCCACAACTGTGGACGAATATTTCAGCACCATCTTGTTTGTTAAGCGTGTTAGGAATAATAGAGGCCAAGGGAGAATATTATGTCACACGCACTCAATGTTTTGAACACACAAACACATTTGGCCCTGTTGACGACTGCCTTGTGCAGATTTCCGCTGAGCGATCGTCAGCAGGGGCGCGCACTCACGGATGAGGCGCATTTATTGATGACGGCGCCGGCCTGGGCCGGGCCTGATGACGATGAGAACCTGGGTGTCCATGTGCAGGCGTTGATTAGTCAAGGCGAGCAGATTGGCATGCCACCCCTCTCGCTCGAGACCTTTCGGTGGACGCAGACATCAAAAAGGGCGGTGATCAGACAGTTTGCCAGCACGCTCACAGCCATGAGCGACGCGCGATTAATACGCGAGGCAAAAAAGAAAGGACAAAAAACTGTTCCCGATGCCCCTGTGGATGAACTCTCAAGGAGGTATCAGGAGGTCAAGGCGCAGATCGGGGGACTGAATCCAGCAGGGGGTGTTGCTTTTAGGGGAGGGTCTGTTCCTGTTGATGCCGATGCTGGTTTCACCGCAGATCTGGCTGAATGGACACAGGCCAATGAGAGACTGATGCTTCTTCGTGGGGCCCTGCATTTACTGGTTGAGCGGTTTCCCGCAAGGTTTTCATCGGAGCATGCCGTCGAGGTGTATCTTGATTTGGCGGGCGAAGGGACTGAGGTGAGGATCAAAAACGAGTGTTTTGAAGAGATGCTGGTCTGTGCGGATGACAACAGCGACGTGCGCGTCATGCCACTCTTTGTGGAGTACCTTACCGAAAACATGGATTGCCTCGACTACCGGCAGATTGAGGCCTTGTTTGTGGTCTATAAAAAATATTTTGGCGCACGTTTTGTGGGGCCCGGTGTGAGTGAACTTTCGCGATTGACCGATGCGATTTTCAAGGACCGCCAAGACCTGCTCTGGGATTGTGCGCGCACGATTTATGCCAGGACAGGGGAGCTCATTTTTTGGGAGGAGCCGGCCGAAATCTTCGCGGCTCTTGAGGCCAAAGAGAGAGCACGGCTCAAAGATGATGTGTGGCAGTGTTTGCACGGGGCAGGGTCAGTTGACCGTGAAATCCTTGGTTGGCAAGAGCTGGCGACCCTGTTTGTGTACAAGGGGATGTTTGCGGAGGACAAGGAAGCCGATGAGAGGACGTCATGGGTGGGTTTCAGGGAGAGATATTGCGATGTGGTGTTGAGTGATGAAACATTGGAGGCATACACAACAGCGCTCATTGTCAAAATCATTCTGGCCTGCGAATGGTACGGCCTGGATGAGAAAGCCGGGCAATTATTTGACTATATCTGTGAGCACGGGATGCATCATCTTGAGGAGGGGCAGGCTTTTCTTGGCGATGATCACAACCTTGGCTTTTTGCTGGACGGGATCTGCACTTATCAGGAGTGGCAAGG
This sequence comes from uncultured Nitrospirales bacterium, assembly GCA_964526915.1. Lineage (GTDB taxonomy): Bacteria > UBA10199 > UBA10199 > UBA10199 > JADGCS01 > JAHJDR01. Next base: position 5,314 of record CAZGMS010000081.1, read on the forward strand.
CAGGACGTTTAGATGGTTGGAGAAGTTAAGGGAAAGGCTGGGAAAATGAGCTCACGAGCTTGCGAATACATGAGCGTACGGAAAAACGGCGGATGAAGAAGTGAAAAGTACAAAATGAAAAATGAAAAATAGGAAGGGCTGTCATTCCTGCGTAAGCAGGAATCCAGAATAGTTGAAAACATGGATCCCAGCATCCGCTGGGATGACAAATCGGTGTGTCATTCACTTGCTGGCGTTGGAACGGGCTCTCTTTTTGGCAACTGTTTTTGTGGTTTTTGTTTTTGTGGCCGTTTTGGGAGAGGCCTTTGCCTTTGTTTTTATTTTTGGTTTGAAAAAAGCGGGCAGGGCGTCTTCCAACACAGGACTCACGCTGGGCCACATGTCTTCGAGGTGGTATTCATACCTGAGTTCGTTGCAGAACACGTGACAAACCACGGATCCAAAATCGACCAGAACCCACTGGCCCGTCTCATAACCCTCAACGCCAATCGGTGACAGGGCCAACGTTTTGTGTGCCTGATCCAAAATATGATCGGCGATGGTTTGCGCGTGCCGGTCACTCGTGGTGCTGACGACGATCACCTGTTCGGCATAACTTGAGATTTGTGACAGATCCAACAACTGCACGTCCAAACCTTTTTTGGCCTGACAGGCCTTGACGATAACTTGAGAGAGTGATGGGGGTGATTTTTTGGGGCTCATTTTGGGTTGGTCTCCAATTCTTTGACGAGGGCATCCAGAACCAGATTCACATTTGTTCGGGTTGCCGCCGAAATGACAATGAGGGGGGCCTTGATCTTGGCCTTTTTGAATTCTTTGAGCACGTCAGTCACCACCGTATTGTCCACCAAATCGCTTTTGGTGAGCACGATGATGCGTTTGCGTTTTTTGGAATCGTCGAAATACTTGGTGATTTCTTTTTCGATCACCCGGTAACGATCGATGGCCGGTCTGGTTTCGTCGGGTGCCAGACTCACCAGATGCAGAAGGACGCGTGTGCGCTGGGCGTGCTTCAAAAAACGATCGCCCATGCCCTTGCCCTGATGGGCTCCCTCAATGAGGCCGGGGAGATCACAGACCACGAAGGCGTTGGCTTTTTTGTGTCCCACGACGCCCAGCACGGGTTCCAGTGTGGTGAACGGGTAATCTGCAATTTTGGGGCGGGCCTGTGACACCACAGAGATAAAAGTGGATTTGCCGGCATTGGGTTCACCGATGAGCCCCACGTCGGCCAGAAGTTTGAGTTCCAGATGAATTTCTTTGGATTCTCCCTCTTCGCCGTCTTGAGAAAATTTGGGGGCCTGACGTGTGCTTGTGGTGAAAAACGTATTGCCCTTCCCGCCGCGTCCGCTCTTAGCGATGATGACCCGTTGTTTGTCAGTGGTCATGTCGGCCAACACGTCATTTGATGAGCGATCGGTGATGACTGTGCCCACAGGTACCGGGATGACAAGGTCAGGCGCGGCCTTGCCGTTTTTCATTTTTCCCATGCCGGGGCTTCCGTTTTTGGCCTCAAAGCGCCTTTGATACTTGAAGTCGAGGAGAGTGGACATGCGCGTGGTGGCCTCGAAAACGACATCACCACCCTTGCCGCCATC
>CAZGMS010000082.1:0-15539 GCA_964526915.1 uncultured Nitrospirales bacterium
CCACCATGTTGCCCTTTGTGGTGCCGGTGAACATGATGGCGTGGTCCTGTTCGACACTGCGGATGATCTTGTTCGTGAGGATCTGGCATTGGGCCCGATCGTATTCGGTAAGCCCTGTTTCGCGTAGCACCGCTTTGCCGGCCTCCATGACTTCGCCCTGATCCGCGTGGTGCACCTGCATCATGCCAAAGTGACGTTCGGTCACAAGGGACCCCAACCTGACCTTTGTTCCTTTGAGTGCCATGTCTGTGAAACGGTGAATTTCCATGGCGGGCGCGATTTCAATAAAGAGCGCCGCGTCATATTCAGACGGGTCGTACACGCGATTGTCTTTGGCAATAAACTGCGCCAGTTGTGGTTGCAGGCTATCGAGAAAGATGAGGGTTCTGAGTTCAAATTTGGGACTGCTCATAATATGCTCCTTGTTTTGTTATAGGCCATATATGACCTATAAAACTGATAAGACCTGTAAAATTAATAATTTCCTTTTCCTGTCTTGCCTGTCACAATCGCCACCGAAGCCGAAGCGCCAATCCGGTTCGCACCGGCCTTGATCATGGCCTCGGCGTCTTCCTTGGTGCGCACGCCACCGGAGGCCTTGACCTCCATGTCTTTGCCGACCACCCTGCGCATGAGGGCGATATCTTCCACCGTGGCACCGCCACCGGCAAAGCCAGTGGAGGTCTTGACAAAAGCCGCGTGAGCCGCCTTGGACAGCGCGCACGCGATGATTTTTTCTTCATCGGTCAGCGATGAGGTCTCGATGATCACCTTGACTTTTTTGGGACGCGAGGCCTCCACCACTTTCAGAATGTCTTCGTAAACAAGTTGGTAATCGCGATCCTTGATGGCCCCGATGGCGATCACCATGTCGATTTCTTCGGCGCCATTGCGGATGGCCTCTTTGGCCTCAAAAACCTTGGCCTGTGTGGAGGCGGCTCCCAACGGGAACCCTACTACGGCTATGGGCTTGACGGTTGATCCCTTGAGGAGTCTCGCGCAGAACGGGATGTTGCTGGAGTTCACACAGACGGTGGCAAAACCGTATTGTTTGGCTTCAACGCAGAGTTTGGTCAGCTCGTCCTTGGTGGCGTCTGGTTTGAGCAGGGTGTGATCAATCATGCCCGCGATCTTTTGATCAACGCCCTGTTTGATGCCCGTTGAGGACCCTACGCGCGCGGCACCGGTATCGACCAGATTGTTGATCGCGCCCGGTTTGTTGACCACACATTGTCCGCAATTATTGCAGGCAGAAGGGTCGCTAGAGCAAATGGGGGCGTTGGGGTTTCCCGGAGACAGTGTTTGGTTCAGCCTCTCCGTAACCTTTTTGGTGATGAGTTCAACCAGTTGTTCGATGTTGGTATTGTTGATTTCCATATTTTACTCCAAATTCACCTTATCCACCACGCCGCAAATGACTGAGTGAAAAGGGTCTTCCCGTTTGCCCAGTATTTGTCTGGCGCAGTTACCTTCTTGCTCCACCAAAACCACATCGCCCACACCCGCTTGTACGGAATCAAATGACAAGAAGGATTTCCCCTTGTCGTTTCCGTGTTCATCAACCGGTTGCACAATCAGCATTTTGTGTCCTTGGTAGGCCGGTTGCTTGATGGTGGCGACCACATTGCCAATGACTCTGCAGAGGATCATTTGGTCTCCTTTGGTCCGTCGGAGCTCAAATGAGCGGAGGCGACCTCTTCAAAAATATTTTGTTTGTTCGCGATCCCTTTGTCCTCCACAGTCAATTCGTCCACAATCCCTGTGATGGCCGCATCTACCGGCGCGAACGGGTTGGGCAGGGCCAGTGTGGATTCTTTGGCCAGCGTGTAATAAACAATCTCCTGCGGGCCAGCTTGCACAGTGTCGATGGCGGCAATTGGTCCGCCGTCAGGACGATACTGTTCATCAAGCGGCTGGATCATCAGTATCTTCAGGTTCTGGATGCCGGGGTCTTTGACAGTGGCAACAACCGTGCCGATGACTTTAGCTAGTTTCATAAAAAATAGTCTCTGATTGTTTTAATCTGGGCTTAAGGCTCAAGGCACAAGGTGTAAGGCGTCAAAATCGCCCTATGCCTTACGCCTTTAGCCATGCGCCCTTTACCAATACACTCCCCTTGCCAACATCTCTGGATGCGGTGCCTCGATGATTTCGCACCCAGCCAACATACCCGTGTTTTTGACAAATTCCTTTGCCCGTTCCATTGAGGCCTGAACATCGCACAATGCGCCCGTGATCATAAAATACCCTTTGCCCCCCAGGCCGTTGGCCAGTCTGACTTCCACGAGTTTGCTGTCGGTCGCCTTGGCCGCGATATCGGCGGCTTCAACACAGGTTGCGATCGAAAATGTTTCAACAATCCCGAGCGCACCAAAATGATCAATCACATTTGTTCCTGTGATGGCAGGGATGAGGTCTGGGTGTGCGTGTGGCAGGAACATGTGGCTTACGATCATGTCATGTCCGATCTCGATCCCTTTTTTTAGGGATTCCTCCACATCGGCCACCTCACCGCAAATGAGCACCATGTATTTGCCCGGGCAGATGGCATGGGTTTCGAGAACGCGCACAGGCGCCTTCTTGACCATCTCATCGGTGGTCTTGAACCCTTTGGCGACAGATTTGAATTCGATCATGGCGAGTGCTGGTTCAATCATAAAGTGTAAAGGCTCCTAGCGCTGAGCCTGAATTTCAATGGTCGTTTCCGAAACGGATTTCACCACACCAGAAATCGAGGCGTGGTAGTTGGTCCCCAAGGCCCCTGCTGGGCAGGGCGCAATCAAATCTCCCAAGCTGACAGTCTGACCCTGTTTGACAACAGGCAGGGATTTGGCTCCCACATGCCGGTGCAAGGGGACAATCACATCAAAAACATTTTGATAACCCAGATAAGGGGTTTCTTTTTTGTATTTCAGTAAATCCAGTTTTTTAAGAAGCACATCAATCGCCACCTTGCGGTCTTCATAGGCACTGTTGCAGGTGGTGGGCTTGCTGTTGTGCGGGTTTTTCACGCCTTTGGCAACGAGTTCCCTGCGGTAAGCGGCATAGATTTTTTTGGGGGAGAGACGCATGACATCGCACGCGACCATCTCGCACATCCCGCACTGACTGCACAAAAAGGCCGATGTGATGTTTTGCGTGGGTTCAGATAAATTGTAATCGATGGTGCGCATGGTGGCATGCGGGAAAATCGCGTGCCCCAACAGGTTGCGAGGGCAGAGGTCGGTACAGCGGAAACACTGACAACATGCCGCCTTGGAGAGTTTGATCATTTGCCCTACGCTGAGGGTCTTGGCGCGCACTACAAAATGATCGCGTGGCAACACAAGCACACCACTGCAGGTTTTGGCGATGCCGAGAGAAAGGTCATCAACGATATTGCCCATCATGGGACCGCCATCAATCACGACAGGGTTATCGGTAGTGATTCTGCCTGCCAGGGCGAGGAGTGTTGTGTAGGGGGTGCCGATGGGGACCTTGACGACGCAGGGTTTTTCGACTTCACCGGTAATGGTTACCATTCTCTCGGTGACAGGCTTGCCATTGACGGCGTCGGTCATTTGGTAGAGAGAAAGGACGTTGCTCACGACCACGCCCACGTTGAGTGGCAGGCCACCTTCGGGGATGATCCGTTTTGTCGCATCATAAACAGTCAAGAACTCATCACCTGCGGGATAATAATTTTGAAGTTTGTGAATATGAATATTTTGTTTGGGATCGAGTGCCTTGGTGAGCGCGTTCACCACATCGGTATAGTGCCCTTTGACAGCGATGATTCCCTGTTTGGCGCCGGTGGTCTTCATGGCCAGGGCAACACCTGTAACCACCTGATCCGCGTGTCTGATCATGAGGGTCTTGTCGGTGTTGAGCAGGGGCTCACATTCGGAACCATTGGCGAGCACGGTGTCCACGCTGGCTTTGAGTTTGATGTGCGGGGGGAACCCGCCGCCACCGGCACCCACGATGCCTGCATTAAAGACGGAGTTGATGATATCGTTTGCTGTCAAATGGTTCATCAAATAATCCTGAAATACCCCGAGACCACGCACCGCCTGATTTTGGTAAAGTGGCGAGCGGTGGTCACGCCCTCACCTGTGGGTGAGGCGATCGTAAAGGACGCGGGCCCTTCGCCGTCCATGCCCAATCCGGACAGAGCCATCCCGTTTTTCACAAAAATGGAGGTGCCCATCTTCACGGCCATGTTGTGCAGGTTTTCGATATTCTTGGAATGCATGGCCGAGGTGTGGAAGCGTCCCCCCTCGAGCTCGTACGCGCAGTCGATGGCTTGATTCACATTGCCCACGCGGATGAAAGGCACCACGGGCAGGAGCATTTCGATTTGCGCGAACGGGTGTTTGTGATCGGTTTCGGTGATGGCAAGCCTGATGGCGGGGTCCACATCAATCCCAATTTGTTTCAAGATGTGCTGAACGTCTTTGCCCACGAAATCCTTGTTGGGGTGGTCACCGTCCACAATCACTTTTTCGAGTCGTTTGGCGTGATATGGTGTGAGTTCAAACGCGCCGCTTTTCAGCAGGGCTTTTTTAAACGGATCGGCGGCTTTTTCTGTCACAATGATTTCTTTTTCGATGGCGCAAATGATGTTGTTGTCGCAACTCGATGAGGTGATGATGTCGCGGGCGGCTTTGTCGAGATCGGCCGTTTCGTCCACCACAACAGGCGGGTTGCCGGGACCTGCCGCGACCACACGTTTGCCTGTGCCCATGGCGGCCTTGACCACAGCGGGTCCGCCGGTCACCACCAGAAGTTTAATGTCCTTGTGATTCATGAGCTGGTTGGCCGAGGCAATGGTGGGGGTCGCGATGGTGGTGAATAAATTGGGGGGGCCGCCTTCACTGATGACGGCCTGGTTCATGAGGTCAATCACAAAGACCGAGATTTTTTTGGCTGTGGGGTGCGGGTTGAAAACCACCGTGTTGCCTGCGGCGATCATGCCGATCCCGTTGCAGATGATGGTTTCTGTGGGGTTGGTGCAGGGAGTGATGGACCCGATCACACCCCAAGGGGCCTTTTCCAAAAGGGTAAACCCGTGATCACCTGTGAAGGTTTGTGGCTCGATGTCTTCAACGCCCGGTGTTTTGTTGATGGCCAACAGATTTTTTTTGATCTTGTCTTCGACTCTGCCCAGACCGGTTTCTTCACGGGCCATCTTTGAGAGCAGTTCCACATTGGCTTTGCAGAGGTCCCTGATTTTTTGGATGATGCGTTTGCGTTGTTCGAGTGAGATTTGTTTGAAATCGTCCAGAGCCTTGACGCTGGCCGCGATGGCGTCGTCGATCGAACCAAAACAGCCACGGGAACCAGTGAACGCGGCGTCTTTTTTGGGTTCCTGTTTGGAGACGGTCGCTGTTGTGTTCGCAGGACGTCCAGCAGGCGGCGTGTCTTTGACCTGAATTTGAGACACCACCTTATCGACAATGGAACTGATTTGTTCGTCGGAGAATTTCATAGGTCAGCGTGAATCGTGAATCGTGGATTGTGGATCGTAAAATGGTTTGTCATCCCAGCGGAAGCTGGGATCCAGAACTGTTGACAGTAGGGATTTCTGCTTTGGTTCGACTTTGCTCACCACCCTGAGCGCCTGTCGAAGGGTCGCAGGAATGACATACCTACTCAACAATTCGCATTTCGATCCACGATCGACGACCCACAACCCACGATATTACGGATTCTTCACATACCTTTTGTCGCCATCGATTTCCAAAATATCGACAATGGCCATGATGACGGCATCGACCGGTTTGTTTTCGGTTGCTTGTGTCATTCTGGCCGAGGAGCCGCTGGCGACCAAGACAACTTCGCCAACACCCGCACCGACAGAATCCGCGGCCACCACAAAACTGCCAGTGGGTTTGCCATCGGTGTCGACATATTTGACCAGTTGCAACCTGAGGCCCTCAAGTTTTTCGTCCTTGCGGGTGGCCACAACGGTTCCTACAATTTTGCCTAGTTGCATAAAACAGCGTGGTTCGTGGATCGTGGGTCGTGGATCGTGGATCGAAAAATGGCTTGTCATCCCAGCGAAAGCTGGGATCCAGAACTGTTGACAATAGTCATTCCTGCTTTCGCAGGAATGACTATCCGCTCAACAATTCGCATTTTGACCCACTATTCACGACCCACTATCCACGATTCACGACTCACGATCCACGATCCACGACCCACGAAAAATTACTTTGCCACTTTTTTGACATTGCGACCCAAAGGCAAAGCCACATCGATATTCTCGTGTGGTCTGGGGATGACGTGAACGGAAACGAGTTCGCCAACCTTTTCGGCTGTTCTGGCGCCGGCTTCGGTCGCGGCTTTCACGGCGGCCACATCACCTCTGACAATCGCGGTCACAAAACCACCACCAATTTTTTCGTAACCAACAAGTTCAACCTTGGCGGCTTTCACCATGGCGTCACTGGCCTCGACCATTGCGACAAAACCTTTGGTTTCGATCATTCCTAATGCGTCTGCCATATCAATCTCCTTTATTAACGATTTAGAGGCCCCCTTATTACTATTACAATAGGGAACCAAGTTTGGTCGGCATAGACTTTTTTTTTGGGGACTGTCAATAGTTAATGATATTATCGTTAAAGAAAACCACATTCAAAATCATTTTATAATAACACGAGATATTTAGTGATATATGATGCTATTTAATGGTTGATGATTAGTGCCAATTGTGATAATCAGTTTCTAGATTGCGGATTGTGGCTCGTCATTGAGAGGGTGAACTGCGTTGGAATTGCCAAAAGGCAATTTTAATACTGTGCCCCAAGGGATACCGGGGTAATCCAGAAATGATACTGTGGATTGCTTCGATTCGCTTTGTGAATCTCGCAATGACCAGCTGTTTGTACTTTTAGACGATTCACGAACATCGATCCACGATCCACTCTTCTCATGCAATATTCCGAAGTCATGACAACCAACGAGGCCATGAAGTACCTCAAAATCACCCGCAAGACCCTGCTCAAATTGGTCAAAACGGGTGAGCTCAAGGGCGCCAAGGTGGGCAAGGATTATCGCTACCTCAAAAGCGAGATCGACAAGTTTCTCAAAGGGGAAAAAGAGGAACGGCTGTTTTGAATCGTATCTTGTCATCCCTGCGAAGGCAGGGATCCAGTTTCTGTCATCCCTGCGTGGTCCCTGCCTTCGCAGGGAGGGAACCAGAGCATAGATTTATGAAGACATACTATGTGTATATTCTTGCCAGCAAAAAAAATGGCACATTGTATGTCGGTGTTACGAGCAATTTGTCCAAAAGAATATTTGAGCACAAACAAGACCTGGTGGATGGGTTCACAAAAAAATATGGGGTTCATTCTTTGGTTTATATTGAACAAACAAATGATGTGAACGACGCATTGCTTAGAGAAAGAAGATTGAAGGCTTGGAAGAGGCAATGGAAAATAGATCTGATTGAAAAATCGAACCCGAATTGGAACGATTTGTATGAAGATTTGTTTTAGGAAACATGGATTCCTGCTTTCGCAGGAATGACAAAGCTTTGAGCTTTGAGCTATAAATTCGGACACGTCCCGCCACTACAACAACTCCCTGCCTCTGAACACGATTTGGCAGAGGGACAGGTGGCGTTTGATTTCGAGATCATCCTGCTTGGCACACTGATGAGTTTTTCCAAATCAAGGGACTCGCATTTTGGACAGGCGATGGTATTCTGACGCGTCGTGGAGACAATCAATTCAAAAACAGCGTCACATTTTTTGCATTTGTATTCGAATAAGGGCATGCGTCCCAATACAATTGGCAATGGGCAATTGGCAATGGGCAATTGTATGGAGCAACATCAGGGCGTTGTTATGCGGCTGTTCTGGGGAGCCTGTTCTCGTCCATGATTCTTTGATGGGCCAGTCTTTGCAGGTATGTTCGGATGATGGGATATTTCTCCATCATGTCCTTCAGATCGGCCTCGCTAAAACGAAGGACGGTGACATGGCCTTGCGCACTGACATTTGCCTTGCGTGCCTGATGGTTGATGGAGGCCATTTCGCCGACTACCGTTCCGGGACCAACTGTGATTCTACGGTCATGGGGCGCATATGACCAGATCTCCGCTAGGCCATCCACAATCAGAAAGGCGTCTTTGTTGGTGTGATCGCCCTCGGCGATAAATCGATTGCCCGCGAACATGGTTTCTTCGCTGGCAATCATGAGCAAGGCGGTGAGGATGGCGTCCGAAATATCAGGCAGGGCCTGTTTGAGCAGGCGATAGTATTTTTTTCGGAGTTCTCTAACGTGTCGCAGCGTCTCAGTGTGCTGACCAAGTACCTCGGTCAGCGTTTTGGCAGAAAAAGTCAAAACCTGTGAGGGCATGGAGGCCACAGCACTGGCGTTACGAGGTTCACCAAAGAGTGCTCCCTCACCGATGATCCCAAAGGGCACATGGGTGAGTTCCGAACCGTCAGCGTAAAGTCTGAATCCGCCCGAGACAATCATTCTGACAGAGGTGTCTGTTGCGTCGCTTCCTGCTGTTGCCTCATCTTGAAGCATCAACACCGCTCCTATGTCAAACGTGGCGAGTGTGGTGGCCGCGGCCAAAGCCTGCTTTTGCTCGGTGGACAGGCCCGCCAAAAGGGGTGACCATTCAATGAAGCGCAAATTTCTCTCTTGTATGCTGTCTTCTGTTTCGGGCTGTTTGGGAAAATGATTGGCCAGCGAAATAAATCCCTGATGACCCGCCAATAGTTTGGGGACACCCACCTGGGCCGCTCTGCCGTCACTCACGTGATAGAATTTGACCCGATTCAACACCTCATGCAGTTCGACTCCTTTTTTTTCTGCAAAAGTCTTGAGCCACGCCAGGGTGACTTCGGGATCGGTATGCAGACCCTTCATGCCAGCCTCAATCAAAATCATGGGAGGGTTGGGCTGATCCCAGGTGCTTTCCAAAAGATGTTGGTAACGCAGAATTTCGGCCTTGCGTGCCGGGTGCATATCAGGAAACAGCCGATCCAGTTCGGCAGAATCAGCCAAAGTATCTCCACTGATGTAGAGCGCGAGTTGGCCCCCTGTGTCCGCAGGCGCTGTCCAGACTTCAATGGCCTCGGCGGCCACAGAATGACAGGTGTAGTGGGTTCTGAGCCACATGCCCCGGACCGCAACGAACTGTCGAGGTTTGAGTTCCACAAAATTCAATTGAGTCAAACCCTCGGGTTTGCCATTAACGGCGATGCTTAGGGTGTATGCATCCTGACAAATATTGTACAAGGTTTTTGTTCCGTACCAATTGAGTTTTGGGCACAGGAACATGAGTTCTATACTGGCAGGAGTGAAATGATCGGTGTGATCATGTGTGATGGCGATGCCCTCCACCGCGTTCAAGGGAATCCCGTTTTGTATGAGATAAGCAACCGTCTGTGCCGGGGGGTCGATCAGCGTAACCTTGCCATCCTTCCAAAGCATGAACCCGCTGGTGCCCTCGCCCGAAAAATAATCCGCTGTGCTGATGGGCCAAAGACCTGCTTCGCCGTCTATCAAGACCCGTTTGCGGATTTCCTGAAACTTGGGATCGAACATGGTTCTGGGATCAACATCGAGATTTTCCACGGGCGGGGCGAATTCCGGTTTGCCCAGATCGATAGTGCGTAGCAAATGCCCGCGATCATAAATTTCGTACGCCATGGGTCCTTTTTCCTGAGCCTGTTTGACGACAACGCTACCATCCCCGATCGTGATTTCGTCGTTCTCAAAATGGGTGACTCTGGAAAAGTCCTCGGATGCCTTGTTGGCGAAACGCTGTGTTTCAGTGCCCAAATCGGGAATGCCCTCTTCATTGGAAGCATGTTCGTCTCGTACACTGTCGGTCAGTTTTTGTGGGTTGCGTCCCTGAAAGGCCTCTTTCAAAAAGGCACTGACTTTCCCTGCGTCACCCGGGGTTGGCAAATAAAAATTAAACCCAGCTTGTTGCAAGAGCGGCCAAAAGTAGGGATAACGGGTAAAGTCTACCGCGTGATAACCCGTTGTAAATGTCGTGTAACCTTTGACAGGCACATAGTGCAGGGGCATGTAATGACCGAGTTTATCAGAGGGTGTTTTGCCGGGTTGTCCGCCGTTTTTAAAGAACATCTGAATGGCATCGAGGTGCGATCCCATGGGGAGCCCCAACTGTACCCAACCTTGAGACGTGTAAACGGCAACGCCACCGCGCCTCATTTTTTGCACATAACCGTATGGTTTGCCAATGGGGCCTGTGTTATCGGAACCGCCTGTTCCACCCGGGCGATCAGTGGATTGTGGGGCGTCCGAGCTTGGTGTTGCAGGTGCGGCAAGCCTTTGCGCTGCAGGTTTTCTTGTTTGCCTTCCCGTCAAATGTGCAGTTTGGGCCGTTGCACCAGCAAAGGCGGCATAACGACTCGCCAAGCTTTGTGTTGCCTTACCGCGAGTTGGATTGCCTGTGGAAAGGATGAAAACGTTTGGTGCGACGGGTTGTGCGAGTGGGGCTCTTAAGGCGGTGGTTGCTGTGTTCATGCTGTCCTCCCCATTTTATGTGATGATACCAGCCGCATAGTGCTTTTGGTGTCTGGTGTCAAAATTTTCTTGTAGACAGGGGGCATGCGTCAGGAAATGGTGTCATGTCATCACGAGTAGGTCGCCGCAGGCGGACGACGTGGTGATCTCCATATTGTTTCTTGTGGATCGCCACGCTTCGCCATGAGCCTGTAAATGGCTCATGGCTCCGCTCGCGATGACGGTGACTTATCACTAATTCATTTTCATTGAACAAGGCCAGGTTTTCTGTTTTATGGCTGGGCATGGATGTCCTTTTTTTGTCCCGCCTGCAATTTGCCGTGGCCACCCTGTTTCATTTTATCTTTGTCCCACTGACTTTGGGCCTCTCGATCATTGTGGCGATTTTCGAAACACGCTATGCCAGAACTGGTGACGAGCTTTATCTCAAGCTCACCAAATTCTGGGGCAAACTTTTTCTCATCAATTTTGCCTTGGGGGTGGTGACGGGAATCACACTGGAGTTTCAGTTTGGGACCAACTGGTCCCGTTATTCGGCCTTTGTGGGCGATATCTTTGGATCACTGTTGGCCATCGAGGCCACGGTCGCGTTTTTTTTGGAATCCACACTCGTGGGGGTGTGGATTTTTGGCTGGCAAAAACTCTCGCCCAAAAAGCACGCGCTCATCATGTGGCTCATTGCTGTGGCGGGCACGCTCTCGGCGGTGTGGATCATTCTGGCCAATGGGTGGATGCAGAATCCAGTGGGTTACGTGATCAAAAATGGACGGGCAGAGCTGGCAAGTTTTAGTGCCGTGTTTTTTAACAAGTACGCGTGGCTGGAGTTTTTTCACACCATGAGTGCGTCGTATTTATACAGCGCCTTTTTTGTGATGGGAGTGAGCGCGTATCATCTCATTAAAAAACAACATGTCGATTTTTTCACACGTTCTTTCAAATTGGCCCTCTGGTTTGGTCTGGTGTGTTCGGTTTTGGTGGCCTTTAGCGGTGACCTGAACGGCGTGAACGTGGCCAAAGTCCAACCTGCCAAACTCGCCGCCATGGAATCACACTGGCAAACGAGCGCCAACGCGCCCATGAAGCTTCTGGTTTGGCCCGATGAAGAGGCCGGTAAAAATGCATTTGAAGCCTTTTCGGTGCCGTCGGGATTGAGTTTGCTGGCGTTTCACGATCCTCATGCCACAGTGAAAGGGTTGCGCGATTTTGCCCAGGAGGATCGTCCACCTGTGCTCATCACCTTTGTGGCGTTCAGGGTCATGGTGGCCATTGGGGGCTTGCTGATTCTGCTTTGCGTGATCGGGGTTTTCAAACGCAACCGCCTGACCGGGTCCAAATGGTATTTGAGGGCCATGTTGTTTACCTTGCCTCTGCCTCTTGTGGCGATTGAACTCGGCTGGGTGGTGACTGAGGTGGGGCGGCAACCCTGGATTGTGTATGGGCTGATGCGCACGAGCGATGCGGTCTCGCCGGTCGTGACCTCGCAGGTGTTGACCTCGCTCATTTTCTTTTTTCTGGTTTATGGACTCTTGGGCGCTGTGGGGGTGTTGTTGATGGCAAGACACGTGAATCGTGGTTCGTGAATCGTTGTTCGTGGGGTGCTCTGTCATTCCAGCCTGTCAGCCATAGGACTGATCCCGCTCTGCGTGCGCTGGGATGACAAAACACATTTCGATTCACGATTCACGATCCACGATCCACGATCTGCGAGAATTTATGTTTTTACAATCAATCTGGTTTTTTATTTGGGGGCTTTTATGGGCCATCTTTTTTGCGACCGATGGTTTTGATTTTGGCGTGGGCACGCTCTACCCTTTTTTGGGCAAGACAGAGCATGACAAGCGCGTGATGATCAATGCCATTGGGCCTTTGTGGGATGGCAATGAGGTGTGGCTCATCACCGCAGGTGGGGTGACGTTTGCAGCCTTTCCTCAGGTTTACGCCGTGATGTTCTCAACGCTGTACACCCCTCTCATGATCATCTTGTTTGCGCTCATCCTGCGCGGTGTGGCGTTTGAGTTCAGGGGCAAAGTGGATTGTCCCCGGTGGCTCAAAATTTGGGACGCAGCAATTTTTATTGGGAGTGTTTTGCCCGCTTTGTTATTTGGTGTGGCGTTTGGCAATATTTTTATGGGCATTCCGTTTGATGCTCAGGGCCTGAATCATGGCGGGTTACTCGATCTGATCAACCCGTATGGTTTACTCACGGGCTTGTTGTTTTTGCTGTTGTTCATCCAGCATGGGGCCTTGTGGCTGGCGGTGCGGTCAGGCTCTGCCCTGCATGACCGGGTCGTCACTGTTGTGCGCACCAACTGGTTTGTTTTGCTGATAGTGGCGGTTTTGTTTTTTGTGGCCACGTATTTTGTTACGGATTTGTACGACAATTATATTGCACAGCCAGTTTTGTGGGTTATTCCTGGCCTGGTAGTTCTTTCGTTATTTGGTGTGCGTTTATTTTTGCGGCAAAAAAAATATTTATGGGCGTGGGTCGCTTCGGCGGTCACAATTGTGGGGGCCACATTTTTTGGCATCACGGGGCTTTTTCCCCGACTTTTTCCATCAAGCATAGACTCTCAATTTGATCTGACGGCGTTCAATGCCTCGTCATCGCAGGACACACTTACCATTATGCTGGTGGTGGTGGCTGTCTTTATCCCCATAGTGATTGCATACCAAGTCTGGGCGTACCGGCTTTTTTCGCATAAAATTGACCACGACAATTTTGAGCGGGTTGTGGTGTATTGAAAAGGCGTAAGGCGCAGGCCTCAAGGTGCAAGGTTCATTTCAAATCAGCTTGTCCCAACAACCAATTGCGTAGAGAGGAATGTGGTAGAGGGTGTAACCGTTGCGTTGCACAATCGAATAGGGGGCCAATGAAACGATCACAGCCTTGGCATTATTGAAACGGCTATGATAAATGTCCAGAGCCTTGTATTGGTGTGTGTTGGGCTTGAGGGCCGCTTTGCATTCTAGTGGAATGATTTCGAAGGGCGTTTTGACCACAAAATCGATTTCAAAATTTTTATCCTTAAACCCGCAAACGTTGGGATGGTCGTCTAGCAGTTCGCTACACAGCATTTGTTCAATCAATCCGCCCAAAGGCTCTCGCAAGTTGGCATCCAGCGTTTCCAATGCCGAAATTCTCGGCAAGCCGGTTTCTCGCAGATGTTTTGCCAGCCCCACATCAAACAAAAATCGTTTGGGATAAAAGCTGTGTGTGCTTTCTGGATGGTGTGTTTTTTGTTCAATCTTGTGAATGAGCCTCCAGCCTTCAAGGACAGATAAAATGTTATCGGCAAGGCGGTTGTTATTTTTGATCAGGGCTGTTTTTTTATAAGAGCCACCCAGTGTGTTGGCCACACTGTTGATGGCGCGGTAGAACAAATTGGCATATTCTTCAGAAAAGAATTTCAAAAAATCTTCTTTGATGGATTCGAGGTAAGCAGAAAAATCTTGTGTGAGATTGCTGTTGCCGGCTGTGGTCAGATAATTGGTGCAGATTTGCGGTAGGCCGCCGCAAAGAAGATATTGATCGAGCAAGATGAGGAGTGTGGTGTGGTCGTTGGCAGAAAGCCCGATGAGGTTATTTGGATTGTTTATGATTTCTTGTAATCCATATTTGGTGTGAGGATTTTTTATCTGTTCGTTTGCACGTATAAACTCTGCGTAGGAAAAGGGGTGCACGGTCATTTGAGTGTAGCGACCAACAGGAATGCGAATTTCCGGATTTCTGAAAAGGCGGTTCATCATGGATCCACTGAGAATGACTGTTTGATGTGGCCAGTCTTCCTTCATTTGCCGCACGTAGCGCCCCAATAGATATGATTCGTTGGCTTCATCTATGAAAAGAACGGTGTCTTGCGAAGCGACAAAGTTGGTTTCTCTTTTGAGGACCTGTTCAAATTCATTAAATGATGCCGTCTTGTCGATTTGAGCGCAAAGAATTTTGTTGGTCTCGAGGTTGATTTCTATGTATGTTTTTTTTGATCGTTCCAATGCCAAACGAACAGCCGTTGTCTTGCCTACTTGTCGTACACCATTGATGATAAGAACATTTTTATTTAATTCATCCAATGATATATAATTATTGATGTTATTTGACAGGTCTCTGAAAATCATGGTTTATGATACGTAATTATGACCATAATTGCAACAAAAATGTTCTAAGAATGACCATATTTAGAACACGAAGGTAATTTTCTGATAATGCTGGGCAATGTGTTTCAGGGCGTCCAATAATTAGGACATTTGTCTCATAATTATGACACTTGTCTTAGTACTGGGACAGTCTCTGGGACAGGTACTGGGACTGGTCCTTCAAAAACATCCTAACCCATTATAATCACACAAAATATTATTTTATGGTATTGGCACAGGGATTGCAGTCCGTAAGACGAGTACGTGCCCATTTTGTTACAGTACTGGCGTGTTTACGAGGGGAATAAAACAGGCATGAAAACTGGCGGGGCAACTCACAAAAAGAGCGTGGCTTGTGGCTTAGCGGTTATTGCACCGCGTCAACAAATATTATGCGAATGAACAAGCAGTCTTGTTTTCTATGATTTATGCGACTAGGGAGAAGCGTGGATCGTGAATCGTGAATCGCGGATCGTGAATCGTGGATCGTGGATCGTGGGGAAGTGAGATGAAAATTCAATCGTATAAAGATTTGGAAGTTTGGAAGACAGGGCTCGAGATTGTAAAACTTGTTTACAGTGTGACCAAAAAATTCTCAAAGAGTGAGTCGTTTGGCCTGACGTCCCAAACGCAGAGAGCGGCAGTATCAATACCAACAAATATTGCCGAAGGATTTGCGCGACGATACACAAAAGAGTTTACTCGATTTTGCTATATCGCGTTGGGTTCATGTTCAGAATTAGAAACTTTGGTGATCATTGCGAAGGAACAAACACATTTAACGGGAGATGATTTTAAGAAGTTGACAGAATTGTTGGATCACGAAAGTCGAATGTTAATGAGCCTAACCAAAAAACTGGTTAACCATTGACATCGATCCACGATCCACGATCCACGAT
>CAZGMS010000083.1:0-12482 GCA_964526915.1 uncultured Nitrospirales bacterium
GCGCCCGCCCCCTACAATTTAGTGCCCATTACAAAATCGAGCCCAATTTGAGGGCCAGGCCCATATCGCCCTTGACCTTGAGTTTGCCGGTCATGAAGGCCATTTGCGGGTTGATTTTCTTTTCGACGATGTCGGCCAGGTCTTCGAGCTTGATGGAAACAGTACAGTTAGGTGTGGCCGCGGCGCCCTGGCTGATGAAGTCGCCCGCCTTGGTCAAATCGATCGTCCAGCTCTCTGTGGTGTCGCCGGTGAGTTCAAAGGTGTAAACGGCATTGATGCTTTTGACTTTTTCCGCGTTGTTGTTGAGCTTTTCTGAAATTTTTTTGTTGAAGATTTCGTCACTGGTCATGGTTGATCTCCTGTTTGAGGGACGCCAGGGATTGACGTCGCCAATATTATGGTTGCTGGTAACACAGAGCTTTTTTACAGGCAAGTGATTACAACATCCAAAAGAAGATAGCGACCTTGATCACCCAATGAATCATCATGATCGCCAAGGCCATAATGGCCAGAAACCAGCGTGTTTGCGACCAAAAACGGCTGTCTCCAAAACTGGGATTGTATTTTCTCCCGATCACGGTGATGGTGATGATCCCAAAAAGAATATACAAGATGGGGGCGGCGGCATTGTATGTGATGGCGTCAATCAGATGGCCTCGCGCCAATAGCAAAAAAGCGCGCGTGAGACCGCATCCGGGGCAATCAAAGTGAAACAGGCGACGGAAGGTGCAGAGGGTTTCCTGCGGCAGATCGGAAGGGGTCACAAACCAGCCCAACGTGAGGGTGCCAAGCAGAATCAAGGCGGGTGTGCTCTCGGCTAAACGGGTGATCAATGATATGGCTGAAGGCCTGAAGTTCATTCGAAGTCCCAAGTTGAATCTCGAAATCTGTTTTGTCATCTTTGTCATCCCTGCGCAGGCAGGGATCCAGAATATATGTAAATATGGATTCCAGCATTTCAGCCGTTGGACTGATCCCGTTTGCGGGACGCTGGAATGACAACCACTTCGAAATTCCTTTGCCTGTCCTGAGCCAGCCGAAGGATTCCTTGTTCGATATTCGTTACTCTTTATAAAATCCATCCAGAACCGAGGTGTATTTTTGATAGATCACCTTCCTTTTGAGCTTGAGGGTGGGGGTGAGTTCACCTGACTCGATGGAAAAGTCATTGGGCAGGATCGCGAATTTTTTGATGGTCTCGTAACTGGCGAGGTCGCTGTTCTTCTGCTCAATCCTGTTCTTAATGAACTCCTGAAGCTTGTGGTGAGTGACCAGTTCCTCGTAAGAAGCAAACGGAATGTCATGCTCTTTGGCAAAGCGCAGGACCTGATCGCGATCCAGTACGACCAGAGCAGACAGGAATTTGCGTTTGTCACCGTGGACGATGAATTGCGAGATGAACGGATCGGTGATCATGTGATTTTCAATACTTTGCGGCGCTATGTTCTTGCCGCCAGCCGTGACGATGATGTCTTTTTTGCGATCAGTGATTTTTAAAAAACCATCCGTATCAAACTCTCCAATGTCCCCGGTGTGAAACCAGCCCTCTTCGTCGATGGCCTCACGCGTGGCCTGGGGATTGTTGAAATACCCTTTGAACACGATCTTGCCGCGCACGCAAATTTCGCCATCCCCGGCAATTTTGACCGCGACGGCATCTTCAATCGGCTGGCCAACCGTACCAAATTTAATGAAGTGACTTCGGTTAAAGGAGAGCCCTGCTGTGGTTTCGGTCAGGCCATAGCCCTCGAGAATGGTAAAACCGAAAGCGTGAAAAAAGAGGGCCAGGTCGGCTGAGAGTGGGGCGCCCCCCGATATAAAAAACCGAATGCGTCCGCCCATTTTATCGTGTAATTTTTTGAAAACCAGGTGATGTGCCAAAAAGTATTTGAGTTTCATGCAAACGGGCAGGGGTTGTTTGGTCAAGAGTCTTTGAGACCGCTGTTCTCCAATTTTGAGGGCCCAGCGGAAGATGTGTTGTTTTAGGGGAGGGGAGTTTTCTACATTTTGCAGGGTGCGCGCGTGAATTTTTTCGAAAATGCGTGGCACACTCACCATAAAATGTGGTTTGACAGTGGCAATGTTGTCGATCAACCGGTCAATACTCTCGGCATAACATTGTGTGTGTCCCACGTGGATGTGAAAAAACTGGGTCACGCGTCCCAGAATGTGTGCCAGCGGCAGAAACAGCAACCCCGTGAAATCCTCTCCGATGGGGCAGATGGCCAAAGCACCCTTTGCCTCGGCCACGAAATTCCCGTGCGTCAATATGGCGCCCTTGGGTTCTCCTGTGGTTCCCGATGTGTAAACGAAAGAGGCGTCATGATCGAGGTTGAGCGAGGCGAGAGCCTCGTCGTAAACGAATTGGACTTCGGTTAAATCACTATTCATGACGTCGTCCAGAGAACAGAGGCGATCGGTTGGGGACGAAGTGATGTTGTCGATGTGAACGATGTGTGTGAGGTGGGGCAAGGAATTTTTTACGGGTAGGATTTTTTGCAGTTGTCCCTCGTTTTCGACGATTACTATTTTTGCTTGGGAATTTTCGAGGATGTACGCGGCCTGTGTGCTGGTATTGGATTCGTAGATCGGTACGGTCACACCGCTGGCGGCCATGATCCCCAGATCGGCCAGAGTCCACTCATGGCGGGTTTTGCTGATGATGGCCACGCGGTCACCCTTTTGAATGCCGCGTTGTCTGAGGCCGCCCGCGATTTTCATCACCCGGTCCTTGACCTCGCTCCAAGTGAGTGTGTTCCATGACCCGTTAAAGAGGTACTGCATGCTGGGTTTGGAGGGGCGCGCCGCGACGGTAGCATTAAACAGGGCGATGAGATTATTTGGTTCCATGCCGCGTTTATAGGCGACCCGTTTTTTATGGCAAGAGAAAATTCATTCCACGTGTAATCCGTCACTGAATGGCGCGTTACTCCACCGCATTGGGTAGAAATTCGATGTGGGGGTCACCGTTGAGGTCGTAATCGATCGCCAGAACGGACAGAAAGGGGATGAGGGTCTGCCATTCTTTGTGTTTGTTAATCAGGGCCTGGGCCGTGTTGGTCATTTTGCGGATTTTGTCGGGGGTGATCGCGTCCAGCGCTTGACCATAGGTGGGACCGGTGCGTGTTTTGATTTCAACAAAAAAGATTTTGTTTCCCTGCCTGGCGATGAGATCGACTTCGCCGTAACGGGTTCTCACGTTCTGTTCGATGATCCGGTAACCCTTTGATCGCAAGTACGTGGCGGCGGTATCTTCGCCCTGATTGCCGATGTCTTTTTTGGAGAGCATATCAAACGTGAATCGTGGATCGTGGATCGTGGATCGAAATCTGTTTTGTCTTCCCTGCGGAAGCAGGGATCCATATCTTCATTAATTCTGGATCCCAGCCTTTCAGCCAGAGGACTGATCCCGCTCTGCGGGACGCTGGAATGACACTCTCTACGATCCACGATCCGCGATCCACGATCCACGATTCATTCCCTTATCACCCTCAACACATGTTTCGTGGTCTCGATGGCCGCCATGACCCCCCGGAGTTGTTGCACATCCTTGACGTTCAGGTCGAAGGAAATCCGGGCTGTGCCGTTGTCGAGTGTTTTCACCAGCACCTTGGTGATGTTAACACTTTTCTCGGAGATGACCTTGGTGATCTCGGCCAGAATGCCTTTGCGGTCTTCGGTGATGA
Source organism: uncultured Nitrospirales bacterium (assembly GCA_964526915.1). GTDB lineage: Bacteria > UBA10199 > UBA10199 > UBA10199 > JADGCS01 > JAHJDR01. The sequence goes on from CAZGMS010000083.1 coordinate 3,687, forward strand.
TGGCGACGCGGGCCAGACTTTCTTGCTCAGCCTTTGAATTCCAATTGACGAGGATACGCCGATCGGGGTCCACGTTGAGCATCTTGGGACAATCCGTGCGGTGGACAGCCACGCCGCGTCCGCGGGTGACATAACCCACAATGGGGTCTCCCCGTACGGGGGAACAACATTTGCCGAAGACGACCAGAATGTCGTCCATTGAATCCACCAGAATGATGTTTTTGTGACGCGCCGAAATCTTGTTGAAGATTTTTTTGATGACGTTTTCGTTTTCCTGCTCTTGTGTGGGAAGGGGCTCTTCTTTGGGGCAGACCAGTCCGATCACTTCTTTGGCGTTGATCTTGGCGTAGGCGAGATCCTGATAAAAGTCGTCGATGTCGAGCAGGTCTTTGCTTTCGAGATAAGTCTTGAAAGCGGGATCCTTGGTGATTCTGGGGGGCGTGATCTTGGCCTTCTGACACGCTGTTTCAAATATGTTGCGGCCGATGAGGATGCTCTTGGTGCGTTGCTGTTTACGGATGAATCCCCTGATTTTGGTTTTTGCCCGCGTGCTCACGACGAAGTCGAGCCAGTCCTTGCTGGGCACATGATCTTTTTTGGTGATGATTTCGATCGTGTCGCCGCTGTCGAGCTTGTGGTTGATCGAGACGATGCGTCCGTTTACCCTGGCCCCCGCACAGCGTTCCCCCACGTTGGAATGAATGGAATAGGCAAAATCCACGGGGGTGGCGTTGAAGGGGAGGTTTTTGATGTCGCCGTTGGGCGTAAAGACAAAAATCTCGTCCTCGAACAAATCGAGTTTGAAGGTGTCGACGAATTCGAGCGAATCCTTTAGCTCCGATTGCCAATCCATCAAATGACGGAGCCAGCGGAATTTGGCCTCGTCTTTGGTGTCGAGACGGCCGTCGTCCTTGTACTTCCAGTGAGCGGCGATTCCTTTGTCGGCAATCTCGTTCATTTCATGTGTCCGGATTTGGAACTCCACGCGTTCGGCATCAAAACAGAGGACAGTGGTGTGCAGTGACTGATAGGAGTTGGCCTTGGGCATGGCGATGTAATCCTTGAAACGTCCTTGAATTGGTTTCCAAAGGGAGTGAATGATCCCGAGCACTTCATAACATTGTTCAATGGAAGAGACCATCACGCGGAAGGCCATCAGGTCATGCACGTCGTCGAGTTCGATCTGTTGGGCCAGCATTTTGCGATAAACGCTGTAAGGACGTTTGATGCGTCCAAAGATGTCGAACTGGGGAATCGAGACCCTCAGTGAGTTGGTCAGGGCATCCTTGACGCGGGCCATGTAGAGTTCGCGAAGTTTCTCGAGGCGTTTGGTGGTGGTGGCGAGTTGGGAATAGATTTCGGGTTTCAAAAATTTGAGAGAGAGTTCCTCGAGTTCTTCCTTGAATTGATAAATCCCCATGCGCCCGGCGATGGGGGCGTAGATGTCGAGGGTTTCCTGCGCGATCCCGACTTGTCTGGCCTCCGACATGAATTGCAGGGTGCGCATGTTGTTGATGCGATCAGCCAGTTTGACCATGATGACGCGGATGTCCTTGGACATGGCGATAATCATTTTGCGGTAATTTTCTGCCTGCCGATCTTCCTGATTGGAAATCTTGATTTTGGAAATTTTGGTCACGCCATCGACGATTTCGGCGACGTCAACGCCAAAGGATGCCTTGATGTCGTCATAGGAGAGGATAGTGTCTTCTACGGTGTCGTGCAAAATGGCGGCGATCAGACTGGAAATGTCCATTTTGAGTTGCGTGAGGATCTTGGCCACTTCGAGCGGGTGAATGAGAAACGGTTCGCCTGATTTTCTTTTTTGACCTTCGTGGGCGCTGGCGGCGAAATCGTAGGCCTTTCTGATCTCGCTGACGGAGGCCTGTGGATTATAGGTTTGAACCGATGCGATGATTTCGTCAATGGTGATCATTTGTGTTTACGTGCGCGTGTTGAAATTCAACTTGGATATGTCATTCCTGCGAACGCAGGAATCCAGAATTACTGTAAATATGGATCCCTGCATGCGCAGGGATGACAAAAGCCATCTTCCTTTCATTGTCCAAATACCCAACGCACGCACGCCAACACGTACGCACGAATTTAATCACTTGTCATTCAATATCGAAATAATTTCCTGCACAGCGCGATCGAGTTTGTCGTTAACGACCACGTGATCATAGGCACTCATTCTAGCAAGTTCCTGCTGGGTCTGCATCAATCTTTTTTCGATGTCGGTTTCGGGGTCCCGCCCCCGGGAAACAAGCCGTTTCTTTAGTTCCTCGACATCGGGAGGTTTGATGAAGATCAGAATGGCTTCGGGCATCTTTTGTTTGATGATTTGTGCCCCCTGTGTGTCGACATCCACCACCACACCCTGACCACTGGAAAGTTTGTCTTCGATGATTTGCTGAGAGGTGCCGTAACGGTTCTGGTACACCTGCGCCCATTCCAGAAACTCGTTGCGCCCAACCATTTTCTGAAAGTCATCATCGGATACAAAAAAATAGTCTTGCCCGTGGGCCTCGCCCTTGCGGATTTTGCGGGTCGTGTGCGAAACGGAATAATACCAATCGAAATGTTTCGCAATTTCGCGACAAATCGTTGTCTTGCCCGATCCGCTCGGTCCCGAAATGACTACAAAAGGAGGTCTATGTGGCGCTTGCGTCATTTTTTTTTGGTTTCCTTTTGAACAGGGGCTTGGTTCCCAGACCGAAATAGTGCTTCAGTCCGGGCAAAAGGTTTTTCAGTTCCCCAAACAGGAAAAAACCCACCACAATGGCCCAGACAAAGTACACGATGCGTATGGCGAGTGTGGGCACAGTCAACAAATAGGGCGATTTAAGGGTTTGTTCTGGTTGTGTCAAGGCCACTTCCCAACAAAAATTGGCCACTTGATTCAGACCAAACAAGGGGGATCGAGTCGAGCAAAACGTCTCATAGGTCAAGGGGTTGTTCGAAAAAAAGGCTTTGTTGAGAATGAAAAGGTATGAACTGATCGTAGTCACAATCAGGCCAAGCAGTATCAATATTTCCAGACCGAGACCAAAAATGTTGCGTTGGGATTGCACGCGGGGGACCCAACGAATAAAAACGATCAGCCCCAGAATGCAGAGAATGGATGCTGGTGTGCTCAGGGCCCAGCCGGAACACATGACCAGAAAGAAAAGCGCTTTGGTGGTGACTGTTTTGGTGAGTTTTTTTTCGGTAAACAAAAAAAGCAGCCCCACCAATAAACAGAAGCCGAGTCTGGGCCAGAACAGAATGACAGGGCTGCCATCGGGACCACCGGCCAGAATGACTGATTCGTGTTCATTGGGAGTGACCCAGAAAAACCACTTGGCGACGGGGCATTCCTTGATATCAGGGATGGGAATTTTATGAGAAATGGCCTTTGGGAAAAACCATTTTAGACCCAACTGACTCGATCCTTTGGGTAAGGAAAGATGAATAAGTCCTTCGTTGTTTTTGAGGATGGTTGAGGGAACGTTGTCGTAAGCAAGCTCGGTGGGCCTGGCCCCCTTTGGAAGATCAAGGTACAAGGGGGTGGCTTCGCTGCTGTCGATATCGGCGGTTAAGGTTTGTTTTAAACCATCACCCGTCTGAATGGAATCTAACACCACTGTTTGAGCGACCTTCGATTGTCCCTTGAGCAGACCCAGTTCTTTCCAGGTGACCCCCAGTTTTTGGCCACCGAGGGGGAACCACTCGTGTCCTGTAGCAGTGATGGATTTTTCTGCGTCCGAGGTGAAACCGCAATCGTAGGCCCCCAGACAACCCAGGGACCAGGTTTCCTGTGTTGCTCCCTTCTTGGCTGTGAGTTCTATTGAATTTTTTGTCCACTCTCCCTGAATCACGAAACGGGCGTCGCTGGTCATGGCCGTGAAGGCAACTTGGGAATCGCCAACCTTGGCGTTCTTTGGCGTCGTCGCGATGACTTTTTCACCGTGCTCAAGTGGGATGGTGATGACTTGTCCCGATGTGGCGCCGATCACGTCGATAGTGTAAACAAAACTTTTGTCGCGCGCGATTTTAAAGTCTTTGTTGATCTTCAGGCGCAGGCTTTGTTCCGGAGAGCTCGTTTTGTCCTGCTGTGGGTTGGCCTGGGCGGAGACGATCCCAAAACTGCCTCCCCACTGACCAAATTTTGTTTCTCCCAATAATCTTTCTTGGTCCGAAATATTCAGCAGAACCTGGCCCACAGGGCCTGGCAAGGTCACGTTGGTACTGGCGTGCGGGTCGATGCTGATCTGGCCCGAGAGTTGAAAAGGACCGGGTGCCAAGAACGTGTAGTAGGCCTTGTTGTGGTACACCAGGGGCACAGCCACACCTGCGTTGGTCAGGGATGTGATTTCGATTGACGGGACAGCACCGAACAAAGGCAGGACACCATTGTGTTTGCCGATGATGTGACCTTTGATGGTGACGTTCAAAGAACCCGACGCGATTGTGCCGGTGAATTCCATTTCGTGTATCTGCCCGCAATGATTTTCGCACCACTGCTTGTACGCGTGATCGTTGGCCAACCCTTGCAAAATGCCCATCAGAGCCTCCTGCGTTTGAGGCGCTATGTCGAGTTTGGCGAAACAGATCCCAGGGAAAACAACGGAGACGAGCAACATAAGGAAAAAGAAATGTTTGATCGGTTTCATAACAGTTTTCTCCCACGTGTCAGTAGTGCCACCATCAGACTCAGGATGATGACGGTTTCCAATAGTAACCAGAACGCGCGTAACCAACTGCCCGCCACGAGGATTTTCACATTGGTGTCGGTGTCAGGGGCGAGGTTGAGGTTGGTCATTTCAACCAGGGCACCCCCACGCATGGAATTTTGTACACTCACAGGTTTGGCTGTCCATTCAGAATCTTGGTCGCGTTGCTCAAGCGGGTTTTGAGGTTCCTTGGCGGCAAGTTGCATTTGAGCGTATTCCACATTCGCCCCTTTGGTCGGCATGGCCTCGGGGGGAGCACCCACTTCAGTCGAAGTGGATATGTCTTTCAGCTCATCGCGCGAGAGCATCGGTCTGGCCCTCTTGGCCGAAGCAAAATTATCGTATTTCGCTGTCTGCTCGCTGAAGTCATATTCGGGGTGATATCCCGCGTAGGGATGGAGAGCACTGAAGATGCGGTCTCTGGAATAACCGGTCAATTGTACTGTTGTGGTGATGAAAAGGCAGGCCCAGATGAGAATCATGAGGTTTAGGCGGAAACGTTTTGTCTTGAGTCTGGTGAATTGCTCATCCTTCATCAGGGAGAGGGGCAGAGTGATGATCAAAGTTGCGAGAACCCAGGTCAGGGGGAAACGGGGGACTTGATACAGACCAATGCACAATAAGGTCACCAAGAGGGAGAGCGGGTATCCAAATTTCAGACCGCGGCAAATGAAAAAGGCGAGAACGCCTATGAGCAAACCATAAAGATGAAATTGATCAAGCAGATCACCTCTTGACGTGCTGGTTCCCCAAGCCAGCAGAGGGACGTGGCCGGGCTGAAACATGATGTCGATGGTTTGTTTGTCTGTAGCGATTTTTTGACCCGGGAGGATCGCACGGAACAGACTCAAAACAGGATTGATCTTGTGAGTGTTCCTCCAGTCAACCACAATGGGTTGCTCGTCGAGACCTGATTGCGGCAGTCGCACGCTGAGTTGGTCCTTCTCAACGTGATACAGCTCGATTCCCTCGTCGCCAATTCCCGCGTAGATGGGGACGCCGGGTGTAGGGATCACCAGACGATCCTGTTGGGGGACCTGCGCATTCAGAAATAATTTTTCGAGCCAGAGACCATTGTGTCCCTCAAAAAACCTGTAGTGACTGTTGCCAGTTCCTTTCTGGCCTTCTTCGATCTGTACCCCCACCGGGTAAAAGGCCATTTTTTGTCCCGGCTTGATCAGAAAGGCCCTGGCGTTGCTCGTGTCTATCAAATGCGAAAATTCGGTGGGGTCGATCGGGTTTGCGTTGTGCTGAATGTTGACAGGGTGCCTGCGGCTGGCCAGAAAGATCCAGACCTCAAAGGGCAGGGTGGCGCCCAAGGTGAATTGCGATGGGATGCTGGTGTAATGGCCACTCACTTCCAATTCGGTTTGAGAGGGCGAAAAGGTGGTTTCGAGGTAGCGCGTGTTGTTTTTTTCGATGACCCTATAAGGTTTGGTGGGACTGATTTTTTCGATAGTTTCGTAGCCGAGCAGGGGAAAGGTGACGGGGGTTTCGGAATGCAGGCCGGAAACAGAAATGACATAAGTGAACGTGGGGATATTGCCCCATTGAAACACGCGTGTTCCCCTGACCTGCGGGGACGCTTCCTCCTGTGTCTGCTTGCCGGCCAGCATGAACTGCACGGTGCCCCCATGGTTACCCGTGTTTTGATCGAATTGCAGATGACCGCCTATGAGCTTTGAGCTGTTGATCGTGCCGATGCCGTCAGCCAGATTAACAGTCAGCACGGACTGAGGCGCAAAGGTCATGATGGCTTTGAGCATAAACTTGCCCGGGGGGACGGTGATTTTCCAAAAACCCCCGGCTTCGTCGAAGAAGGGGGCGATGTAGACGGCGTCGTTTTCCAAAGGGTCCATCTGCTCTGCCAGGCTTACCTGTGAGTTGGTGAGGGCAACGGTGGCGTTCGGTCCTACGAGATCAAGTCTTTGTTCCTGACGACTCCAGTTATAGCCCGTGAATTCCAGAAGCAGCTTTCCCGTGGTAATGTCGCCGCTGATGTCCAGTTGGGTCACACCGGCGCATTTTTTGACATTGGTTTCGAGAGAGGGACAATCGTCCGGAGGAAAACGCCTGAGAGAATAATCGAGCCAGTCGAGCACGTCGCCCGGCGGCAGGGGCTCATCCACGGCCAGCAAGAGGGCCGGGGTCAATAACCAGAGAAAAAAAACAATAAAATAAATAGTGTGTTTCCACATATGATTACCCTAAAGCAGACAAAACATACTAACGATAATGATGGTGTGATTGTCATAGGAGCCACGACAGAGATGCTCGCACATATTGGACAGATTAATGAAAAATGTCAATGATTAGCACAGAAATTGACCCCTTGTCATTTGATTTGCCAATCAGTTATTGATTGTCCATGAACAACAAACTCAAGATTTTGGACTGTTTTCCCAATCCCGAACCCAAACCTTATCTCATCGAATTTGATTGTCCCGAGTTCACCTGCGTGTGTCCCAAGACCGCGCAACCTGACTTTGCCACCATCCGCATCAGCTACGTGCCCCACAAAAAATGCGTGGAACTCAAATCACTCAAACTGTATCTGTGGTCGTACCGCAACGAGGGCCATTATCACGAAAAGGTGACGAATCAGATTTGTGATGACTTGGTGGCACTCCTCAAACCCCGGCAGATCAAGGTGGTGGGCGACTTCTACGTGCGTGGCGGGATCCGGACGGTGGTGACGGTGGAAAGAGACGAAAACACGTGAACACGTTTTTTATGAAAACCATGTTTTCTTCAATCAGCCCCACCTACGATCTGCTCAATCACGTGTTGAGTCTGGGGTGTGATGTGGGCTGGCGCAGGAAAGCGGTGGCCCTGATTGACTGTCCCACCAACCAATCCTTGCGGGTGCTTGATTTGTGCGCGGGGACGGGGGATTTTGCCCTCGCGGTGCAGAAAAAGTTTCCCCTCGCCAAAATTGAGGTTGTTGATTTTTCGCCAGAGATGCTGGAGTTGGCGCGTCATAAATTTGAAAAGCACGGTTTGTCACAGGTTAAGATCATCTGCGCGGACGCGCTCAAGCTTCCCTTTGATGATGGTTCTTTTGATGTTGTGGTGTGTGGGTTTGGTGTGCGCAATTTTGCGGATGTGCCCAAAGGTTTGGGTGAGGTGTATCGTGTGCTCAAACAAGGAGGGCAGGTGATTGTGCTGGATCTGTTCAAACCCGAAACTGGGGTGGGCAGATTGTTTTATAACACGTATGGTCGGTTTGTGCTCCCACTGGTGGGACGCCTGATTTCGAGGCATGAAGGGGCCTATGACTATTTGCGCAATTCTGTGCAGGGTTTTGTGAGCGTCGGTGAGTTTGAAAAATTGGTGATGAAGATTGGTTTTGCCAGCGTCCGTTCACGGCATTTTCTTTTCAGAGCGGCGAGTGTTGTTTGTGTTAATAAAAATTAGAGGGCCGGTCCAGCCCGGCCCCTACGTCATGGCGATGACGATCGGGAAAAACATATGAAAAAAATCGTACTGGCCATCACAGGCGCGTCTGGCGCCCTCTACGCCAAACAGTTCATTGATTTTGTGCGGCCTCTCACCGAGGTTCAACTGGATGTGGTGGCGTCTGCCAATGGGATGCGTATTTTTCACGATGAATTGAGCCTCGATCTTGGGGAATATTGGCCACGCGTATGCGCAAATACAAATTTTGATGTGCCCTTTGTGAGCGGTTCCGCATGCGCGGACGTCATGGTGATTTTGCCCTGTTCCATGGGCACGCTGGGACGGATTGCCGGAGGTTTTTCGAACGATGTGATCACAAGGACCGCCGATGTGATGTTGAAAGAGCGAAAAAAACTCATTTTGGTTCCGCGTGAGATGCCTTTCAATCAGATTCATCTCAAAAACATGCTGACCTTGGATCAGGCTGGGGCCGTGATTCTGCCGGCCATGCCTAGTTTTTATTCCTGTCCCCAAACGATTGAAGCCCTGTCGCAAACAGTCGTCACCCGCGTGCTGGATCACGCAGGCATTCCCAATGAATTGATGAAGAGGTGGGGCTAGGGGTCAAGTCTCTGGTTGACTAGTTGTTGGTTCTTGGATCACTAACTAGTCAACCAGAGAC
>CAZGMS010000084.1:0-7637 GCA_964526915.1 uncultured Nitrospirales bacterium
GGTGACAAAAAGGCTCACACAGACCGCCATGCCGATTTTGGGCACCAGATAATTGGCCACGATCACCATGAGCACACCAAACACACCAGCCAAAAAATAAATTTTGGGTGCGGTTTTGGCACGCACAATAAAATCCTTGTTGAGTTTTGTGTTGAGCAAAACAATGGCGAGCGTCATCCCCGCCAGATGCACAATGAAAGACGATTCCAGAAGCCCAACCTTCTGGCCCAGCGTGGCGTTAATCTGCATCATGATGGCCAGACCCATGCCGGCCAGAATGCTGATGATGATTGAGAAAAGGCGCGCCTTATTTTTGTCCATTTTAATGCTTTAAGTCATTATTCATATTTCATCTTTTCGCAATGAGAAGTTTGTTCGCAAATGACGGAATTCAGGGTTTAATGACGAAAGGTAGCAACATTGCTTGAGGCTTACCGATAATAGAGGTACTCAGGGAAGCTAGATTTTACAAGTTTTAGACTACCGCTTTGCTTGGTCATGATGGTCATGTCTGAGGTGAGCGGTGACAAAAAATCAAACAGGAGATCATCATGACAGGTATGGCAACAAATTATTTATCCCCAGTGCAATCAAATATTCTGGGGCAGTTGACCCATGGTAACGTGGGCGCTTTGGGTAATGCAAATCCGGAGCAGTTGGCTGGTGTGATCAATGCCGTTGTCAATCATGGCGCGTCAGCCATTGGCGTGCGCGAAGCATTTACCGGTTATACAGAGCGTGCAGACGCAACAACGTCTGCTACACTTGTGCAAACGGCCCAACCTTTTGCCGCTCGCATCCTGAAACAGCAAAAGGCCGCCGTGTTGGCAGATGTCAGGGAACAAAATGCCTCACGTCCTGCAGGAGAACCCATTGTGCTCACTCAAATGATGCTGGGTGCCATGATCTCGGCCAAAGCTCCCGCCACACAACGCTATGCCAAGGATGCGCCGGTGCTTGGTTACGTCATCAGGGGTGGCTATGCAGACATCCCCGAAGCGATTCGTAATCTCATGGGTAATATCGACCGTACGACGTACTCTGATGAGTGGTTCCAACAAAACCAAGGCTCTGTGGTCACTTTGCAGATGAGTGGAAAGAATGCGGATTTTTACCCGCAAAAACTGTCCAACTATCAAAAGAAATACAAACAGGTGCCGGTGGCCGATGTTGCGAGTAAGAATGCAAAGATGCTGGGCAGAATGCGTGACTTGCCTGGTATGGCTGGAATTCTTGATACCGATCCAAATGTGGTTGCGATTCTTAATATTGTACCTGCCACCATGTATCGCAGAAGTGATGTGTTGAGACTGCCCAAGGGCAGGACCTTGCAAATCGAAGTGCCTGCATGGGGTCCCGGTTCAACACAGACCTCTAACCTCGGTCAGGGCGCTTACTTTGTTTATGAAGTTCTGAAGATGGACGAATCTTGGCGCACTACCGATGCCCATCACTACATGGTGAATGCCGAAACCAAAGGCCCCAACAAAGGCAAGCCCATTGCTTACGTTCCTGTTTGATGAAAATCAACACAATGCCAGACAGGGTCTCGTGCAAGGCCCTGTCTGGTTTTTTTTTGACCTCGATCGCCATTGACCAAACCCATTATCCGTTCCCCATAACCCATAACCTATTGACCCACTGGCAAATTAGTGCGATTACAATCGCGTAATTGACAAAAGATAGTAATATGATTTAATATCATATTGTTATGGATCTAAGTTCAATAAAAATACTCAATCCTTGGTGGAGTGATGCGCAGGCCATCGAAAGAGATTCTCATCTGTTGGCCGTGTTGAAAAAAAACTGGTATTTTGACAATCCTGTAAAACAGACTCTGGCTTTTGAGCCATCACACACCTATATTTTGCGTGGGCCTCGCCAAGTGGGTAAAACAACTCTCATCAAGGAAAAAATTTTTTCTGCACTGGCAACCAAGGCCATTGACGCAAACAACATTATTTTTCTTTCTTGCGAGGCCATGAGGGATTTTCAGCAACTTCAGGAAATTCTGGTTTCGGTTTTGCGGTTACGCAATAAAGAAAAAGTCCTGCTTTGTCTTGATGAAATCACTTTTGTAAAAGAATGGCAACGTGCTCTATTGTGGGCTGTTAACGCCGGATTGCTCTCGAACGCAACGACCATCATCACGGGCTCAGACGCCAAAGACTTAAAAATCAGTTCAGAACGATTTCCGGGAAGACAGGTGGCCGAAATTGCTGTTCACCCCCTTTCTTTTGAAAATTACTCTCATATTGCGTGTTTTGATCATCTTACTGAAATGGAATTGTTCGATATCTATCTGAGGGTAGGCGGTTTTCCCCACGCTGTCTCTGATTTTGCTCAATATGGACAGGTCACGGACGAAACGTATGAAGTTTATTCAAACTGGATTTTTGGTGATGCCCACAAGTATGGCCTGTCCCGAGAGATATTGACACACATTCTCTATCGTATTTTCGATACAGTGTCATCGCAGGTGACATGGCAGGGACTCATAGAAAAAACGCCTGTTCACAGTCACGAAACAGCTTTTGCGTACGTGGAGCATTTGGAACAATCCTTTCTCTGTTCAGTGCTCCGTTGTTTTGATCCTGAAAATGAAAGAAGTTCTCCCCGCAAGGCAAAAAAAATCTATTTTGTAGATCCTATCATCTATGCCATTGCTGGTGCGCTTCTGAGGGGAGTGAAAAATTGTTATTCCTGGTGGTTGCAACAAATCAACCTTGATGATTTTAGGGGAAAAATATTTGAAGGTGTTTTCATCAATCACGTTTTTCGTCATACAAAAAAAACACCTTACTATTGGTATTCCCGCACTCTGAAACGCGAGGCCGATCTCCTTATTGAATCTGAGGGACAGCTATTTCTGTATGATGCCAAACTAAAAGAGCAATCAGTCAATACTGTTTTGGGCAGACCAGTCTCTGTGGTGACGCCACAAAGATTCATCAAAGAAAAAGGTATGATCATCATGTAGACATTGACCCAGTCCCCCTCCCATAATATGACACGCGCCTGTGAAACTATTACTCTTGCAACCACCCATTGAGGATTTTTACGATACCGATGTTCGCCTGCAACCCATTGGGCTTTGCTACCTCAAGGCCGTGGTCAAAAAACATCACCCCGATATCGAGGTGAAGGTTGTTGATCTGCACCACGGCTGGGGCAAAAAGACCATCCCACTTCCCAAGGAATTGACTTACCTCAAGGATTATTATCCTTACAAAGACAAAAGCCCTTTTTGCGGTTTTTACCAGTATTACCATTTTGGCGCGAGTGACGATGATATCCTCGGTGTTATTGAACGCGAGGCCCCCGATGTGGTGGGGATTTCGAGCCTGTTTTCTCCTTATTATCGTGAGGTCCTGCACACGGCAGGCTTGGTCAAGGCCGTGAGGGACGTGCCCGTGATTGTGGGTGGCTCGCACGTTTCGGCCGATCCATTGTCGCTCTTGCAGGATCCGAGTGTTGATTTTGTGATCTGTGGTGAGGGCGAAAAACCGCTTGTGGAATTTTTGCACTCCCTCAAACTCAAGCGGGGCAATACCAAGATCAGGTGGTCGCATATCCCCAATCTTGGCTACCGCAAAGGCACGGAATATTGCATCAACATCGAACGCGAAAATTACCCGATCGACGAAATCCCCATGCCCGATCTGGAAGATTTTGAATCAAAAAATTATTCTTATTTTGGCAAACCACTGGCCTTTGTGATCACCTCTCGCGGTTGTCCGCATCATTGTTCATTTTGCTCGGTGCACGCGACCTTTGGTTTTCAATACCGCAAGCGGGCGATTGACAGTGTTTTGGACGAGATCAAAAAACGTTACCAAGCTGGGTATCGCATCATCAACTTTGAGGATGACAACCTCACCTTCGACAAACCCTTCATGAAGGAGTTTTGCCAGCGCCTCATCGATGCGTTTGCGGACAAGGACATCACCTTTGTGGCGATGAATGGGCTTTCGTATTTGAGTCTGGACGACGAATTGCTGGAGCTCATGAAAAAGGCGCGGTTCACACATTTGAACGTGGCCTTGGTCACAACCGATGCCTTGGTGAGCCGAGCCGCCAAAAGACCGCACACCGTCGAAAAATACATTGCAATCATCAACAAGGCCGCGTCGTTGGATTTTAAAATTCTCTCCTCACAAATTCTGGGGCTTCCTGACGAGACTCTCGAGAGCATGATCGAGACCCTCTGTGTGGCGGCGCGCCTGCCTGTGCTGGTGGGGGCCAGCATGTTTTACCTCACGCCCAGCTCTCCTTTGGCCCGCGAGCTCAATCATTACCCGACCGATGAAGATGTGTTCAAGGCACGCCTTTCGGCCATGGCTATTGAAACGCCTTATTGTTCGCGGGATGACCTGTACACTCTCTTCATCACCACGCGCATCATCGATTTTTTCAAGGCGCTCCCGGTGGATCAGTTCGAAGACGACATTACCGTTGCCAAAGTCTTGATGGGCAATGGTTTGCTCACGCCACTCGATGAGAGAACCAAAATTGGGTTGGAACTGATGACATTATTATTGCAAGACAAAATTCTTTACGCGGCCACACCGCAAGGCCACCGCCCCTTGGAGCGGTTCAAATTCGATCTGTTCGAAAAAATCTGGAATCAACTGGACCACATCACCACGCAGAGTCAGTTGGTGATCAAGGTGTGATTGGTCAACGCTACATTTTCCAAATACCTTACCAACACAACATTCCTCCATCAAGACGCACATGGGAGCAAAGTTTGCGTACAAAAAAGCACCCTGTCTGTCTGAGTTCGATCATACTTGAAACAGTTATTGCTTAAAACAATAATAAATGTTATCATCTACAAATGAAAACAAGCAATAACCTAGTAACATTATTGAGAAAATTAGATAGCAAACTCCAAGACGAAGAGTGCTTGATCATTTGTGGTGGCATGGCCGTAGCGCTCGCTTTTGGCGGTAAAAGGGCGACCATCGATATCGATGTCATTGCTCCTGTGCCGCTTAGCGATCCTCTTAGAGCCGCGGTCAAAAATGTAGCTAAGGAGACGGGTGCTGATCCAGACTGGTTGAATGATTCAGCAAAAGGATTTGCTTCTTATTTGCCTGTTGGTTGGGAAAAACGTTTGGTGTCTGTTGCGCTGGGGCTCAAAAAAATCAAACTCATGTCATTAGGAAAACCAGATTTGATCATGATGAAACTCAAGGCCGCCCGCGAAAGAGATATTACGGACATAAAAACTTTGAGTATTGACCAGAATGATATTCAGATTATTCGGAAAAATCTTGAGCGCATTGATCGCTTTGATAAAAAAACAACTCTCTTTATCAAATTGTTACTTGAAGAATGGGGATACCATGTTTGAACTTTACAAAACCTGGGCACGTCTGGGAGTTGCCTTTAATGTAAAGCCTACTTCTGATTCAGTCATAGACATTGAGGATGTATTAATAAGAACTGCTCACGAGGGGCGTGACGATTCTCGCCTCTTATTTGGAATGCGCGGTTGGTTGATCAAACATCACGAACTAGTAAATTCTGCGAGACTTATTTCCAAAATCAAGTGTTTGACTGAAACAGCTGTCCTTGGGGCTATTATTGATTCAGTCGTAGAGATTCATCCCAGGTCTAACCTGAAGTATATTGTCAAATATTGTCATCCCTTGAGTCAGCCAGATTTTGTTTTTCGTTCTGTAAAAAATTCGAACATTCTCTCACAACTTAACCTTCAAGAAAATCTGTCTTTATGGAAAAAATGGAATTTAATATCGCGGGAAATGGAATACAATAAAGAGGCTATCTATGAAAAAAAACATGTTTTTAAACACAATCCCTGGCTGATATTGCGGGCATTGTTTGGGGCAGGGCTTAAGGCGGAGGTCCTTACTTATTTTTTCCATCACAAAAAAGGCAATGCCAGGCAAATCGCTCAAACAACCCAGTTGAGTTACGAGCCTGTTTATTCTGAGTTGAGGCTTCTCAATAAAATCGGGTTAGTGAAAGAAAAAAAAAGGGGGCGTGCTCGCGTGTTTTCGTTTTGCCCGTCATTTTTTAAGGAGACAATTTCATTGTTTGCAGTGTGAGCCTGCCTAAAAGCCCTCTGTGTGGCAGAGGGCTGGGATCCAGAATAGAAATTATTATGGATTCCTGCCTTCGCAGGAATGACAGGATGCCTTCGCAGGGGGTGACAAGAACTCACAATTCCACTTTATCCAAATACTTCGGCACCACAACATCCCATCCGAATTTGGTCTTGATTTTTTCGCACATCCCTGCGGCGGCAGTGGGTTCACCGTGAGTGACAAAAACTTTTTTGGGTGCCGTCTGAAAATGACTGAGCCATTCCAGAATGCCATGGTAGTCGGCATGTCCCGACAGATTATGAATGGGAAACACCTCTGCGTTGATGGCCACTAGCTGGCCGTGCACTTTGAGTTCACGCTTGCCCTGCATGAGGAGTTCGCCTCGGGTGCCGGCGGCCTGAAACCCCACCAGAATGATGCTGTTTTTGGGATCGGGTCCCATCACCTTGAGGTGGTGGAGGATGCGTCCGCCCACGAGCATGCCGCTGGACGAGATGACGATCTTGGATTTTTTATTGCTATCGATCTGTTGGGACTGGCCGGGCGTGCTGGCGTAGGTCACGTCTTTAAGGGCCTCTTCGAGTTTTTCCTTGGGCATCTTGAGTTCATCGGCAAACTTGAGGTGCGTCTTGGTGGCCTCAATGGCCATGGGGCTGTCGAGATAAACGGGGACATCGGGGATCCGGTTTTGTTGTTTGAGCTGGTTGATGAGGTAGATAAGGGCCTGCGAACGTCCGACAGCGAATGAGGGGATGAGCACGGTGCCGCCACGATCAATTGTTTTGCGGATCACGTCGGAGAGTTCTTCCTGTACGTCCTCATCGGGATGTGCGCGGTCACCATAGGTGGATTCCACAACAATGTAGTCAGCCTTTTCGCTATGATAGCGTTCCGGCAAAATGGGGTCCTGATTGCGTCCCACGTCACCACTGAACACAATCTTTTTACCGCCCACCTTCATTTCGATAAAGGAGGCACCCAGGAGATGCGAGATCGGCAAAAAACGAAATTCGAAGGGGTCTTGTTTTTGCCAGTTGTCCCAACCCACAGGGTGCATGAGTTGCAGGGTGTGATTGGCATCGTCGATGGTGTACAGGGGCAGGGCGGGTTGGTGTTTGGAGAGGTTGTGTTTGTTCAAGAACTCGGCATCTTCTTCCTGCAGGTACGCGGCGTCGGGCAGTAAAATTTTTAAAAGGGCGCAGGTCGCCTCTGTGGCGATGATCCGCCCGGCAAAACCATGTTTGACCAATCGTGGCAGATAACCAGAGTGGTCCAAATGCGCGTGCGTGATCAAAATGGCATCGAGGGTTTTGGGATCGACGGGAAACGGGGTCCAGTTGCGCAAGCGGAGGTCCTTAAGCCCCTGAAACATCCCGCAGTCGATCAACACGCGTTTGTTATTATTTGTGAGCAGATAACGAGAACCCGTCACGGTGCCTGTGGCACCGAGGAATTGCACAGATAATGTCATGGTGTCTTATGACATGAAAATGATGTGAGAGCAAATGATAGGTTTACTTAGGATCGTCATTGCTCCTTCCCGCCGGCCGGGGGAAAGAA
>CAZGMS010000085.1:0-28396 GCA_964526915.1 uncultured Nitrospirales bacterium
TGGCAGATGCTGTGCTGGCAACATACTCTGTCATTCCGCAGACGGAAAGAGCCCTGCTGGGTGGCCATGATGCTTATTTGCGTGGGCTAGTGGCGGCCCGCTGGTTTGCTCTGGGTGAAACAGACAAAGCCATCAAGGGATTGGATGAGGCCATTCAAAGAATAGATCAGATCAATAACGATTTGCAGAGTGAGGACGAACCCCCGGTCATTCCTGAAAGGGCGACTTTGTTGCATCCTGATTTGTTTGAACTGACGACTTGTCCCCGGATTCACGGGCTACAAATTCCCCATATGGTGGAAAGAGGGTATTTGGCTCAAAGAAGCCCCAGCGCGGAGCGGGCGGAGTTGCTTGAGATCAGAAAGGAACTGCTGATTCTGGCACCTCTGGAAAGAATGTCAGAAACCGGGCATATTCCCACGCAGACCGAAGTGAGTGAAATTGAGGGTCTTCTTGATCGTGTGCGTAATGATCTGGAACAGGTTAATTGGTACTACCCCCTCATGACTAGTATTGCCGCCGCCCGTTTATTGGCGCGGAATTCTTTGTTGAGTACCCAGGCTCAAGATATGTACCATTTGGCCATTCGCGGTCTTTCCCTGGCACGTGGTGCACAGGAAACATTTAATCGTGATGGCCAGGTGCTGGTGCGCGGTTTGTGGGATGCCTCTTTAGCTGATGAGATCAAGGATATTCTTTTCAGTGATTTGATTGAACGGCTCTTTCCAGAAGGTCGGCAGGAATTGTGGGGCCATAGCTTTGATGGGGACTTTTTTGCCGGCAACGCGGAGACCCCGGGGTTGTTTCATCAATTACTTTCGGTTGATCGCTTCCCTCAGGCGGAAATAGTCCTGCTGGCCAAATTCACCAAAGTTGTTTCCGAAATAGTGTTTGACCGAAGTGATTCTTATACGAAGCGGGCACACAAACTGCATATCTTGACCGAAATATTCCAGCATGTCTCATTGAGGGGAGAATATTTGGACTCAAGGAATTTTGAGCGATTGAGAGAACTGGCCAGAGATGATCCCGTCTATCAACAAGGCCTCAGATCTCTTCATTTCGGACAGGAGCATGAGGTGCGTGCTGAGCAAATACGAGGCGTTTATCCCCCTGTGGCGGATATTGCGGCCGGCCACTATGATGTTGATGTGCTGTACAGTCTTCTGACAGAGGAACTGGCATGTGCGCAGGGTCATGAAAGTGCTGAGGCCAGTTTGGGTAAAATCCTGCCGCTGTTGAAGGCCCTCTTTGAACGTGAGGTGCGCACCGCAGGGGTTTTGGGACAGTTCAGTGATTTTCAACAATTGCCCATCATAAAATTGCTTAGCCCTTATCTGGCAAATTCATTGGAGATGGGCATTGCACCAAATGTTTTCGAAAGCATGCTGCTACAGGTCCTTTTTGATCTGGAAGATGTTGAGATTGCCAATGCCTGCCTGACATTTTACGCCACCATTTTTTCAAGACGTCATCTGGATTGCGTCGTGCGTGACAAGGCGTTTGCGGCCCTGGTGCGTGCGGGAAAATATTCATCCTACGTAGCCAGTTGTCGCACGGCGCGATGTGAAAGCAACCAACATCCTGACACGTTTTATAACCTGCTTCTCGATTTTGAGGCCGTGGTCGGATTGACGGAAGATTTTCCCTTATCCCTCATATTGGATGGTCTGGATGACCAGAAAGAAAGCGATTTGTTAAAATGGTTGGAGGAAGCCAAGAAAAAGGAAACGAGACTATCGGTGAGCCGTCAGGCCGACAGAGAAAGGGCCTTCTACAAGGCAATGAGAACAGGGGGACTACACAGAAACACCAACAACCGAATCACGATAGGCGCCGTGGTTGATTATGAGGATGAGTGGTATGAATACAATGAAGCCTTGATCCGGACCTTAAGTGTGGTGGCTCAGAAAGACGCGGTCGGGCTCGAAAGACTTGTGAGAAAGAATATTAAAAGTCAAGCTGGGGAACTGGTTCGGAAACTGAGGGCACTCTTTGAAAAATTTTATACAGTCACTCCCGGGAATATTCGTGAGCTTGTGTATGAACATGTGGAAAAACATTTTGATGGCGACGTCCCTGAGCAGGATGCCTTTGAGGAAATGGAGGGGATCGGTTTTGAAACATCTTCTTGGGATGATGTCGAGGGGCAGGATGATGACTATGATGCGGATGTGGATTCTGAAGGAAATTCTTCGGGGGACAAGGCTGAACAAACTGATGATTTGAGTGTTGGAAAAAAACTGTGGCTGGCCGTTCTCAATCGTTGGGAGGTTGATCTGGATGAGTTTTGCGAAGAACTCATGTTGTTTTTTGATCGACACGCACTTTCTCGAATGGCAAAACTTGCCAACGAGCATGTGGTCCGAATGTTGCCTGGTGTTTCCTGTAAGCGTGATGACTCCCGTGAGTGGAGTGAAAGACTGTTTTCGACTATTCGGGATGAATATGGGGTGCAATCAAGTGGACAGGCGAAAAAAGCGTTAAGAATTCTTGAGGATGAATTGCCTAAAGAATTCAGGACGCGTGCCTTGCGGCGAGACAGTGTTCATCTGCATCAGGCAGAAATGCCTGCTGTATTCAAGGGCAGGCCACCGCTTGTTGAGTTTCTGGCAATGCGCTATTATCTGGAATTGCCGCCCGGTGAGCAAAAGGAACTGGTGAGACAACTGGATACGCTTGGCGCTGAGGAATCAGAAGGGGCGTTGATACGACGTTTTTTTGAGCTGACAGTCGTCAAGGTGGGACAGTTTCTGTCTATTTGGCCAGAGGTTCCCCAACAGCACCGCAGTGCCTTGGAAGGCCTGCAAGACGATGTGCCTCGTGGTGATTTTCAGGATGTCAAGGACACGATCAAGGCAGAATTCCCTCTGAATGAGGCCAACGCGCTGATCAAACGCATTGAGCCTGAACCGCTAAACGTGGGCACCATTGGTGAAGTGTACAGGGTCAAGATTGGTGACGGCAAATACCGTGTTTTGAAAGTAATCCCGGCGTCTAAACGGGCCAAGGTTGAGCTGACGCTGAGACGGTTACGGCATATCTATTTTGTTTTGGATAATTATCGGGAAAAAGTTTCCGGAGCCTCCACAGCCATGCGCGTGATTTCACAGCTCATCCAATCCATAGAAAAAGAATTGGATCTTCGGAAAGAGCGCAGTGATGCCCTGGCGTTTGGACAGCAATTGAGAAATTACCAGGGAGGGAAGTACAGTCAGCATGTGAGCATCCCACTGTATTCGAAGGATTATTGTTCACGATCCGTGTTGCTCATGAGCCATGAAAGAGCCGAAAAGATAACACGTGTAACGGATGGAGCTTTGGCGCAAAAAGTCGCAAAGTATCTTGATGACATGCTCAATGATATGATTGCGAATGCCGAAATGTATCCCGATGATCTTCATCCCGGAAACATTCTTGTAGAGAAGGGTGAAGAGGGTAACCCAGACAGTTGGGGAGTGGTGCTCCTGGATTTTGGCCGCATGGGACGGACAACACCTGAGCAAAGGTCTCTGGTCATGCGTTTTGCTCTGGCGGCCATAATGAAGCATCAGGAATCGCTACAAAAGGTTATAGAGGAGATGAGTGGGCCCTCAGCGTTATCGGACCAGTATGATTCCAGTGCCTTTGCCTCGGAGATGTCTCAGTTGATAAATGACGGCACAACAGAAGATCCCTATGAGCTCTTGTCTCATTTGCTCACGCTGGCAGGAAAGCATCACCTGGAAATTGGATTGCCTTTTATTCAAATCCTGAAGGCAAAAATGACCATGAGGGGCACGTTGCACGCTGTTGGGGTGTAGCCTTCCCTGGTGTTGCCAGTGGTCGTTTAACCAAAGCCCCTGCGTTTATAATCCCTTCGGATTTTATGAGTTGAACGGGCATGAATAAATGATTAATGGGGGTCATGCACAAAATCCTGATCATTGATTTTGGTTCTCAATACACACAACTCATCGCGCGGCGTGTGCGTGAGCTGAATGTCTATTGCGAAATCCGTTCCTGCGCGGAACCTTTCGCGAGCATCTGCGAATTCAAGCCTCAGGCCATCGTCCTCTCCGGCGGTCCCGCCAGTGTGCTGTCTCGCGGGGCGCCGACGATCGATCCCAAAATATTTGATTTGGGTGTCCCCATTTTGGGGATCTGTTACGGCATGCAACTCATCACCAAACTGATGGGTGGGAAGGTGATCAGGGCCAAACAGCGTGAGTACGGTTATGCCACCTTACAGCTTGTAAAACCTCATGTCCTCTTTGAAGGGGTCGAAGATCACTCCCCAATCTGGATGAGTCATGGGGATTCCATAGGGGTGATGGGCAATGGGTTATGGGTTATGGGGGAGACAGACAAGAAGGTGGTTTCTGCGATCGCGAATGATGAAAAGCGAATCTACGCGCTTCAATTTCATCCCGAGGTGCATCACACAAAGTGTGGTATGCAAATTCTCAAAAACTTTTTGTTCAAAATTGCCGGGGTTGAGCCGCAATGGAACATGCGCGATTTCATCTCATACGAATGCCAGCATATTCGCGAGACGGTGGGCAGGGATCATGTGATTTTGGGACTCTCCGGTGGCGTTGATTCATCGGTGGCGGCTGTGCTTCTCAATCAGGCCATTGGCAAACAACTGACATGCCTTTTTATCAACAACGGGTTGTTGCGATTTGGAGAAGAAAAATATGTCCAGACGATTTTCAAAAAGCATTACCAGATCAAATTGAAATACATCGATGCCAGCCATGAATTCTTAAAGGCGCTCAAAGGGGTGAGCGATCCCGAAAGAAAACGCAAAATCATCGGCAAAACCTTTATCGACGTGTTCACGCGCGAGGCCAAAAAAATCAAAGGGGCCAAATATCTGGCTCAGGGCACATTGTATCCCGATGTGATTGAATCGCAATCCTTCAAGGGGCCATCTGCTGTGATCAAATCACACCACAATGTAGGAGGGCTTCCCAAAAAAATGGGACTCAAACTCATCGAGCCTTTGCGTGAACTCTTTAAGGACGAAGTGCGTGAATTGGGCAGACAACTCGGCATGCCCGATGAGATCATCATGCGGCATCCCTTTCCGGGACCGGGGTTGGGCGTGAGAATATTGGGCGCGGTGACAAAAGAGAAAGTTAGGATTTTACAACTTGCCGATCACATTGCCATCGACGAAATTAAAAAAGCAGGGTGGTATTCAAAAATCTGGCAGGCGTTGGTTGTTCTGCTTCCCGTCAAATCGGTGGGTGTGATGGGTGACGAGCGCACGTATGAAAATGTGGCGGCGCTTCGTTGTGTGGACTCTGTGGATGGCATGACCGCCGATTTTGTCCATTTGCCACAGGATTTGCTCTCCAAAATATCCACGCGCATCATCAACGAGGTCAAGGGCATCAACCGTGTGGTCTACGACATTTCCTCCAAGCCCCCCGCCACCATTGAGTGGGAGTGAAGGCCCCTCAATTTGAGAAATTGACACGTTTTTGGCATATGGGCTCCCCCTATTTCCAGATAGCGTCTCATAACCACATAAAAATACACATGTTAAATTTTGCTGTGTTGGCATGGATTGTGCTTGTCTACAAAATGTCTATCAAATGTCTATCCCATTCGATAGGATGAGGTGATATTATGACAAAACCCGTGACAACAACACCCACAGAGCCACAGACAACGCCCACGCTTACGCAGGATGAGGTCGTTTATGGGCGTGAGGAACAAAAGATTTCGGTTGCCCAGTTGCGTCAACAGCTGATCGAACAAGGCGGGGATCCCGCCACGATTGAGGCGTTGATTCGTCTGTATGACGATGGCGAGGCTGGCGAGCTGCCTGAGGCGTCCAGGGATGGGTTTATTACGGAAAGCGAAGTCCTTGTGAACGCGGAACGTCGGGGTTATTTGCATGGGATTAACGATGAGACCGTGGCCAGATTGTTGCACAAACAGGCTCTGCCATTCAAGCACGTGACCGATTTTGTGACCGTGGCCGAATATAGGGACTATCATCAAAGAGAAGAACTGTGGGAAAAACAATTGGCAACCTTTGTCGTGGGTGTGAGGATCTTGCAAGAAGGTTTTGGTTGGCAGGGAGAGGAACGTATTCCCATGATGACGTCACTTGATAGAGTGTATGAGCTTCACCATGAGGGTAAGAAAACAGCATCAAAGTCTACACAAAGTAATGTAGGTGAAGACAGCAGTAATGCAGAAGGTGCGGAATTCGAGAAGGAATCACTTCATGACTTGATTGATCTCTTTCAAGGCAAAAGCCTGGAAGATTTTTCTGAAAGTGATCCCGCTGACGAACCAGTATCACTTCCCAATCAGCTCGATTTTGAAAAGTATGATGGGAACATTGTCGTATCCGAAGAGGTGGCCCCGGAAGAGTTGGAAAACGAAGCTCGCTATTTGAATTCACAGGCGTTGAAAGATGTCGAGGAAGAGACGGAGGCTCCTGAGTCTGGCGAGAAAATCATGTCGCCGATATGTATTAAAAAATGATTAAACAGATGGTTGTGAGACAGGCGACTGTCACATTCCACATATTAATAAGCACACAGGTTCTAACGAAAGACCTTTCTCTCTATTTACTTTCATAATTATTCCTATACAATTTTTCTCAAGTTTGATGATTCTTTTTCCCGATACAATCGGAGGTGAAAGAGATCAAAACAGAGAAGAGGAATTATGGGGGTCAGAGGGTTTAAAATTTCCACAAGAAATTAAATCTCGATCTCGTTTCTATAACCAATAACGTCCGTTCACTCCAGAGCGTCATCGCTGTGGTGATTCACTCAGGAGGAGACGTGACAAGGAGAAAACATGAAGAAAGCCAAGAAAAAAAGAGCCATGAGACCGTTTTACGTCAGCGAGATGTAGGGGGGGAGTTTGTGCTGGGAGGTCTTGATTCAATTTTGAAAGAGCCGCAGGACGCATAAGAAAAATCGGAGTACGCAATGTAGGGTCCTGCAGGCATTCGGACCTGATGATTCGTGTGTTCAGTTGAGATCATTGTATTGCAGTAGCGTCTGTGCCTCTCTTTCAAAATTAAATCAAGACCTCCCAGCACAGTTGAGTAAGAGGGGGCGTTGGCGCATGAATCCAACAACATAAAGAGATACCCCAGCACAGTTGGATGGGTGTTTGAAATTAATAGTCTTAACACTGAATATTCGACGTTCCTTGTTCCTTGTTCGATATTCGATATTCACTGGAGGTAGTCGTGGTCAATGTTGATGATGCCTATTATCCGCATACGGTGGCGTTGGAAGTCACGTTGGCCTGCAACATGCGTTGCCTGCATTGCGGGTCCTACGCGACAGGACAGAATCGCAAAAAAGCACTTTCGCTCGCCGAATGGAAAAAGGTTATTGACGATCTGAAACAACTCAAGGCCCAGTTCATCACGCTGTCTGGCGGCGAACCTTTTATGTACAAACAGTGGAGAGAGCTGATCAAATACATCAGGAGGGCACCAGAGGCAAAGGCCTCATTGATCAGCAATGGTTATTCCATTACGGAAGACGATATTATTTTCATGAAAAAGCAGGGTGTGAGCCACATTGGGCTCAGTCTGGATGGTGACCAGACTGTGCATGATTACATCCGCCAGACCCCGGGTTCCTTTCAAAAGGTGCTCGAGACGGCGCGTCTTTGCCAGAAGCATGATTTTTCTTTTTCTGTCGTTACCTCGATCAATCAGATCAATTACACCATTCGTGAAGAACTGCTCGGCATCATCTTGGAGCACAAAATAAAAAACTGGCAGGTGCAGGTGGTCAATTCCTTTGGTCGCGCTGGCAAGAATCGCGAAAGCATGCTGATCTCACATGAACAGTACGCTCAATTGGTGCACGACATTTCGCGTTGGCAGAATGAGCAGAAGGGCCGCGTGAGGATCATGCCAGCCGATTCCATAGGCTACTGTCATCCTCTGACCGATGACATGTTGGAGGGGGCCGAATGGCAAGGGTGTAATGCCGGAAAGTTTGTCATTGGTATTGAGTCAAATGGAAACGTCAAAGGCTGTTTGTCATTACAGCACGATGATTTCAAGGCAGGCAATGTCCGTGAACGCAGTCTGATCGACATTTGGAATGATGACGCCTGTTTTGCCTACACGCGTCAGTATGACCACACCAGGATGTGTGGGGCCTGCTCAACGTGCTCGGACGGCAAACGCTGTCAGGCCGGGTGCATGGCCATTGCCCATTCCGTGCATGGTACGATTTACGAGAATGGGTATTGTTACAAAACCATCATGGAGAAAATGCGGCACAAAAGAAACGCGGCATGAGTGATGACGTGTTCACTCGTTCGTACGTAAAAATGTAAATGGTTTTGTCATTCCTGCGAAGGCAGGAATCCATTATTGATAGATTGAAACTCTGGATCCCTGCTTTGGTTCGACAAGCTCACCATCCTGAGTGCCAGTCGAAGGATCGCAGGGATGACAAACGATTCATGCCCTCAGGGGCACCAGCGATTAACGATTTACAATCCACGATCCACGTGATTTATGACCCTCGACCGACAAATACTGCTCAACATTCTCGCCCTCGACAAGGGGTTTGAGGAGTTTGAGTTCATTCATTCCTATTTGGGGCCTCCCATCATCCGTAAACTCTCAGCCAAAATTCCCGTCAAAATGGCGTATGAAAATTTGCATACCCTCAGGGAACTGGTTCGTTCGGATTTTGATGACGAACCCCCATTTTATCGTGCGACCTATGTTGATGATCTGATTCAGTCGGTGTTGGCGCAGACCGAATATTTTGTTTTGGGAGTCAGGAGTGACAGCACCAAATCACTGGCGGAGAGATTTTTGGGATTTGAAACCCTGCCACCATACGATTTGGGAGAAGAGTTGCGAGTGCTCAGGGAAGGTCTGGACGATTATGGGTATGGTTCTGTGGGAGAGTACAGAAAGGCACGTCAGCTCTTGACCTTTGCCAGCCCGCAACAACTTTCACGGTACGTGCACAGGCTTTGCGACGAATTGTCCCTACGGATCAAAAACCGACTGGCCCCCCTGTTTCATTTCGACATGGCCCCCCTCCTGAACAGATCCCAGTTGCGTGTGACGGCCACCAAAAAGGATGATCCCCCCTGTTTTTACAGGTATCTGGGAGATTTCCATGGGATGGTGGGGCTGAGCGTGAAGAAAAACTACTTCAGGGATTATCTCGAAAATTTCATCACACACGAAATCTTGCCGGGGCATCATTTTTACTATCTGGTCAAGCAACAATACCTGAACTCAGGAACTGGTGACGCCTTGATGGCTATCGATACTTATTATTCTCCGGAGAATCTCATCAATGAAGGATTGGCGGTCAATTCCGATCTCCTGTTTGGAGAAGCCTGGGATGCCCGCACCTCCTGCACATTGGCGATCGACAAGTATCTGCACAAGATTTACCACAATGCGTGGCACGCACTCAATGTGAGCTGTGGTCGACCAGATCCCCTGTGTCAGGACATTCTTGAAAGCGAGTTCGGTTTGAGTCGTGTCGAGGCGCTGACCCGGCTCAATTATTTTACACAGGAGGCCAGATGGTACACGCCCAGTTATTCGCAGGGCATTCATCATGTGGGGCATTTTATCAACGCCTGTGGCCGCGCTCTTGTCCCTCTCTTGTACGGCCAACATTCTGTCAACACACTCAAGAAACTGGAAAATTATCATGAACACACGCACGCGGCCTGAGGGGCAGCTGAATTTTTATTCCATCATCGCTTCTACGCTCCTCTCCAACTTTGGCAGTTTTTTGAACATGATGGCGCTCAACATATTGATTCTGCAGATAACCAATTCTGCGGCTTGGGTGGGATTGGTGCTGGGGGTTCGGATCATTTCGGGCATGTTGGTATCACCCCATCTGGGAGTCCTGTCAGACCGGTTCGATCGTAAACAGCTCATGCTCGTGTCGGATTTCGTTTTGGCCTTGGGTGTGACCGGCCTGTTGTTTTGTCCCGAGGCCCATCTCAAGGCGTACATTCTCGTGCTCATGGTCCTGGTGGGGATCTTTTCGAGTTTGTTTGATATCTGCATGAAAGCGGCGATCCCGGTGATGATGGGGAAAGCGGATACACTGCGGGCCAACTCGATTCTTTTGGGGGGACGCAATTTTGTCATTGCCGGTTCCGCCTTGTGTGCTGTCTTCGCTCATGTCTGGATGACCAGATTTGATACCATCTTCGTGATTGATGCCGTCACTTACCTCATATCCGGTTTTGTTTTGCTCACGGTCAATATCAAAACGAGTGAGCTCCCTGTGTCGTCGCAGGCGTGCGCAATTGGGATGGTGGCAAAGCCCAAGCCTGTGAGAAAAAATATTTTTGGCGAGTATGCCGAGATTTGGCGTCTGCGCAACGCGCCCATTTTGTTTTTGTTCATGACAGTGATGTTCATCGATGCCTTTGCCAGCGCATCCCACAATGTGGGCTGGCCCCTGTTTTCCAAGAGCTATTCCCCTGAGAGGCCAATGTTTCTGTATGGGTTTGTGCTGTTTTTTTGGGCGGGGGGCAATGTGTTGGGGATCGTTTTCTTGAACAAACTGGCCATGCTCAAACGGTTGGCTCCCGAAGTCTTGTATTTGTTTTTTACGATCATGATGTCTGTGGGGATGATACTGACCTTCGCGTTCGATGCCAAGCTGCTGATTGCTGTGGCCGCCTTGATTGCGGGTGTGGGGGATGGCACGTATCAAACATATTTTACCACATATGTGCAAAAGGTCGATGATGCCGTGCGTGGCAAGGTTTTTGCTCTGACGAATATTTTTCTCAAAACCGGATTTGGTCTGGGTTTCATTGTCATTCCAATGGTGATGGACTCTCTGGGACCCGCCTGGACAGCGGCTCTCTTTCACGGGTTGGTAGTGCTGTGCTGTGGGCTGGGACTGTGGTACCCCACGTCAGTCATGGTCAGATGTTTTGCGTCAAAGGGTCAAATGCTTTGCGTCAAAGGGTCAAATGCTGAGCGTCAAAGGGTCAGATGCTGAGCGTCAATGGGTCAATGAGTTATTTTGTCTTGGCCACGTAATTGATCACATCCTCGACGGTTTCCATTTCTTCGACATCTTCGTCGGGAATTTCAATGCCAAAGACATCCTCGATTTCCATGATGAGCTCGACAACATCGAGGCTGTCGGCGCCCAAATCGTCGATGAAATGTGAACTGAGTTTGATGTCGCTATTTCGCAGAGACAACTGAGCGGCTATGATGTCTATGATTTTAGACTCAAGTAAAGCCTTGGCCACGGATCACTCCTTGTCCAGAGTCAGGATTTCTTTGCTTTTGTAATAACCACAGTGGGGGCAGACGCGGTGCGGTAGTTTCGCGTTTTGACAATTGGGACACACAGACACATCGAGGGCACGCAAGTGGTGATGTGAACGACGCATGCCTTTTTTGGATTTCGATGTTCTTCTCTTTGGGACAGCCATAAACAACTCCTCGTTTACCCAAAAAAATAAAAAATGGGTCGCCTTAACTAGTATTTAATAGACTGGCATGTCAAGAAAATCACGAATTGGGCTTGGTGTTTTTTAGTTTTACCAAGGGCGCCCAACGGGGATCGGACGTGTCATTAACAGTGATATATTCTTGATTTGGCACTGGAATTTTACAGTCTTGAGCTGGGGTACAGTAGTAGTTGTATCTGATTGACAAAGCCACTTCGTCGTTGATGAGGGGTTCCAGATCGATTTCTTCGTTATGATAAAAACAATGGTCTAACTCGTCCTCGTGTAACTCGATTTCTGTCTCATTATCGGGTGTTTTTCCGTGAGCCCCCCTTTTTTTCTTATCCTCAACGAGTGAGGCTGGGGAGAGGTGAGTCGAGAATGAGATGTTTTCGTCCGATTTGATTTCTGTAGCGCAACGGTCGCAAGGTGGGTAATGTGTAAAACTGATGGAGCCCATGACATCGACGATGGTGTTTGTCCTCAAAAAGTTGAATTGTCCTACCAAAGAGTTGGGATCGAGACGGTGTTCGGGGATGAGTCTCTTGATGAGGTTAAGAAACCACTCATCTTTCTGGTTGAGAGTGAGGTCGAGTCCTTTGGTGACGGAAATGTGATGAATGTTGATTTTATTCACGTGGCCGCCACTATCAACAATACAGGAAAAGGGCAAGTGTGGTTCAACTTTGTACTTTCTTTTTTTGAGTTGATTCACTATCAATCGCCCATGTCAAAAGAACGTATTGCCATAGGGGCGGATCACGCGGGGTTTTTGCTTAAAGAGGAGGTCAAATCCTACCTGATCCAGTTGGGGTACGATGTTGTCGATCATGGTTGCAAGAGTGAGGATAGGGTCGATTATCCCGATTATGCCAAGTTGGTGGCCGAGGATGTGGGGCAAGGTCGTGTTGATAGAGGTTTATTGGTGTGCGGGTCCGGCATTGGGATGGCGATCACGGCCAATAAGTTTGCGGGTGTGCGTGCCGCCAGCATCATTGATGAGGTATCGGCAAAGTTGTCCCGACAGCACAATGACCTGAATGTGTTGTGTTTGGGCGCGCGTCTGTTGGATTGGGAACACGCCAAAGCTATTTTGGAAATCTTTCTGAATACGGAATTCGAAGGCGGGAGACATGCGGAGAGGGTGGAGAAGATACGAACTCACGAGCGCATGAACTCATCACCGCAGAGCGGGATCCCGTTGGCGGGACGAGCGCACGAGGGGACGTAGGTCGAAAACACGAGGGATGAAACAATTGAGCAATTTGCAATGGGCAATCGTAGCAATTGCGGCAATTGCAATGATTGCAACAATTGCTGTAATTGCTATAGTTGATGACGATCCACGATCCACGATCCACGATCCACGAGTAAGGAGTTAACAAACATGAACTTTGATTTATTACAAAAACAGGATGCTGAAGTTTTCTCTGCCGTCGAAAAAGAAATCGCGCGACAAGAAAACAAACTCGAGATGATAGCGAGTGAAAATTTCGTTTCTAAAGCCGTACTCGAAGCGTTGGGATCACCACTGACCAATAAGTACGCCGAAGGGTACCCCCATAAACGATATTACGGAGGCTGTGAGTATGTAGACATTGTTGAGGACATTGCGATCGAAAGAGCTAAAAAATTATTTGGGGCCGAGCATGCCAACGTGCAACCCCACAGTGGTTCGCAGGCCAACATGGCTGTTTACATGAGTGTGTTGAATCCGGGCGATACCTTCATGGGGATGAATTTGTCTGAAGGTGGGCATCTCACACACGGATCGCCGGTTAATTTTTCGGGTCGACTGTATAAAGTGGTGCCGTACGGACTCAATCCCCAGACAGGGCGTATCGATTACGATCAGGTACGTGATCTGGCCAAACAACACCAACCCAAAATGATCATGTGCGGGGCCAGCGCGTACCCGCGTCAGATCGATTTCAAGTTGTTCAAAGACATTGCCAATGAAGTGGGTGCCATTCTGGTGGCCGACATTGCCCACCCCGCGGGTTTGGTGGCCACAGGCCTGCATCCCGATCCCATTCCTTACTGTGATTTTGTCACCACCACGACTCACAAGACCTTGCGTGGGCCGCGTGGTGGTCTCATTTTATGCAAGAACGAACATGCCAAAACGCTGAATTCGCGCATCTTCCCGGGCATACAGGGTGGTCCTCTCATGCATGTGATTGCGGCCAAAGCGGTCGGTTTTGGTGAAAATCTCAAGCCTGAGTACAAGGTCTATTGCCAACAGGTCATCAACAACACTCAGGCCTTGGCGCAGGTCTTCATTGAGAAAGGTTTTCAACTGGTCAGTGGAGGCACTGATAACCACCTCATTCTGGTTGATTTAACCAAACAGGACATTTCGGGCAAAGACGCCGAGGCGGCGCTCGAAAAAGCGGGGATCACTGTCAATAAAAACACCGTACCCGGCGAGCAGAGATCACCATTTGTGACCAGCGGGATTCGTGTGGGCACGGCGGCGCTCACCACGCGCGGCATGAAGGAATCCGAGATGAAAATCATTGCTGGCTGGATGACTGATGTCATCACCAAACCCAACGACGAGCAACTGCATCATCTCGTTCTTGCCAATATCAGGGAACTCACGGCCAGGTTTGGGTTGTATGTTTAGCAACGTGGATCGTTAATCGTGAATCGGGGATCGAAAATGTTTTTTAAGATCCACTATCCACGAACCACGAACCACGATCTACGAGTATGAAATGTCCCACCTGCCAGCACCCCGAAAGCAAGGTCATTGACTCCCGCGTATCGAACGAGGCCAATAACATCAGACGTCGGCGTGAGTGCGAGCAGTGCGGGCAGAGGTTCACCACGTACGAACGCATCGAGGATTTTTTGCCGATGGTGATCAAAAAGGATGGCCGTCGTCAGGTTTTTGACCGTCTCAAGATCCTCGAAGGTGTCAAAAAGGCCTGCGAAAAACGCCCTGTCTCAGTCGAAAAGATCAGCGAGCTTGTCTCTCAAATCGAAAAAAAAATATTCGAAAAAGACGCCAAGGAAATTCCCTCCACAGAAATTGGATCATTGGTCATGGATAAAATCAAGTTTCTGGACCACGTGGCCTATGTCCGTTTTGCCTCCGTTTACCGCGAGTTCAAGGACATCAATGAGTTTATGAAGGAACTGCAGGGGCTTCTCAAAAAATAAAATGAATAATGAATCTCGAACAAGGAACAAGGAATTGCGAAGTGATGCAGATCACATGTTGATGGCATTGAAACTGGCCCGTAAAGGAGCTGGTCGCGTGTCGCCCAATCCTCTTGTGGGATGCGTGATCGTGAAAAACGGGCAGGTGGTGGGGAAGGGTTACCACAAAAAATACGGTGATTATCACGCCGAGGTCAATGCCCTCAAAATGGCTGGCCACAAGGCTCGCGGGGCTACGCTGTATGTGAATCTGGAGCCATGTTTTCATTACGGTAAAACTCCTCCCTGCGTTGACGCAGTCATTGCCGCTGGCATCAAACGTGTAGTGATTGCCATGCAAGACCCTAATCCCAAAACGGATGGCCGATCCATCACAAAACTCAAACGACATGGTATTGAGGTCTGTGTGGGTGTTTGTGCCAAAGAGGCGCGGGAACTGAATCAGTATTTTATTCATGCGATGACTCACAAACAACCTTATGTCATTGTCAAAGTGGCGCAGAGTCTTGATGGGATGATTACTGCCCAAAAAGGTCAGCGGACCCAAATCACGGGTAAACGAGCCGTGGACTATGTGCAAAGACTCAGATCCGAAGTGTCTGCCGTGCTTGTGGGTGTGAATACAGTGCGCGTTGATGATCCTCTGTTGACAGTTCGTAATCCCAAAAAGCCTCAGCCTAAAAGAATTATTCTGGATTCGAACTTGTCACTCCCTCACACTGTCAACCTGTTTGGTGCGTCCGGGGGACAGGTGATTCTGGTTTGCGCCTTGCCAGCGCGGCATAAAAAAGTTTTGGCATTTACAAAGCGTGGCGTGGTTGTTATTTCTGATGTCCCCAGAGACAGGCAGGGCTTGGACCTCAAATATGTCCTCAAATCTCTCTACGATTTGGGATTGCGCTCTGTATTGGTTGAGGGGGGCGCCAAGGTTTTTAGGTCATTTCTAACGCAGAAACTAGCGGATGAATGGCAGATCATCACAGCGCCTGTGGTTTATGGGGAGTGTGGTTTGGCCTGGATGTCGCCGGATTTCTTTGCCAGACTGCAGTTGCAGGAGACAAGGACGTTGGGGAGAGATAAATTAATCGTATTTAAGTGTTCACGTGTTCACGAAAGGCTAAAGGTCCAAGGCTTAAGGCGTAAGGTTAAGTAGGGGGGGCTGAATATCGAATCATGAACAAGGAACAAGGAATTTCGAAATGAAGGCTTTTGGTCTCGACATTCGACATTCCTTGTTCGATATTCAATATTCGAGTTTGCTGTTATGTTCACAGGAATCATTACAAATATCGGAACGATTGTTAACTGGAAACCCGCCAAAGACGGGGGGCGCATGGGGGTGAGACCCCAAAAAAAATACCCCAAAATCAAAATGGGCGAGAGCATTGCGCTCAATGGTTGTTGCTTGACGGTGGTGGGGTACAAAAAGGGTCTGATCGATTTTGACATTTCTGACGAAACCATTCGCAAGACCGCTTTTTTGGAAATAGGCAAAGGCAGGCGCGTCAATCTTGAACGGGCCATGATGGCCCATTCGGCGTTGGGTGGTCATTTTGTGTTGGGGCATGTGGATGGCGTGGGGAGCATCAAGGCCATCAAGAAAAATCCCGGTTCCGTTGAGTACACCATTGCGTACCCCAAAAAATTCGCCCATCTGATGATCGAAAAAGGGTCTGTCTCCGTCGACGGCATTTCTTTGACCGTTTGTAACCTCACAAAGAGCACTTTCGAAGTGTACATCATTCCTCACACACTTAAAGAGACCATCATGTCGGAATACACTGTTGGACAAAAAGTCAATCTGGAATTCGACGTGCTGGGCAAATATGTGGCGAGGCTCAAGGCGTAAAGGGTTGTCTCACACCCCTAATAATAACTTGAAAATACGGCAAAAAATGCCTAACCTTCCCCGTCCGTAAGGGTCGGTCTCGACCGACCCCTACAATTTCATTTGGGGTAGCAAAAAAAAACCAAAGCAATCCAATAAAGGGGGGAGCGATGGCGAAGATCAGATTTTTCATTTCTTATTTTCTAATTTTATCGTTGACCGTTATCTTTGTCTGGGGGGCGTGTGGGGGCGGTGATTCGGATTCGGATGGTGACGATGTCGTCATTGTGGAATGTGATGGCGCTACCAGTGGCAGTTTTGCCGATGATGGTGGTCAGTTTGAACTGACAATACCTGATTCGGGGGTGAGTGATTGCCTCTACATTTCTCCCAACGTGACTTCGTCTTCAGACACCACAGATCTTGTGGGTGAAAACGAAACACTTCTCTCGGGTTCCGCCTTTGAACTTAGCCTTAATACCGAGGGTGACAATGATGCCGAAGCCTCACCTGATGAAGACCTCTTGATCACGATCGCTTTTGATGAGTCCCTTGTGCCTGATGCTGGTGATGTCGATGCCCTGCACATCTACGCCAATGTGGCGTTTGAGGACGAGGATGGCAATGAGGTCGTAGTCCCCGTGTTTGGTGATGTGGATGATGGCGAACTTATCATTAACACCAAAGGGCTTTATAATGTCACACGTTGGGTTGTGGTTTACAATCCCGATATGGGATCGGATATTGACACGACGGAACCGACTGTTTACCTGACAGATGCCTCTCAATTGACGGATGAACCAGGCTATTCGGGCGGGTGGAACCAGAATGATTGGTGCGCCATGTACGATGCGTCAGATGCCGTGTTGAGACAAACCATCGCCACGGCGCTCAGCAAGGCTGTGGGAGAACTGACGGGTGCCGATATTTCAACATACATCAAAACGAATGTCTCTCTGGCGGCCAAGATTGCCGGTCTGACTTATGCCGACGGGGGATTCAGGGAACCCAATCTGTATCCCTATGAGCCATCATCGAGTCCCTCGCAGGTCAATATCTGTTCGGATGCCACCAGGGACTATTATAAAGTCATCATTGCGGGCAGTTCGCACTATCAGAATCCCAGCACGGTTAAGGGTAAAAATCCCTTTGGGATATTGTATTTGGGAAGCTCTGAGGTGAACGATGCCATTACGGGTGCCGCGGGATCCACGTTCGATGCGATCGCGCACGAGATGTTTCACGCGATTTTTGCGGGTTATGATTTATCTTTCCTCCGGCGAGGTCTGGGCATGAACGAGGGTATGGCCTCCACACTGGGTCATACGTTGGGATGGGCCGATTATTTTGATCGCGTCTCGATTAATTCCACGGATTGGGACTATATCACGGCGCCGTATGTGCGCACGGCAAATGACACTGAGATTTTTTTGTTGTCAAACCAACTCAACACGTTGAAAAAAACAAGATCCGAGGCCTATTCGAATCAGGATTTCTACGCGTTTGTGGCCAATTACGCCAATGGGGGCAGACTGGATTACCTCGATTCCGTGCTGGATTCCGTGTACACCAACTTGAGTGCGATCGCGACCACATCGATGACAACCATCGTTGGTTATGATCTTGTTTTGGGCTATATGCTTTCGCAAATCAACACGGCCCTTTCTGCTGGCCTCAGTGGTGTTTTGTCACAGGATTTGCCCACTCTGTATTCTGCCTTTGTTGTGGATCGTGCCTACGATCATTCGTCCGCCAGTCAACTTCGCACAGGTGATCCCACTTCGGCCTCCATCAGCACCAGCCTTTTTGCCGCCGATGCCATGACTGCTGAATCAGTTGATCCCGAGGACATCGATGAGGATTATTCCAAAACGGGTTCCTTTGCCAATGTTCCGGCCTATACGTCCAGATTGCTGACCATCACATCAAGCCAGAATGTGGTGACGGGGCGTAAATTGTCGATCGATGTCAGCGATGCGGCGGGTGCCGTGTCCGCGGGGAGCGGTTCGTCCAGTGAGGGGATTCGTGTGTTCATGAGGGGTGATGAGTCCACTGCGTTTTCCTCTGGAATGGCCACCGTTAGCGACTTTGGCGCCTCTGACAACACCATTTACATCATCATTGCGAACACCACGACATCCACACTGACCATCAACTACGAGTTTACAGCGGGGGCGTCCAATGCGCCATCACTCACTGTGTCTGGCTGTCCCGTCACCATGGACATCAATACCTCAGTGCCGATTGATTTTGGGTATGCCGATGGTGATGGCAACATCACGACTCTTTGGGAAACCGTCACACTCGCGGGAGAATCTGTTACGGCGTCGGGCGATGTGTCGACATACATGACAGGCACGTCGGGAACGTATTCAACTTACATAGAATACACGGGTGATAACGATGAGAGCCAGACGCTTGTGTACACCTTCTGGATTGTGGATGCCGACGGAAACTCGAGCAACACCGAGACCTGCACGACGGAGCTGTTGCCGAATATATGAGGAACGTGGATCGTGAATCGTGTATCGTGGATCGTCCCGCAAACGGGATCAGTCCTACGGCTGAAACAAGGAATGTCGAATAATAAAATTTGTCATCCCAGCGAAAGCTGGGATCCATATTTACGTCAATTCTGGATCCCTGCCTGCGCAGGGATGACAAAACACATTTCGATTCATACCCTCAGGGGCACAGACGACCCACGATTTCCGACTCACGTTCCTATTGCCCCGCATTCAAATTGATCGTCAGCCCCTTGTCTTTGATTTCCACAACCAGCGAGGAAAATTGCCATTTGCCCTGACTTTTTTGAGCTTGGACGTGAATAGTGCCGGCACCGTTTGGTCCTGTAATGGGAATCTCAAGGCTGGCATTGCCAGTGGATCCAGATGTATTGATGCTCCCGCTCACAAACCAACCCGACTCAATGGGTTCTCCCAGAACCTCAATGACCCCTGTGCTGTGTTGCGCTCTGTCTAAGGCTGTTTTGTACACATCGCTTGATTTCATGAAACCAAAAACAATCACGAGGATCATGACGACAAAGGCAATCAACACCAGACAACCAGCGCCACAACTGATGGGGATAAGGCACGAGGACCTGTGTTTTTTCTGCAGGGCCAGTTTTTTTTGATAGATGGGTGGCAGGGGTGCTGGCGTCTGCCCTTGCGATGTCATGTGAGTATGCTGTTGCGGTGTGGACTGTGTTTGTGTCGCAGTCTGTTTTTGTTGGGATAGTATTTTCAGTTCTTTGATCTGGCGTTCAATTTCATCCATGGCTCTTTTATAGAATGTGGAGCCTGATTCATCAAGAACGTATTTATTTCTTGGCTTCAAAATGCACTCAAGGTAAAAGGAGAAACGGAGATTTGCTATGAACATTGTTTTTTTGTCCCCCGGCGCCACGCCACATTATCACAAGTTTTGTGTGGAGCTCAAAAAACTGGGGGCCACAGTATTGGGTCTTGGCGATGAAGTGTATGATCAATTGCATCCCGATCTCAAATCATCACTGACTGAGTTTTACCGCGTGAATGATCTGCATCATTATGGCGATCTGGTGCGTGCCATGGGGTATTTGACTTTCAAGCATGGCAAGATTGATCGTCTGGATTCGCTGGCAGAGTATTGGTTGGAGACAGAGGCGAAACTCAGGACCGATTTTCACATTGAGGGTATCAAGACCGATTCGATCGAAAGCATAAAGCGCAAATCGCATATGAAACGTGTGTTTCAGAAAGCGGGTTTAGAAGTGGCTCGTGGTGAAGTTCTTCGATCTGTTGAGGATGTTCAAAAATTTGTCAAACTGGTTGGTTATCCTGTGATTGCGAAACCCGATGTGGGGGTGGGGGCCTTGGGTACATTCAAGATTCGTGATTCCAAAGAACTTGAGACCATGTTTAATACAAAACCGGCAAACGTGGATTATATTTTTGAGGAGTTTATCGAGTCCAGGATTTGCACCTTTGACGGGCTGGTGGATGTTGCGGGCCAGATCGTGTATTGCAACTCAATGATCTACTCTCAAGGCATCATGGAAACGGTCAATGATGATCTTGATGTGTATTATTATACAGCTCGAGACATTCCCTTGGCGTTACAGACTGTTGGTGAGCGCATTGTGAGAGCGTTTGACCTGAAGGCACGTTTTTTTCATTTTGAATTTTTCAAATTGTCTGATGATCACTACGTTCCCCTTGAGGTCAATATGAGACCGCCGGGAGGTTATACGGTGGATATGTTCAATTATGCGGCTGACGTTGATCTGTATAAGGCCTGGGCCGAGATCATGTTGACTGGCAAAACCAAGCTTGAATATGATCGCAAGTATCACGCGGTGTACATCAGCCGTAAATCACGGCGCGCGTATGAACATTCAAAAGATCAGATCATGCAAAAATATGGTGCGCATATTTTGAATCACGTGAGTGTTCCCGGTGTGTTCAGTTCGGCTTTGGGTAACGAAGGGTATTTGTACCGCGCCGATTCCACCCAAAAAGTTCTCGAAGCGGCGGAGTATATCAGACAAAAATATTGAATCTGATTCAGGGCTCAAGGCGTAAGGCTTAAGGCTCAAGGTGAAGAATTGTTTTTTTAAGCCTTATGCCCTGCGCCTTTCGCCTTGTGCCCGGATTTGCCATGTTGGCGTAAATATTTATGCACAAAGAATATCACAAATGGTTTAGTCCCCATCTGGGACAGGACATGGAACTCAATGTTTACGGGCATGGCGGGATTCCCTTCGTGGTTTTTCCCAGTTCTTCAGGCCGGTTTTACAACTACGAAGATTTCGGGATGGTGCATGCCCTCGAAGAATTCATCAACGAGGGGAAACTCAAGCTGTTTACGGTCGATGGGATCGATGGGCAGACCTGGTACAATTATGCCGCCCTGCCCGGAGACAGGAGTGCCCGGCACGATGCCTATGATCGCCACATACTGGCTGAGGTAGTCCCGTTTATTAAAACACATTGTCAGGATAACGACATCGGGATCTATACAACGGGTTGTTCGCTCGGGGCCTATCATGCCGTTAATTTTTTTCTCAAACATCCGGACGTGTTCAACGGAACGATCGCCCAGAGTGGTTTGTACCGTCTGGACAGGTTTCAATTCAAAATTGAGGCCCATGATATTCCCTACGTTTATTTTAATTCCCCCATTCATTATCTGGCTAATCTGGAAGATGAAAAAATCCTTGCTAACATGCGGAAAAGCAAGGTGATTGTATCGGTTGGGCAAGGGGCTTGGGAACACGAAATGGTTGAGGATACCAGGCTCTTGCAGGAAATTTTTTACCGAAAAAACATCAGGGCAACATTTGATTATTGGGGATACGATGTGAACCACGATTGGCCCTGGTGGCGCAAACAGATCCATCACTTCATGCCGGGTTTTTTATAAGAGTCTCATCCTAACCCCAGATCCGACGTCAGCATAAGAACAAATATTAAAAATATTCCGACAAGTGTTTGGTAGGCGATCAGGAGATTTTGGTTGTTTTTGAATAATATCAACATGTTAAAAATAAGAAACTTTTGATACGACAATGACGATAAGCCCGCCACATGGGATCTATTCAACTTCAAACTGGTTTTTGTAGTGCGGGGTTACCCCTTGTGTTCAATGAAGTCCCGGGAATTCTGGGAAGTCATCCTGTACGAGAGTTGCAGATTTTAGATGGTTTTGTTGCTTCCGGAAGTCACTCCGATAAGCCAGCAATCAATCTGGTGCCGACAAACACACTATGGAGTTGTGCTCCGAGAACACCTTTCCATACCTTGGCTCAGCAAGGGATTTCCTGGGCCGATCAGGCGGCTGTTTTGATGCGCGGGGCCGCAGTCATGACGGGACCATCTTTGAGACTTGGCCAGACGCTCGAACAGAGACTCGAACAAAAAATACGTTTTCAATTAGTCGTAGATTCCATGAAGACTGCCTTCGAGGATCTTTACAGCAGGGGCCGGCTGGCTACATACAATAAACACGGTTTGCAATTTGAGTATGTGAAAGTGCGGCGTGAAGATGCACCTCTTTTGGTTCATATGGGTAGCATGGGACTACGTTTTGGACCCAGTCTCTTTGTGGTGGATGATTTTCTGCCAGGATTGTCATTTGAAGACAACGAAATGGTGATGGACATGGTGGCCGTTCACGAATTTGGAGAGATGGCATTTAATGATCACAACAGGGCAAGTCTTCTGGAATTTGCCATTGCACAAAGAGAGGGCGTGTTGGGGCGATATCTGGAACTCCTCAAGTCAAAATACCAGCTAAAGTTCAGGGATGTTTCGATCAACAGAATGATGGAATATCTGGAAGGTGCGACCGAGAATACCGATGATGTTGTTGATGAGCCGGATGTCGCATCAGATACTGATAAAGGAGCACGGGATTCCATAGCCTTGGCAACGCAGTATGCAGATAGTTTTGTTTGGCCCAGGGAACTCTATCGTCGATTTCATACGGCACTCGATGATCCAGATTCTAAAATCGAAGAGAAAAAATTTGAAGAATATGCAAAACGTATGACCTGCAATGAACAGCTCAAACATTTTTTGGATCATGCAACCAATCAGGTTTTACAATCCATTAGAAACCTGCCTTTTGATGTGGAACCGCTTGACTGTTATCGTGTAGCACAGAATGCTTTTTACCGCATGCTGGTACCGATGGAATCTGAGCTGGATGAAGGGGTGCTGGATATCCGAATGGCAGATGCAGGGATGTTGACACAGACCCTAGGTGAGATTGGTGAGCAGATTGCACAAGCCATCAGTCAAAAGACAAGAAATTCTTTTGAGCATCCTGTGCGAAAAGTGTTTTGGGAGAGATCGCTGGCTGAGCACCTCAAAATTCTCAAGGCACAAAAACGGTTTCTGGAACATGTGCATCATTTTGCCATTAATGGTTTGCCACGGGAAGCCCATTATACGGTGCTGGCTGGGGCATGGAATGCCTGGAAAATGACTGAGCCGCATCCCTTTGGCAGGCTTGAAGGGCTTCTGACAAAGCTTGCTGATCGTCGGATGGACATCATGAACGCGCTGTCTGGCATGAGAGAACTAACGGAAAAGCTGAATGGGGTTTCACAGGAGGAACAGGCGGAGTTGGTACAAATTTTGGTTGCGCGCCAGCTAATAGATTTACGAAAAAAATTTTCTAACTTGACGTGGGGAGATTTGGGGTTTGTGGCGCAACTCATATGTCTTGGTGCAGTGGCGGGAGGGGGTGTCCGTGCTTTTGAAAGGTGTTGTGTTTGTTTGCCTGACTGGATGTCTATCAAAACTGACGTAGACAGTACCTTGCAACAGTGGGGTGGACGGGGCAGTGTTGAAAAAAAAATCGTGATCAAAAGATATTCACTTGCCCAGAAAGATGAGGACAGACAAACAGCCTTGGAACAAGTGTCGACAGTCTATTTTTCTGCGGGAGAAACAGGAGTACAGGAATTGGAGCGGGATCTTGGTGTTGGTGTTGTCAGCCGCGCGTTGGCCATCGAATTGCTGGTCAGGAAATGCCGAAAGTCAGGACCGCGTTTGATCCCGAAACTGTGGCTGATTCCGGTCTTTGCGAAAAAATTCGAATTAACACCCAAAGACATTGCCGGACTTGTGAAAATGGTTCTGGATAGCGAGTTAGCAATCCCAGCATTGATGTCGTATCCCTCATTGCGAGATTTATCTGCGGAGGTGATGCGCTTGTATGCCCATTATCTGCGAACTGATGTTGACTGTCGCGCGGTGGTGGAATGGGCTTGGGAAAGATTACCTGATGTTAAAGCTGGTGCGACAGAGAATCTGGCACCTTTGAGTGAAGGACTAGACCATTTTGCCAATGATCATGCCCGTTCGCCCTGCGCCTCAGTGACAGCCGTTTTTTCGACAACAGATATTTGGATGTGGAGTCTGGCAACAAATCGTCTTGATTTACAAAGAGAGGAACAAAGATTTGAGACATCACAACTGGACCCTGAGGATGCCCAAGTGATCGCTATGGCCCGCACTGTCTGTGATGGGATTTCGTTTGATAATAGGGGGCGTCCTTCTCACCCTGATGTGCTGTTTGGCGATGGCACATTTGCGGCATTGGCAAGTTTGTGGAACAGACCTCATTTGCATCAGGATCTCTCTTTCCTGGTCAATGCCTTTGGAAAAACCAGGCAGATGTCTGTAGGTCAAGATGAGCAGATACTGTTCGATGATGTTGTTCGGTATTGGTTGATAAGCAAATATTATTTGAAGAAGCAGGGACAGGGTTGCGAGTATCTCGGCAGAGTTCTTGAAATGGAAGGAAGGGGACTTGATGTGTATGCGGCCTGCGAAGACAACGCGCTGGCCAAAATGGGATTAATGGTTAGAGACAAACGGTACGAACTTTGGGAGGATTTTTCTCATGACGATAAAAACAATTTCCTGGCAGGAATATTCAGCTGGCATGAACTAATGGAATATGTTGTCCAACATGAGTTTCCAGTGGATGTTGTAGGCAGATACTTGCAGGCGGAGGCCCTAAAAGATAAATTGGCATGTGTCGAAAAGTATCATGAAGAGGCGGGAAAAAAATGGATTAGGTATGGCACCATCATCTTAAAACATAATCCGGATCAGTTTACTGAATACGCACAGGCACTGCACAGCTGTTATTTGGATGCGGCCTTACCAACGGCGGTGCCTGAATTTATTTTGGCTGTAATGAACAGCGAAATGCCAGCCGACGATGCGGTCCGTTTTTTTGGATTGGTTGATGAACGTTTGCAAAATGATCCAGATCTTTGGTTGGCAACAGCAAGACATGTGCGGCGTTTCGTCCGTGAATATCCGCATCGTTGCTATAATATTCTGTATTACCTCTTTAACAGATCAAGAAAGTCTTTTGTCAAATGGTCAATCAACGACTTGGTTTGTCTGTGTCGGTTGTACAGTTTTTTTGCCTTGGCAACACCATTAGGGAATGAACCACACGGTCATCTCAGGGTATTGGTGATGGACGAATTGTCATCGCGAAAGTCCAGCCCCAAACCCAGACAGATTATGGAAGAGGCGATTTTGAGAGCGGCAAAGGAATTGGGGTTGAGGACGAAGGCGGATAGGCTAGATTTCTGGTACAGTTTAGGATGGGCAAGGGGAACATAGCACAGAATACTCGTTTATCCTAACCCCACATCCAACGCCATCATGAGGGCTCAGACGATAATGGCATTGCAGGAGGGGTGCGAAGATCAAATGGCTAACTCTGAAAAAAGTGTGCTTGCCGGTACGCACTTCAAATCCCCATATTGTAAAGTTCTGTCAGAGTTGAGTACTACCTGGAGAGAACGTTTTTTGTTGGGAATGCGTGCACCAAAATAACGGATGCTACCGTCTGGTTTAATGTCACTCGTTTTGGCTTCAATCAGATGCCCTTGCGATGAATCATCATCAATCAGAAAAAAATCAACTTCATGTTTTTCTCGGTCTCTGAGATAACAAAGTTGCGTCTGATAGCCTTGCGTATCTTCGATGAAGTGCGCGTGTTTGAGAAGGTGCAGAGCCACCAGATTTTCAAAACGGGCACCGCCATCACGTGTGACCAATCCCACGTCAAAAAAATAAATTTTGGGTTCCTTGAGAAGTGATCTGGCAATGTTTTTATGAAAAGGTGTGAGGCGAAAGACAAGATAAAGGCGCTCCAGAATCGTGATGTATCGATTGACTGTTGTGGGTGAGATTTGCAGGTCACCGGCCAGCGATTTGTACGACACGGGCGAGCCGACACGCTCACGCAAAAGATCGACCAGAAGTTGCATGGAAGAAAGATCTCTCACGTCTTCCAATTGAGTCACATCTTGAGTGAGAACCAGTGTGAGATAATCCTTGCGCCAGCGGCGTGCATCAGTTTCTGAACCGGATAAAAAAGGCTCGGGAAATGTTCCCAAGGTCAACATATCCTGAAGTGTGGTTTTCGAAACGCAACCTTGATCTGTGAGTTCCTTGTATGAAAAAGGGTAAAGCCTGTGATGAAAAAATCGGCCAGCCAATGAATCGCCAGTGCGTTTGAGGATGTTAAGTCTGGCGCTTCCCGTGATGAGCATTCGCGGGGGAATCCCGTATTTATCAAATACGCCTTTGATCTTGTTTTTCCAGTTGCCGTATTTGTGAATCTCGTCAAAGACAACCAGATCGCTGTTTTTATCCCATGTTTCTTTGAGAAAAACAGGGCGATCGGCATCGGAATCATAGTTGAGGGTAGTCACATTTGGCCAAACTGATGTTAATGAGTTGGCCAATGTGGTTTTACCGGCTTGTCTAGGCCCTGAAACAAACACCATCTTTTTTTCCAGGTCCTTGATGATTTGTTTTTTGATCGATCTTTCCATACCTGACATTTTACCAGTCAAATGGCAATTTGTCATGACAAATTTGCAGTCGGCTGTAAATTTGTCTAGCCTAACCCCACATCCCGCGCCAGCATGAGCATCAATAGCAGATACTTTTTGGACCAATATCGTCGAGCACCTTGCCTTTGATCATGACCCCCAGACCGTTCCGATCGTCCCAGGAACAATCAAACAACAAACCAATCCGGTCCTTGTTTTTTCCTGTCTGGTCGGGCACAAAAACGCAGACAGGTTTGATGATTTTGTGCAGGTCATCGGTCGACTTGACCTTGGGGATGTAAACCGAAATGTCCTCGCGGTCGTCGTCATGGTGTTCATCCAGCCCCATGTCATCGAGATATTCCACGCGAAGTTCATTGTAATACTCCATGATTTTTTCCAGAATGCCGTGTTTGATTTTCTTTTCGCGTCTGACGAAATCATCGTACAGGACCCTTTGTTCCGGGCTGGGACCGTTTTGCCCTGCCTGGACAATCACATCGAAAATCCCGCCAAAGATTTCGGAGTGAGCCTTAGTGGACCAAACCGTGTCGTATGTGAGTGAATCAAAAATGTGGGTCATAGATTTTTCCGAATTTATCCCAGGGCCACATCGAGCCACATCATGACGGCGAATCCCAGCATGGCTCCTATCGTGGCCGTGTCTGTATCCCTGTGTTGCTGAGCGGCAGGAATGAGTTCCTCGATCACCACGTAGATCATGGCACCTGCCGCAAAAGAAAGGGCGTAAGGCAAGACGGGACGCATGACCATAACGCTGATGGCTCCTATCACACCCGCCAGGGGTTCAACCAATCCGGACAATTGCCCGTACCAGAAACTCTTAAAACGCGAAAGTCCCTCACGTCTTAAGGGGATAGAAACGGCAGCGCCTTCCGGAAAATTCTGGATGGCGATGCCAATAGCCAATGCCAGAGCGCCTGTCAGTGAGGCAGAGGGCAGGTTGTGAGCCAGAGCGCCAAACGCGACACCGATCGCCAATCCTTCGGGAATATTGTGCAGGGTGATCGCCAATACAAGCAAGATGCTTCGTTGCCAACTGGTGTGGATTCCTTCGGCCTCGTTGGTAGGAAATCCCCTATGCAAATGTGGCAGGAGTTTATCAGTCACCCAAAGAAAAAAACCGCCGCCCAGAAAACCGGCAACTGCGGGGACCCACGCTGGTATTGACGTTGTGGACCTAGCCATCTCTATGGCGGGTGCCAGAAGAGACCAAAAACTGGCCGCTATCATGATGCCGGCGGCAAAGCCCAACATGCCGTCCATAACTCTTCGATTGATGGTCTTGAACAAAAAGACGAGACTGGAACCCAG
Organism: uncultured Nitrospirales bacterium; assembly: GCA_964526915.1. Taxonomy (GTDB): domain Bacteria; phylum UBA10199; class UBA10199; order UBA10199; family JADGCS01; genus JAHJDR01. The sequence goes on from CAZGMS010000085.1 coordinate 28,149, forward strand.
GGCTGTTACCAGCCAAGTGAACAGTGTGGCCAGAAGAGCCAAAAAAATGGGGTTGGCTTCTTTGATGAAAGAACATGACATGAACCCGACGGGGACTATCGTGTTTTGCGTGATTGATCAACCGAGATTCAGGGCCGGGTGTGCGACATATTTGTGGGTAAAATGGTGTGTGTGCACCGCCCCTCCTTTTTAGATTGCTCATAACAGGAGGGGCTCCCTGCGTAGCAACGCAGGGGGGGGGGGGGGGG
>CAZGMS010000086.1:0-3095 GCA_964526915.1 uncultured Nitrospirales bacterium
CGCAAGAACCGCAGACGTTTCAATCCCGACAAGCCCGATTCCATTTTGGAACACGGTCTGGAAGACAAAAAGTTGGAGATGATGTACAAGGAATCCGATTGGGACAGCTTCTCAGGCAAAGACACGAATTATCTGTTGGTCAAAAATCACAAGGTTCCTTTCGGCGTTTTCAACAACGAACCCGAAATCACTAACAAGTCGGCAGAGCTGGGCAAACACCTCCAAGAAGTCACCACCAGAATGTGGGCCAATTGGATCGAGGGTCGGAACAGGTAAGATGTGCTAATTGTAAGCACGGCGGCAGAAGCAATTCGGATGACAATGTCATTCCTGCGAAAGCAGGAATCCAAATAAATAGAAAGTTTTGACGCCACTCTGAATATAACAACAAAGATGCACAACAATGGATCAGATTATAAACACAAACAAACCCGATTCTTGTCCTGAAGACTGTTCTCCTTCTTGTGCCCACGTCCAGGATTACCGGGAATCACTGGAACGGACAGCGTCCAGTGAACACGGGAGTGCCCCCGATCCCCGTTCAAAAGCCTTTTCCCTGAAACAATTTGGCATTGAGGTCTACGATTTTGATCGGTTTCACTCCACAAATTCCGGCACGTACCAATTTGTCCACCTCCTAGATGGACAAATTGATTCCGTCATTGCGCCAATCATACAGGCCAGAACAGCGACGAGTGTCTCGGGGAGAATCCTCTATTCTTACGCGTACAGGTCCGGCAACAGAGCGGTCCTCATCACAGATTTGGGAGAGGACTTTAAACTGGAACCCTCTTCGCCACAAAACGCGGTGTACGACTATTTTGCCCCCCGCACGATCGAGTATGCCGGTCAACTTCTGGGCCTCAATGCCCTGGGATTGTCAAACTATCTTGATCAGATCGACCGGTATCATTCCTTTTCTGACGACATGATCAGGACCCGCAGCCAGCGTGCCGCCGTGGCAGCGGCTCAGGTTGACATGGCCGCACAGGCACTGCTTTTCGCGGACGAAACAGGTCTTTCCATCAACGAAGTCCCCCAGGACATCCGCGACGCGGCACATTTTGGCGCACAATTCTGGGTAGCTTCCGCCCTGATCTCCGCGCATGCCGGCAATGAGGATCAAGCCTCCCTCAAACTCATAGACGCCCACCGCGTTTTCCGGTTACTGGGCTCGCGGTTTTTCGTAGACACAGATTGGGGCATTGTTGATGGCCTTGATTCGGCCGTCACGCTGGCACAACAGCAGATCATCCAGAGCGAAAGCGCCTGGCATCCAAAACGCAGGAAAGTGGCCCTGGCCAATGCCGCAATTTTGTTTGCTCGGGTTAAAACAGCCACAGCGGAAAAAATCACGGCAACTCCGGAAGTGGCTCAATTTCTCGAAACCCAACAGAACAGGACCTGATTGATTAAACCAATCAGTTTGAGTATGTTCTAGCCTGTTCATGAAGCTTGTCACCCCCCGCACGTATCCCCTGCTGGTTATCTTTTGTCTGTTATCGATTGTTTTCTGTCTCTACAAATCGGGGGGGCTTCCCTTTATCAACAAGCCCCTCATCGTGCGTCACATGGGTGAGGTCATTCGCCAGCCGATAGCCGCTGGCACGTTTTACCCAAATGATCCCACAGCGCTTTACCATGACATCAAACGCTATCTTGGTGCAGAACCCTCTCTGGGTTACACCAATGTCCGTGCGGTTTTGGTGCCGCACGCGGGTTACGTGTATAGCGGGGCCGTCGCCGCCAGCGCCTTCCGCGAGGTGAGCCCTGACTTCACGCGCGTTTTCATTCTGGCTTCGCATCATAATGGCGACGTCACACTATCGGGAGTTTCGCTAACCGAGGTTTCGCACTACGCAATTCCCGGCGCCAAAATTCCCCTGGATGGCGTGGTTGATGAACTCAAAAAAAATCCCCTTTTTGTGCATGAACCGCTGGCTCATACGATGCAGATGATAGAGGTTGAACTGCCTTTCCTCCACGCCCTCAAGGGACTTTCCGAGAAACCTGAGTTTACCATCATCCCCATGATTGTTGGTGCTCTCTCCAAAACACAGACCGAGGAACTGGCGCAAATTTTGAACAAATACAACGACGCGAAAACCCTGTTTGTGTTCAGTGTGGACCTGTCTCACTACTTCAATGCCAAAGAGGCTCTCACCCTTGATGCGCGCACCATTGACGCGCTCATGGGTCGTGACACCACAGCCCTCGACAGCGCCACAACCGATGGCAATCAGGTCCTGCAGGTATTGACCCTGCTGGCACAGATCAACGAATGGGAACCGGCGTTGACCAAACACGGACACTCTGGAGAGATCAATACCACCATGGAACGCGTGGTGGGCTACGCCGGCATGGTGTTTCACAAACCTTTTGCCCTGAAGCCCGAGGAGCAAAAGAGCGTCCTCGATTTTGTCAGAAAGACGATTGAGGGGTCACTCACCATCGGCAAAACCGCTCCAGATGCGAGTGAGATGACACAGCTTGTCCCCGTCCTGGGTTCTGACCGGGCCAGTTTTGTCACGCTCAAAAAAAATAACGCGCTTCGCGGTTGCATGGGCAACCTCATGCCACAAACCAGTCTCATCGACTCTCTGCAGGCCAACGCACTCAAGGCCGCCTTTGAGGACCCGCGATTCACACCCGTCACAGCGGAAGAAATGCCGAACACCCACATTTCGATTTCAATTTTAGATTACCCACAAAAAATCGTTGTGGATGACCCCCTCAAATATCCCGACACCATCAAGCCCAACATCGACGGCGTGATCATTCAATATAAGAACAATCACTCCACGTACCTCCCCTCGGTTTGGGAGGAGATTCCCGATCCTGTCATGTTTCTCTCAAGTCTGTGCCGCAAGCAGGACGCCCCCATGACCTGCTGGCAGGACAGGGAGGCACAGCTCTATCGCTACCGGGCCTTTGTGTTTGAAGAATAATTTCCGCCTTCATCCCGGGCTTGTTTAGGGATTTCGGCGCGACAAGGGAGTTACTAACCAGTCCTTGGTTTATCTAACAAATACATTGCCTCATTTATTATTTTACGCTAGAAGAGGTCATGCGCATTGATGGAAGAACTCTTTCAC
>CAZGMS010000087.1:0-18915 GCA_964526915.1 uncultured Nitrospirales bacterium
ACAGCTTCAGAATTGCCTTTGGGCAATTCTGAAGCTGTGCGCCCCAACTAGTAACGATGTGTTGCCACAAAAATCAATAAATTTTTATTGATAAAACCGGGGGGCACCTCTACAAACAATCGTATGCATAAAAATATCGTTTTAATGGGAGATGAAGCCGTAGCCCTGGGTGCCCTCCAGGCCGGAATCAGCGCGGCTTACAGCTATCCCGGCACACCAGCCACAGAGATTTTTGAACATGTCCAACGTCTGTGTAAAAAAGACACCTCGCTCAACGTACTTTGTCGCTGGTCTATCAACGAAAAGGTGGCGCTCGAGGAGGCCTTGGGCGCATCTCTGATCGGCAAAAGAGCTCTGGTAAGCATGAAACATGTGGGGCTCAATGTTGCCGCAGATCCCTTCATGAATGCCTCTCTGACAGGTACTCAGGGTGGTCTGGTGATCTGCGTGGCCGATGACCCATCGATGCATTCATCTCAAAACGAACAAGACAGCCGTTTTTACAGTTGGTTCTCCAAAATTCTTTGTTTGGAACCCATCGACGCCCAAGAGGCCTACGACATGACCCTGCTGGCTTTTACTCTTTCCGAAAAGTGGCATTTGCCCATCATGATCCGACTGACCACCCGCGTCGCCCACAGTCGCTCCAACGCAACATTGTCAGAAATAAATCACCCTCAGAAACGGATCACACTCCCTGCCAGTTTCAAAAACTGGATGCTGCTCCCCAGCAATGCCAGACCACAGTTTGAACTCCTATGGTCCAAACAAAACGACCTGACGCAGTTTTCGAATCATTTCGAAAAGAACGTTTTAAACATCAGACCCAACACCCAAAAGGCCGTCATCACAGGCGGGCTGGCCCATCAATATTTCATGGAGTGCGGTGGTGCGGATGATTATTCTTATCTGCGCGTTTGTTCCTATCCTCTTCCCAAACAGAAAATTCTGGCCCTTTTGCAAAACGCGGACGAATTGTTCGTCATTGAGGAAGGCTACCCCCTTATCGAAACGCTGATCTATGAATGTCTGCACGAAATCCCTCACAGGATCATCGTGCATGGACGCCACGACAAAACCGTCCCACAAACCGGAGAACTCAACACCGATCTGGTCAAAAAAAGTCTGGGGTATCCGACGCCAACAACCACACCAGCGACAAACGATAAACTGGTCCGCCCACGCCCACCACAACTGTGCAAGGGTTGTCCTCACACCGACACGTTCAAGGCCCTAAACGAGGCCCTGAGGGGTCATGAACACGAACGGGTTGTTTTTTCGGACATTGGTTGTTACTCTCTGGGGTACTACCCTCCTCACGAAGCGATTCATTCCGGGGTCTGCATGGGGGCCTCAATATCCATGGCCAAGGCCGCGGGCGAAAATGGACTGAAATACGCCATCGCCGTGATCGGTGATTCCACCTTTGAACATTCCGGCATCACACCTTTACTCGAAGGCATTTCGCGCCAGGTCAATTTCACTGTGATCATTCTGGATAATTCATTGGTCGCCATGACGGGGGGACAGGAAAGAATCATGGGAGCAGAGCAGTTTGTTTCGTTCATTTTGGGAATGGGGATTGATCGGGATCATTTAAAAATCATCCACCCGATTCCCAAAAATCACGCTGAAAATACACGCATCATCCGGGAAGAGTGCGAATACCAAGGACCTTCTGTGATTTTGGCACGCAGGGAGTGTCTGCAGAAATAACAAGCTTACGAGCATACATGAACACGTGAACACGTGAACACTTGAACACGATAAACGGGAGTGCTATGAAATACGATATTGTCTTCGCCGGCGTTGGGGGTCAGGGAATATTGTCCATGACCAACATGCTCATTCAGGCCGCTTGTGACGTGGGCTTGCAAGTCAAACAAACCGAGATCCATGGCATGGCGCAAAGGGGCGGAGCAGTCACCTCGCAAGTGCGAATCGCGGATAGTCCCATACATTCTGGCATCATTGCCAAAGGCACAGCGCACTACCTCGTAGCCACCGAGCCCATGGAAGCATTGCGACAATTGGATTTTTTGAGTGAAGACGGTTGCGTAATTTCGAGCACGGATCCTGTCAAAAACATAGCCTACCCCGAGCTGATCGATATTCACAACGCCATCAGAAAACGCAGGCATTATAACCTCATCGACATGCAGCAAATTCTGATCAAGATCAATAACCCAAAGGCCGCCAACATTGTGCTTTTGGGGGCACTGGTCAATGAACTCCAGATCGCTGGCCTCAAAGACAAAATCAGACGCTCCATCGAAGGTCTCTTTGCGCACAAGGGTGACGCGGTAGTACAAGCCAACCTGTTGGCCCTTAGTTAATGGACCAAAATTCCCAAGCTCACAAACGAACAAGGGCTGGCCAGGACAAACACCAACACCCATTGATCAAATCGATCAACAACACAGACACATTACCAATCAATAATAATATTACTATGAAATGGGAATGAAATCGGGAGCGGAATATGAGCTGGCGGAGCTGTTCTTTGCCTATATGCGACGAACTTTTTCGGCACAAGGACCTTTTTTGCCTTGACCGACTTCGAATTCAACCTTGTCGCCTTCCGCGATGGGACCATTTTCGACTGCTGATGTGTGAACAAAAAGATCTTTTGCACCATTATCTGGTTTGATGAAGCCAAAGCCTTTGTCCATATTAAAAAACTTAACTGTACCTTTTTCCATTATATTTACTCCTTAAAATGCGTATTATCCAAAAAAGGCAAACTAGCTGCCCTTTTCTGGGTTCTCACTGTAAGAACCAGAGGGCATCTATACTATTTTCACCAGCTTTCCTAGGAAAATATCGCTTTATTTTGAGATTTATTTCAAACAGAGATCAATCCTGCCCTCTATGCTTTGAGGACATCTCTCATCATTATGTTCGTAATTCTTTTTTTCCGTCCTAAAACAAAGCCCTGTTCCTGTAAAAGAAATGTTTTCCACCTTCGGGACTGTATTTGATGTACTCTTCCAGATCATCTGTGACCACTCCCCGACTGCATGAATGAACGAATTGAACCCGCCCGTTGGCCACACTCGTGACTACCCCCACATGTCCCGGAAACCACACCACGTCTCCAAGTCGCACATCATCAGTTACTTTGGCAAACGCACCTGTCGGATCCCGTGCGGACTGCGAAAAACTGTTGGCACCCAAAAAAGTATAATCTAGCCCAAGCGACTTGTAAACATACCACACCAACCCACTGCAATCGAAACCCTGACGAGGGCTTTTCCCTCCCGGTGTGTATTTTTTTCCTTTCATCAATGACACCAATTTGCAGGCAAAGGAGACCACCCTGTCCTGCGCAAAAGCCACGGCACGGGCTTTAAGCTCGTCCAGCACTTCATCGGCTGTGGTGATTCCTTCTGCGACAATATCAGCCCACATCTCCTCGACTACCTGATAGTCAAGCTTCAATCGATCGCAAAGCATAATGACCTCTTTCCGGTCTGCTGGTTCATACCCCTCTGGCAATGTTTGAAGCGATGTGGCTGGTGCCATTTCCGCGTACACACCCAACAGTTCATTGATACCCTGATCCACAGTGAACAAGACATCGAAAATGGATTGTGCTTCATCATAAACATCGATGTAGATCAGGCGTGATTGTGCAAAACCTGTATCACGAACCTGATAAATCGTGTCTTCGTTTTGGAAGCGTTTCGCCTCAACATCAGTGAAAAATTTTTTCACCTTTGCAAACCAGGGTGGGAACATCACCTCCGCATCCCCCGCCTCATCAAGAGCACCAGCCATCCCCGTGTCTTCTTCGGTGTGCCTGGCGCTGCGAAAAATCGATCCCTGTTCTTGCCTAGAAACAAATTGATCCCACGCGTTGTAAAAATCCTCGTACGAATCAAAGGTCTGGTCCATGAGTCCGGTCTGATCATTTTCTAATATGATCCTCACTTCTTCCAACAGGGAATGAGCGGTATGGACTTCATCCAGAAAGGATTGACCGGCATCGTCAATACTGTAGTAGTCCGCCAGCAAAAAACCCAGATCATCGACAAGATTAAAACCAGGCATACCGATCTGAACTGCAATTTCCTTGCCAAGAGAACATTATGTAATAGTTTGATATTATTGTTTGTTTTGGACTATCGAGATCAATTATGGGGCATATCGACAGCAAATTATCAAATTGGAGGGAAAAATTTGCCTCGTATTCTGCGCCTGCCTCCCATGACGGAGAAGTGTAAATTGGAAACTGATTAAATACATATCTCCCTATATTGGCGAAACAGAATTATATGATCTTCAAACTGATCCTCAAGAATTATCAAATGTCTCTGATCGATTTTTAAATTCCAGTGATAAAGACACCCTGACGATCCAGAGATTAGATAGGATTTTTCAAGAGAATGTTGAGAAATACAAACCGCTGTCTTGTGGGGACGGAGCAAGTTTTGATTCGTTTCGCACACAGACTAAATAAAAACTCAAAACACCGCGGCGTGTTTGATGGTGGCAGTATCCACCTCTTTGTGTGTGATGCAACCATCCACCGGGCAGATGTGTTTGCACAAAAGACAACCCACACAACGGGTTTCATCGACACTGGCCTTGCGCAAAGACGCGTCAAATTTGATCGCCTGATTCGCCCCGTCATGACACGAAATCCAGCACTGCCCACACCCGATGCATTTATCGGCATCAATTTGCGACACTACCTGATAGCGATTATTGAGTTCTGATGGATCGATGAGTTTTTTAGCGGCATTGCCAATGATTTCGTTGAGTGACGTGATTTTGTGATCAATCATCCAATCACTCAGCCCCTCAATCATGTCCTCCACAATGCGATACCCATAACGCATGATGGCCGTTGTGACTTGCACATTGGTCGCCCCACAAAGAAAGAATTGCAAGGCATCGCGCCACGTGGTGATGCCACCAATGCCAGAAACCGGCAGAGATAGTTCTTTGGAATTGTAAAGTTCACTCACAAACCGCAAGGCCACTGGCTTGGCCGCCCAACCAGAGCAACCTGTGATGGATGATTGCCCGTGAATTGTGGGACACGGCACAAAGTTCTCAACGTCGATGTCCGTGATGCCACGAATAGTATTGATGGCCGAAATCGCATCTGCCCCACCCTCTTTGGCGGCCAAAGCCACAGGCACCATGTCGGTGATGTTGGGGGTCATTTTGGCAATGACCGGCAAACGCGAACCTTTTTTGGTCGCCTCGCAGAAATGAGACACCGCATCGTAATTCTGCCCCACCCTGTGCCCCGCGTCCTTGCGCGCCATTTGCGGACATGAAAAATTGAGCTCCAGCATATCGGCACCGGCATCCTCAGACATCTTGGCCAACAACTCCCAGTCCGCATTTTCATAACCCATGATGCTCGACACCAAAACCTTGTTTGGATATTTTTTCTTTAAATAAGCGATGTCTGCAATGTTGTCTTTAATGGGACGATCCGTAATCTGCTCAGCATTCTGCAAACACACAAAGCGCTTGTCTTCGCAGTGCATGGCAGAGAGTCTGGGTGACGGCATGACGACCTTGAATTTGCTTTCGAGATTGAGCGTTTTATAAACGATCCCACCCCAGCCCGCGTCGTAAGCCCGCTCGCACATTTCGGCAGAATTTGAAACGGGCGATGATGACAGAAAGAACGGATTTTCGCATGTGACGCCGCAAAAGTTAATTTTAAGATTTGGTTTCGTTGCCATTTTAACCTCCGAAAAATTGATCTCATGACGGAAAAATTCTTTTATTTGTTTTGCTCTCGGGGTCCTGCTCCGGCGAGCTATTTTTTTCTTCCTCGCTTCGAGCAGGCTCTACGCGTCCCGCTAAATCGCGGGATTCGTCAGAAAAATAATAGCTCTGCCGTATCACCCCTCAAACAAAACCTTCGAAATGTTATTTTTCCGTTCCTAATAAATATCGATGAATACTCTCTGCCGCTTTTTTGCCTTCACCAACAGCTTGTGCAATGCTGGCGCCGCCATTCACGATATCGCCACCAGCAAACACGCCTTTAACATCTGTTGCAAAAGCATCGCTCACAGCGATCGTGCCGCGTCCTTTGTGTTTCAATCCTGTGGCTAATTCTTTGATTTCGGCACCCGCTGATGAGCCAATCGCCTGAATCACATAATCTGCTTTGATCGTGAATGAGGTCCCCGCCACAGGCCGTGCGTTGGCTGGCGAAAAATTGCCCGCTTCTGCCCACGTAATGTTCACACCTTTCAACGCAGAAATATTTTTGCCTTCACTCACCACTTCAGTAATCTGCGACGCAGGAATAAACGTAACATGAGCACCCCGGGCCAATTCAATCTCTTCTGGATCAGCGGGAAGTTCGTTTAACGCTTCAAGAGAAACCGCATAAACATTGCTGGCGCCCAGAGCTTTTGCCGTGATGGCCGCATCCATCGCTACCGAGCCGCCACCAATCACCGCCACGTTCTTGCCGTTAAAATTTGGTTTGCTTCCAAATTTTACCGTATTCAAAAACGATTTGGCGTTGGCCACATTCTGAAATCCATTAAAAAGTGGTAACTCCGTGGACGTGACAAGTCCTGTCGAAACAAAGCAGGCTTTATAACCATCATTGAGAAGGTTTTTGACTGCATCTTTGCCGCTGATGGTTTTGCCAAAAACAAAATTTACACCAAGCTGTTTTGCCGTATTCACGGCATCACTGATGGCTGCATTTGGCAACCTGTACGATGGGATGGTCTGCACCGGAACACCGCCCGCTGAGTTTTCTTTTTCGAACACGGTGACAGAAAAACCTTTTTTGGCAAGCTCCGTTGCACAGGCCAGACCAGCGGGCCCAGAGCCAATCACAGCCACTTTTTTGCCATGGGATTCCACTTTTTCAAATGACTCAAGTTTGTTGGTGCAGCCGTATTCACAAGCAAACTGCTGAAGGCCTGCAATGTTGATGGGCCCATCCACGAGTTTGCTGGAACACGCCTTTTCGCATAGTTTTTCGACCGGACAAGTGTGAGCGCAGGCAAGTCCAAAAACGTTGTTATTGCGGATCGTGCGCGCCGCGCCTTTGTAATTTTCAAACCGAATCTGCCGGATGAATTTGGCAGGATCCGTACCAGCCGGGCAACCCTGACTGCACGGCGCATCGGCACAAAGCAAGCACCGACTCGATTCGCGCACGGCATCTTGCACATTCAATGACGCGCGCATGGGTTTAAAATCTTTAATAGCTTCGTAGTTAACTGTTTTTTTCATACAACCTCCGTTCAAATAATCTTCGTGTGACCCTTCATACATCCAAAAAAAACCAATGTGTCAATCGATATCCCATTATCATCACATGACATCGTCGTTCCATAACTGCTGTACAAAATCCTGCCAGGGGATGATGAGAATCTGATCAACCTTTCTTGGCCTTTGGTCGCAAGAAACAACGATGGCCTTTTTGACCGCAAACTCCTCCATAAAAACTCTAAGCCCTTTGAGCTGTTTTGGTTTCACTTCGCTGGTTCCTTTGACTTCGATGGCCACTTCGTGATCACCCAAAATAAAATCGACCTCAGTGTCGGCTATCGTGCGCCAATAACTTAGCGAATAATCGCGACCAGAATAATGACTGTGCGCCACCAGTTCCTGATAAATGAAATGTTCAAATACACGACCAAAGTTTTCTGTGCCGGGCTGAATCTCGCTTCTCTTCAGCAAATGGTTTGTGATCCCAAGATCAAAAAAATAAAATTTGGGCGCATGTTTCACGCGTCGCTTGGCTTTTTTGGTAAACGCAGGAAGAAATCTACCAATCAGCGTGTCTGATAAAATATTGAAATATTCTTTGGCAGTGATGGGCGAAACGCCACATTCAGAGGCAATGTTTGTAAAACTGACCATCTCGCCATTGCTGAAGGCGGCGGCATCAAGAAATTTGGCAAAGGCCTGCAGATTGCGAACGGCAGCTTCGGTAGCCACTTCTTCCTTGAGATAAAGACCCACGTAAGCCTGCAATCGTTTTTGGAAATTCGTATTCAAATAATGATTGGGAATCATTCCCCGATTGAGTGCCTGCAGAAGATTAAAGTCAGTGATCTCGTGTGCCGTGAGCGGAAACAACGAATAGGAAAGTGCTCGTCCACCCAACAGATTTGCGTTTTGTCTTTTGAGTTTGCGCGCGCTGGAGCCGCTAAGAATAAACTGAAATTTTTCTTTATCGATGAGCGATTGAATCACGTCTAACAAAACAGGAATGCGTTGAATCTCATCGATGATAATTGGAATTTTTTGATCGACATTGCTGCCGGACCTGGTGATTATCTCTTGGTGGAGCAAGTTTGGATCACGCGTTAAACGTTCAAATTCGGCAGGGCTCAAAAGATCATATCTTAGGGCTTCTGGGTAAATTTGAGAAAATAGAGTGGTTTTTCCTGTTTGTCGTGCCCCAAACACAAAAAAACTTGAATTATCAGCATTTTTAAATAGTTGCGCTCTTTTATACATAATACAACTTATAGAATAGCATGATTTTATATTATCTATTCATAGTATATCGTGATATTTTATAAACATCAATAAAAAGAATTTACCCCCCCCCTATTCTACAAACCCTATCGCTTTTAGACGGGCCAGCATCTTTTGCAGAAATATTTCCATGTATTGATCTTAAGCCGTGAATGGTTTCGAGTGTTTTGTTGTCGGTTGTTGCTTTCATGATGATCTCTCCATTTCAAAACCCCAAATCCTCATCCACCACAATCAGATGCATTCTGTCTTTGACCGTCTGCCCATTGATCACAGAATAGATTCTACAAATGCGGGAATCCAAACCGCAATTCTGGCATTTTCCAGATACCTCACAGGGATTTCCCTTTTTAAGCCTTTTGCTGTTGAGCGGTGCTGCTATGGTGGCAATACATTGTTATCGGATATTTCCTACACCTTCTTCACAATCTCATCCGTGTATTCCAACGCTTTGTCGATCATGGCGATGGCTTCGTCGATTTGGGGACGCGTGATGATGAGGGGGGGGGCTATGAAAATAAAATCCCACTTGGCAAAAAGAGTCAGCCCCATCGCAATCAGGCGTTTGTTGAGTTCCAGCGATACATTACGTTTGGCATCCACATAACCAGCAATGGGTTCTTTGCTAATTTTGTTTTCAACAAGTTCAATGCACGCCCAAAGCCCCTTCCAGCGCACATCGCCGACGGAAGGATGATTCTCTTTAAGCTCAATCAATTTTTGTCCCAAATAATCACCATCTTTAGCGGATTTTTCGATGAGATTTTCTTTTTTGTAAACTTCGATATTGGCCACGGCCGCAGCACAAGCCAGCGCGTGCGCGGAATACGTGAGTCCGCCGGTGAACGGCGTTTGGCAGAAATGATCCATGATCTTTTTATTCCAGATCACAGCACCCAGCGGCACATACGATGACGTCAAACCCTTTGCCGTGGTAATGATATCGGGCACCACATCAAAGTGTTCAATACCAAACCATTTGCCGCACCTGCCCCAGCCCGCCATGACTTCGTCGGATATCATGACGATGCCATTTTCGTCGCAAAGCTGACGCACACCTTTTACAAATTCTTTGGGAGGTACAATCAATCCGCTGGTTCCCACAATCGGTTCTATAATGATGGCCGCAATGGTTTTGGGCCCTTCGATCATCACCTGTGTTTTGAGCACTTCCAAACATTGCATTTTGCATTCGTTTTCGTTCTTGTAACCAAACGGACAACGATAACAATACGGGCCAAAAAATTTGCCAGCACCAGGCACTGCTGGTTCTGCTGGCCAACGCCGCGGATCGCCCGTGATGGATATCGCCCCAGCTGTGGCCCCGTGATAACCACGCCACGCTGAATAGATTTTTTGACGCCCTGTGTACCAGCGCGCGGCTTTGAGTGCGTTTTCCACAGCCTCGGCACCACCGTTGGTAAAAAACACGTGATTGAGATCGCCCGGCGTTACTTCAGAAATCATTTTGCAGAGTTTGGCCCTCACGTCGGTCCCAAACATGGAACCCACATAGCAGAGTTTGTCCATCTGCGCCTTCATCGCATCGAGCACATGTTTGTTGCCATGCCCGATGTTGATGGACAGCAGGCCAGAGCAGAAATCAATGTAGCGTTTGCCATCGATATCATACTGGTAAATCCCTTCTGCGCGTTCCATGATAATTGGTTGAGTGCTCCGCTGTTTTTTCCAGCAATACACACAGTGTTCTTTGTCCCATTGTCTGATTTCTTCATTTGTCATGATATTCCTTTCGTTGATCGCTTGTGCCCCAGAGGGTATGGATCGTTGATCGTGGATCGTAAATGCATTTCTCGATTCACGATACACGACCCACGATCCACAGCAAATTAATCTTCACACTCTTCCCGATGTCCTTCTTGATATAAATCTCCCCTTCCCCTGTTCTCCCACATATTTGCCGTCACGCATGGCAAATTTGCCTCGGAGTAACACATCGGTCGGCTGACCTTCGAGTTTAAATCCTTCAAACACAGAATAATCTACATTGTGATGATGAGTTTTTGCACTGATCGTCGTATGCACTTTGGGATCAAAGATGACCAGATCAGCATCACCGCCAACAACAATACTCCCCTTTTGCGGATACATGCCAAAAATTTTGGCAGGGGTTGTGGCCACCACATCGACAAACCGGTTCAAACTAATTTTGCCTGCCATGACACCATAGGTATAAAGCAGGTTAAAACGATCTCCAATAGCCGGAATGCCGTTGGGAATCTTTGAAAAATCATTTTTGCCCATGTCTTTTTGGCCTTTGAAGTTAAACGGGCAATGATCGGTGGCCACAGTTTGAATAGAACCATCGGCCAACCCCTCCCACATCTTGGGTTGATGATCCGCCGGACGCAAGGGGGGCGACATCACATACTTGGCCCCCTCAAAATCGGGCTTTGTGTAGAGCTCCGCAGGGAGCAGGAGATATTGCGGGCAGGTCTCGGCAAAGACCTTTTGGCCCTTGGCCCGAGCCTCACGAATTTTTTGCAAACCATCCTTGCCCGAGAGGTGCACAATAAAAATGGGATACCCTGCCTGATCAGCAAGCGCGATCGCGCGAGACACAGCCTCTTCTTCGGCAATCGAGGGGTGCGAACGCCAGTGATACTCTGGTGCTGTTTTGCCCTGACTCAAATACTCATTGATGAGAGACACAATCATGTCGCCGTTTTCGGCATGGACCGAAACCAGCCCGCCATGCGCCCCCACGTTTTTGAGCACGGCCAACAGTTGACCATCGTCGATCTGCAAAATATTCTTGTAGGCCATGAAACACTTAAACGAACTGACACCCTCCTCAATGAGAAAAGGGATCTCTTTGGCGACTTGATCGTTGTATTCGTTGACACACATGTGAAAACCATAATCCGCAACCGCTTTTCCTTCGGCCTTGACATGCCATGCTTTGAGGGCAGACGAAAGGGGCTTGCCCTTTTCGGGAATCACAAAATCAATGATGGAGGTGGTGCCACCACAAATGGCCGCTTTTGTACCGGTATGAAAATCGTCGGCACTGTAGGTTCCCATAAATGGGAGTTCAAAGTGAGTATGCGCATCGACCCCGCCGGGAAAAATGTATTTGCCTATTGCGTCTATGGTTTGATCGCCAATTGCCGAAGGCAAGTTCCGTCCGATGTGTGTGATGATTTCGCCTTCTATTTTGACATCGGCCTTGCAGGTATCGGCAGCCGTCACCACAACCCCGTTTTTTAGAATCAGAGCCATATCCCCCTCCTCACAATTCGTCCGACATCTTCTTTATCAAGTTTGATTGGTTTATCAAGAAAGTAAACGATTTGTTCAATGTGATTGATTTGTGTTGCAAAATGAAAACAGATCACTGTTTCTTTTTTTGTGTCTTCAAATAACGGCTAAATAAGCTGTAAACATCAGCGCGTTGACCCGCAAAAATAATTTCAATCAACTTCTTGTCTTCGTGATAACAATAAATCACACGGTAGCGGTTATAGCGGTGAGAACGATAACCTTCCAACTCATCGCGCAAAGGCTTGCCAAGACAGGGTTGCGTGGACAATTGTTCAATCAAATGCCGAACAGGTCCCTTGGCCGAGGGGGGCAGATGACGAATGATTGTAGCGGCGGTCTTTGAATATTCGATTTTTATTGATCGTTCCATACATCAGCGTGTGAAAGGGTTCTGCCTGTCTCCATATCTTTGCGGGATTTATTGATCACCTTCATGAGTTTTGCATCGCTGAGAATTTCGATGGTTTCCAACAGTCCCTCGTATTCGTCGACACTGAGCAATACGGCAGTGGGGTACCCGTTACGTGTGATGGCAATGGACTCATTCAATTCACCCAGATCCTTCACGTAAGACAGCAAGTGTTTTTTGACATCTGTGATTGGCAGGATTTTATCGTATTTTCCCATAATGACCTCTTTAATGACTATAATTATGGTAATTCATGGCCTCCCATAAGTCAACTGTTATCATCAGGTCATCGGGTCATCATCTGGTAATCTCACGGCAGGAGCTTGATCATATTCTCATACGTCTCAGGTCTTCGATCGCGGTAGAATTGCCAGAGGTCGCGCACTTCTCGAATTTGATCCAGATCAAGATCCGCGACCACGAGTTCGTCTTCGTTCTCACTCCCTTGCGCCAAAAACTGGCCCCGGGGATCCACAAAATAACTGGACCCATAGAATTTGCCTATGTTCCAAGGCTTTTCGGTTCCCACACGATTGATGCAACCCATAAAATACCCATTGGCTACTGCGTGCGCGGGTTGTTCGATCTTCCAAATGTACTGTGATAGACCAGCCACAGTGGCGGATGGGTTAAACACAATCTCAGCACCATTCAGACCAAGCAAACGTGCCCCCTCAGGGAAATGACGATCGTAGCAGATGTAAACACCCACCTTGCCATAGCGGGTATCGAAAACCGGATAACCCAGATTGCCGGGCTTGAAATAAAATTTTTCCCAAAACCCTGCCACCTGCGGAATATGATTTTTGCGGTACTTGCCCAAATACTTGCCATCAGCATCGATCACGGCCGCTGTGTTGTAATACACGCCTGTCATTTCTTCTTCGTAGATGGGAGCCACAATGACCATCTGGTATTTTTTGGCGTACTCTTTCAATCGATCAACCGTTGGTCCGGGAACCTTCTCGGCAGTTTTGTACCATTTGATGTCTTGTGAGGGACAAAAATATGGTGTGGTGAAGATCTCCTGCATGCAAAGGATTTGCACGCCCTGTTTGCCGGCCTTTTCGATGAAGGGAATGTGTTTTTCGAACATCGCCGACGTGATGGCCTCGATGCTACCCTCACCTTCATGCATGGGAAGTGAACATTGTATGATTCCTGATTTAATTTTACGGGTCATGATGGCCTCCTGTTAGGCGTGGATCGTTGTTCGTGAATCGTGGATCGCCTGTGCCCCAAAGGGTACTTGTGCCCGTTAGGGTATGATTCACGATCAACGATGCACGATTCACAAGTATGGTTTTTTCGCCAACTTCAAAAACGCCCTCTTGGCATCGTCCGCAGGCAGTTTTTCTCCAGCTGTGGCATAAAACCGCATAAGCTTTTCACTCGCTATTTTGATGAAGGAGACAAAGCCATCGGCACTACCCAAGGCGTGTGGATCAGCGGCGAACACATAATCATCTGAGTTTAAACCCGTGATGGGGTGCAATACCATCTCACAAATCCCCTCGCGTCTGGTCCGTTCCAGCAACTTAAGATTGGACTGATTCTGCGCCGTCATTGCTGTGAGCTGATCAGCAAGCGATGACAGTTTGGGATCGGCAATAGCCCTTACCAAAATGTCCTTGAGGTCGGTTTCGCGATCAATCGCGAACTTCATGATTGAACCAAAGTTTGTCAATTCCATAATACATTCCCATCCTCAAGAATGGCTGTCATGTTTGTTTTCGCATGTGAGACGCCAAGGCCGGCACAAAACAACAAATAATGACAAACGCCGTGTTTTCATGGCCGAGTAACCGCAGGCCGTTTGCCCCGGCAATGATACCACTTCGGCCGACTGTCTCACATGCGAAAACAAACATGACAGCCATTCTTCTTTTTATACCCACCGTGTGACCACCACTTTTCGATCGGTGAAAAAATCCACGATCTCACGACCATGCCCCTTGATGTCGCCAAAGAATGAACCCTTGGTACCACCAAACGGGAAAAACGCCATGGGCGCCGCAATGCCGATGTTGATGCCCATCATACTGCACTCTGCTTTGTACACAAACTCGCGCGCCGCTTTGCCACTCGCCGTAAAGATCGACGTGGAATTGCCAAATGGGTTCTTTTTGATGATCTCAATCCCCTCGTCCATGGTCTTCACCTGCATGATGCCAAGCACGGGTCCAAAGATTTCTTCGTTGGCAATGACCATCTCGGGCTTGAGTTTGTCAAAAACTGTTGGGCCAATGAAATAGCCTTCTTCAAAGCCACTCACCTTGATCTTACGACCATCCAGCAGAAGTTCGGCGCCCTCTTCGAGCCCCTTGTTAATGTAGGAAAGCACTTTTTCCTTGTGGGCTTTGGAAATGACAGGGCCCATCTGCACGGACTCATCCAAACCGTAACCCACCTTGATCTTGGAGGCGGCCTCGACCACAGCCTTTTTGAGAGGCTCATAAACATCACCAACAGCGAGCAAAACACTGGTGGCCAAACACCGCTGACCCGCACAACCAAATGCCGAGCCCATGATGGCCCCCACGGTTTCTTTGATGTTGGCATCGGGCATGATGATGTGAAAGTTTTTGGCACCGCCCAACGACTGAACCCTTTTGCCCGTTTCACCGCACTTGCTGTATATGATGCGGGCCACTGGGCTAGAGCCCACAAAGGACACGCCTTTGATGAGAGGATGTTCTAGCAGTGCAGTGACTGTCTCTTTGCCACCATTAACGAGATTAAGCACGCCAGGGGGGAAACCGATTTCTTCATCGATGATTTCCATGATCCGTATCTGACTTTGCGGAACCTGTTCGGACGGTTTGAGCACAAAGGTATTGCCACAAGCCACGGCAAAGGGCCAAAACCAGAAAGGCACCATCAGTGGAAAATTATAAGGGGCCACCGCGGCAAACACACCCATCGGTTGTTTGAACGCTGTAGAATCAATATTTTTGGTGATGTCCTCGAGACAGGCCCCCATCATCAAGCTGGGTATGCCACAGGCCACTTCGACCATTTCGATCGCCCGACGCAACTCACCACGGGATTCATCCATCGTCTTACCAGCCTCGATGGTTGTGAGTTTGGCCAGTTCCTCAAAATTATTCTCGAGCACATCTTTAAGACGATAAAAATAGCGTGCACGTTGCACCGGAGGGGTGGTCCGCCATTCCCAATAGGCCTTTTGGGCCGCCTGCACTGCCACATCAACTTCTGTTGCCGTAGAAAGTGGCACCTTGGCAAGCACCTCTGCCGAAGCGGGGTTTCTGACCTCAAGAAAATTTTTGGAACTGGAATCGACCCATTCACCATCAATATAATTTTTTAACATCTTCATAACCTATTTGCCTCCTAAAATAAATGTGTGTGCGAGACCCTAGGCAGGAATCAAAATAACGTCAAAGATTTTTTAACTCCCCCTGCCCCCTCTCATAACAGGGGGTTCATGCGGGGTTTTTAGAGATGTCCTTAATCAAAACAAGTTTTTCAGCGCGTGACAGGCTTTTGATGTGGCACTCTCGCTTGAGCGCCTCTGATTGAGATTCGCACTCTTCACGATACACCAAGGTAAAGGGCAATCGGGACCGGACATATTTGGACCCCTTGCCAGCCATGTGCTGAGCCAACCTTTTTTCAAGGTCGGTGGCAACACCAGTGTACAGGCTCCCATCGCGGCATTGTAGAAGATAAACGTAATGCATCATGTTCTCGTCACAGGAAACAGCTGGATGTTGAGTTGTGCCACCAGGGTCTGCTCATCGCGCATGCCCTGCAGTTCCTGTTGCACCTCATCCCTAAAGTCAATCACACGCTGTTTAAGCCAGTCAAACTGCCTCTGAGAAAGACTCATCGTCATCGTGGAAATATCGCGATGGGCCGAATCCATATTCAGCGCATTTGCCGATAATTTGAGCATCTCTCTATGATAACCGTGCACCATTGATGAATTAATCTGCAGTGGGGTCGTGAGGTGCTCGGCCTCCTGCACCCACCGATCCTTAACCCGCTTGATCATTTTCAGCCGCTCCAAAATGGCAAGCCCCTCCTTCACCAATGGCTCATCGACACACGGAAAAAGAGTTTTGGAAATCCAATTGAGGTGGGGGACAAAATTTTTCAAAGCAACCATCTCTTTCAAGACGGGCAGATACCACCTGCTGAAATAGGCCGCCTGATCGGGTCCTATCATGACCCTTTTCTTGCCCAGAATTTTTTCGAGTGCCCGAAAACAGGCTTCCTGTTCGTCAGCCTTTGTCGACTGGTTATAAAGCACCAGTGCCCTGAAATATTTTTTTTGCTGAGCCGTCCATTTGAAATGGACCATAATTTTTGCCGCCGCCGAGGGTGAGAGATTCCTCTGCCCCGCAACAACCAGATGGAGGTAATTTGACGCCGAAAACCCCAGGTCATCGGCATACTGCCTGTAGGAATATTTCCCACTGATCTGTTTTCGTCGTTCGTACAGCTCTTTGAGAAACACCCTGTAATCACTGTAATCCAATATCTGCAACACGTCCATAATTCCCCCTCGTGAACACGCCTGCCCCACAAAGCTCGAAGAGCGTAGTGGGGTGAACACGTGAACACGTAAACACGTGAACACGTGAACACGCCCTTGCATCGTATCATGCAGGGCATGCCTGCCCGGATCTGTATACAATGTATACAATAAATGCAAATCTCCACATTTTTTTGCTGTCATTTTTTGGGGAGCTTGTTAGACCAGTGACATGAGTTCCCCTCACCGATTTTTTATGGTGTCTTTTGTCATCTGTTCTTTTTTGTTCTGCCTGTGCCGTTGTGATTGCGGCGGAAGCGGCACCACACAGGTGGGAAACTCATCACCCACAGATCCCATTGTGACAGTGACCATCAGCAAAATTTCTGAGGATGATTCACTTACCATTTACATCCCCTTGAGCGTCATTGGCACGAATACAAGCTCGCTGGTTGAAACCACCAACGACATCGTCATCAATGGCGAGGAATATGCAAGCGATCTCACCGCGCTGACCTATTACGACAGCGCCAATGAGCAGGTCACCTTGGAAGTCCTGAACATGGTGGATGGCGATCAGATCGTGATCACCATCAACAAACCCGATGATACCTTTGAGACCTACGCGGCCACAGCCTCGACTGCTTCGGATGCTACGGCGATCCTGACCGATTCAGGAGTCATCCAGAATGAGGCAGTTCCCGAACCTGAACCCGATCCCGATACCTACACGGCGGCATCAACGCTCGTAGCCACTCTCTGCGCTGAAATCACAGCGTGTGTCCCCGAACTTTCGGAATTCGTCTGCCTGATTGGTGTGGGAATCGCCCCCAACCTGTCCGGTTATTTTGGTGTCGACGGCGCCGATGCCGCCCTGTCACTCGCCGAACTGGAAACAGCTATCAACGAAGGAACCTACACTGCCAATGAGGACAACCTCGCACAATGCGTTGTTGATCTTGAAGCCATCACCTGCGCCGAGATTATCGGCGCTTATTCCCTTGATGATCCCGTCAATTTTGAGGGTCTTACCAACCTGATCCCCACCGATCCTGCCAGTTGTCCGGATGTATTTTAGCTTTTCTGTTTACGCCCATAACCCATTACCCACCTGCCCTGAGCGATTGATCCCGAGTACTGTCGAGGGAAGTCGAAGGGTTACCCATCCTGTATACACTGTATACAAGATAAAGACAAAAACCCTCTTTTGGGGGCATCTTTCGTGTCCCAAACGCGATAATACGAAAGAAGGAACAATAACCCTAATACGGAGGTTTATATGACCATGACTTTCCCATCTCTTAAAAAATATCTCATGGCGACAGGCCTTACCATATTCGCACTCATGAGCATGAGTTGCGCCGCCATTCATAGTAACGAGCTGGCCTCAATGCTGGCTGAGGACCTCGTCCTCGAGGCATCAATCTATGAGTACTCCAGTGATGACGAGGCGCAGGTCAGCGCGCAGATGGAAACGGAATCGAGCGGAATCGGGATTGAATTCAATCAGGGCGAGAGCCTCAGGGCCTACGCCGATGCCAATGCAGATACAGAAGCAGGGATCTCGAACGATGTTTATCTATCGAACAACGCCATCTTGAATCTGGATCAGGACTACAGCGGGGAGATCGATAAAACCACTGACGGCGGAAACTATTACATCACCTACACAGATCCCGATGGCAACGAGACCACGGCCATCATCCCCTCTTTTTCCGTCCCCGAGATCACCAACATTGAAAACGGTGACATCCTGTCGGGCACTGAAGCCGTGATCGAGTGGGAACCCACGGATGTCTCTGGATTGCTTTCCATTGTAGTCAGTTATTCGGGAAGCGGCATGGTAGGGTATCGCAGAAAATATGTGAGCAACACAGGTTCCTACACCATGGACATTGAAGGCTGTGTGGGATCGGGCACAGTCGACTTAAGAAGCACCATGAACTTAAATTACATGGAGGGTTTTGGTGGCGCTAATATTGAAATGAACAATAACTCCCGCCGCTATGTAAGTTATTCCAACACGCTGGCCTCTGCCCTTGTTAAAGGCCTCTCCTCAACGGAAGCCCCGCCTGTAGAACAACTGATCGCACAATGCCAGACCAAATGCGGTGAGCGAGACGAGGCTTACATTTTGGTTGATGAAACCAAATATGATTGTTGTGTGCGGTGAAGGAATTGGCCTGCATCCCCTGAATCGCAGCAACCAAAAAAGGCAACCCTCTGGTTG
>CAZGMS010000088.1:0-10266 GCA_964526915.1 uncultured Nitrospirales bacterium
CCGCCCCCCCGGGCCCCCCAGGGCCGCCACGCTCCCCAACGAAAGGGATGACGTCGCCACACCCGCCAGTGGCGGGATCAGACAGATCAGAGTGACAGCGCCAATCACGGCGGCTACCGTAACCAAACACTGCGTGTCACGCCAGTATTTCCCGGTATCAGCCGTGAACCTGGGGGCTTCGATCGCTTCGATCATTTTTTCGATTTCATCTCCCTGTGCCAACCTTTCCACATTCGAGAGATAGGAGCCCAGTTCCGTTACGTAGTTGTCAAATTCATTCTGATCCCACCCCAAAGGAAGGAGCGTTCGCAGGGTCTCAATGGTCTTGCACGCCTCCGCCGCCAGTGCTTGCAATCTGGCCTGGCCCCCGTTGGTGACCCAGTACGCTTTGAGGGCCGCCGCTCTTTCCTTGATGGCGACTACATCGCTTTCGGTGGCATTGTCTGCCGAGACGACCGTTTGAAAATCGTGCTGGAGAGGGCCCAGCAGGGCCATGAGTTCGCTACCCTGCTCGGCAATCCCGCTGATGTAGGGATTTTGCGCCAAGGCCGACTTGAGGTCACTACGTTGTGCTTCGAGCCCCGTGGCTACACCATCGACTGAACCGGGTGCTTTCGTTTCTTCAGTGAAAGAAATACTAGGGGCGTAACCATCGCCTTCAGCCACGGAATAGGTACGGTAGAGATAGCTGCCATCAGGGAGTTTTTTGACAAAACGCCAGTCACACAGATTGCCCATGTCAGGACCTGTCTGAATGGGGATCCAGCCTGTAGGTGGGTTGTTAACCAAGTCGGGTTGTTTTGACCTTCTGGACAGCATGGCAGGGATGCTCATGCTACCGACCATCGAGGCGGCGATGGTCGTGCCCCCCATATCATACTCCTCCACCTCATCCTCGATCCCGGGATATTGCGAAAGCACCGCCTCGTCCAGACTCAGAGATTTTGTGTTGTAATTTTGGACCGCGAGGGCCAACGCGTCTTCGTATTGACCTGTGAGCAGTAATTTTTCGACAGAGCCATCGGCGGCTGTCTTTGCCAAACGTGCCTTGGCCGCGGGAAGCTTGCCTTTGAGGGCTTCGGGAACTTGAGAGGGGTTGTAGCTGATCGCATACAGAAACTGGTCCAGGGTCTCCTGTGTGCCGCCTCTTCCCACGAGCAGTTTCCACAACGTCTCGTTGATTTGGCTTTGCACAGCGTCAATTTCTGCTTGCCACTCAGGGATTGAATCCTGATAAGAGGCGATCTCGTCCTGAACGGCCAAGATCCGGCTTTGAAGTTCCGCGATTTCCTGTTCATGATCGGCGTCCCAGGGATTCCACCACTCACCTTGGTCACCACGAAGACGATCCATTTCTCCTTGCAGGGTTTGGAGCGCGGCTTGATGATCCACAAGCTCCTGGCGACGAATTGCTATCTGTTCCAGCGGTTGTCGATTTTGTTGTTCGAGTTCCCGAATCTGGATTTCAAAACCAAAGGTGTCCAACCAATTGCAAATTTCTGTGACCGACTCGCGATCGCCGCGCATGAGCTCCGTCAAGGCCTTGAGGGTGATTTCGGTGTACGGAAGATCCAAAGCCTCGTCGGGATAATTTTGCCCCACGAAAGCCATGATTTGCCTCAGGCGTTCCATGTCTTTGTGGATCCGTTTCGGAGGTAATCTCTCTCCATCGGGAAGCTGTTGCCAGGCCTCATAGAGACGGACTTTCACGCGGTCGGACAACACAATTCCAAACCCGATGGCCCCTTTGGGATGCGCATCCAGAACCCTGCGAAAATCGGACGGGACGCCCTGCCAGGCTGTCGTGAAATCCCTGCCATTGACCTCGGAGAGAAGCGCCTGAACAGCGGGGTCCTTGGTCACCCCCGACCACACTTCACTAGCGGAACCGGCGAAACGCTTAAAACCTCGTGTGACTTCTACCCCGGGCTGAACGGGAGCGGCCCCTGTCTGCAGGCTGAAGGTATCGGTGGCGATTGGAACTTCTCTGTCCGGAAGGGCAACCCGTGAACTAGTGATAGGAACAACAGGGACCTGCAAAGAGACGGGAATTTCCGCTTTCTGAGCATCAGTTTGCACCCCAGCTTGCTGTGTTGAAACCTTGCCAACCATTTCTGTGTCTCCTCATCGATCGAAGGCCACTTACCCATCTTGCAACTTCCAAGCCAACGAGCTCGACGGCACTCAGTTTTTTTGCCCAATGATTTCAACAGATTGCCCCCTTGGCGTTCCTCCGTCATACGTTTTCCAAGTCAAATAAGTAGCTTTGTTATCGTTTTGATAAGCTTTTGATCTGATGTGAACTGACGTGCCCCCCGGCCATCGCTTGTCTACACATGCAAATAAGAGACCAAATTACGACACAATTTGTCGCATAAATATTTGTGTGGGATTTTCGAGGGTTAAAGAAATGGAGAAATTGCGGTTTGAGTTTGCTTATGAAACAAATGACAATAACTGGTGATTGCTGTCTGCTGTTAAAGGCTGTTTTGGGGGCTGGGGTAATCGACATCGACTAAAACACGGATCATTTGTGTTTTTACTCGATTACGTATTACGCGCACCATCATCGAGTATAATGTCAATATACCCTTTCAAAAATGTGCTCACCAGAGCTCTGCAAGGCAGACATAGAATGCGTGGGCAGTGACTGTACCTTTTAAGGGTAAAAGATGACTGACACTATTAAATCGCTTGCCGTTAATATTACCATTGTGTATGATACTATTTAGTATGATACACAATGGTAATATTTCAAGAAGGGAGAGATCATGAATCCTTTTCGTTACGGTCGCGTTGTGAACGAAGAATATTTTTGTCCGCGCCCAGAACTCATCAAGACTTTACATCAA
This sequence comes from uncultured Nitrospirales bacterium, assembly GCA_964526915.1. Taxonomy (GTDB): domain Bacteria; phylum UBA10199; class UBA10199; order UBA10199; family JADGCS01; genus JAHJDR01. The sequence goes on from CAZGMS010000088.1 coordinate 2,853, forward strand.
AACATCCTTTCAGCTCAAAACGTCGTGGTCCAAGGCGAACGCCGCACGGGCAAAACATCGCTGATTTGGCAAGCCTGCACCTCCAAAAAAAAATCTCTCATTCTTTATGCTGATTTTCTTGAAGTCAAAACAACCGAGGACGTTGTTCGTCGTCTGCTGAACGCGTTAGCCACATATGAACAACAGGCCGGATTGTTTCAAAAATTATTCAAGGCCTTGTCTCATCTCAAACCTCAAATTTCAATCGATCCCTATTCCGGAGAGCCATCATTCAGTTTCGATGTTTCTTCCAAGGCCACACCGGATTCCGTAGAACACATCCTGGACCTTTACGCCACCCTCTCGCACCGCAAGCCTCTGGTTGTGGTCTTTGACGAGTTTCAGGATATTCTCAATCTTGTCGATCATGCAAGCCTGCTGGCCTGTATGCGGGGAAAAGTCCAGTTTCACACAAAAATCCCTTACATTTTTTCTGGAAGTGTTCGCAATCGGATGGAAGAAATCTTCACACATCAGGACAGCCCCTTTTTCAAATCAGCCCTGCCCCTCTGGGTGGGAGCCATAGACGATGATGTTTTTGCCCATTTTTTGAAAAATAAATTCGCCCTGGAAAAACGTAAAATCGACTCAAATCTCATGACAAAAATTTTTCAATTGAGTGAGCACAACCCTGGTGACACACAACAGTTGTGTTCTGCGTTGTGGGAAATTACAGAATCGGGGGGTGTTGTTTCGGAAGATTTGCTTCCCGAGGCCATGCAAGTCATCTTTTCTCGCGAAGCCAAAACCTACGAATCCCTGCTCGTGTCCATCACAGGAATCCAGCTCAAATGTTTGGTAGGTCTGGCTCGCTTCGAAACACTTTCACCGCAATCATCGGAATTCGTCCGCAACACTGGTTTGTCCGGACCCGCTTCGGCTTACAAGGCCCTGTTGCGGTTGGAACAAATCAAGATCGTCTATCGCACACCACAGGGTTACAAATTCTCAAACCCGTATTTCAAGCAATGGTTGTTGTTCAAAAAATATTAAAAACCTTCAAAACAAATTTAAGGCTAACGGCTAATAATGATTCGCCACGTATTGCTCACAATCAGCTCTGGTAGAAGAATCGGTGATGGCCGCACACAATTTACCAACATCTTCTTTCTTGGCTGTGTGTTGCGGATCGGCTTTTTGAATGCAAGCCAGCGTATAATAGTTGAGGTGACAGCGATGAAGGTTGTGTTCTTTTTCCGCCAATTCAATGGTACATTGCACGCGCTCTGACGAATCGATGATTGAGGCACAATGATCGCGGTTGAGGAAAAAGCATAACCCCCCTGCCAGAAAAAGCATCAACACAAAAATTAACAGCATCGTTCTTTTCGTCATGAAAATATTTTTCATATCGGTCCCGCCTTATCTACAAATCCAGCATGCGTTTTGTAGAGTCACTCGTAAAATCATTCAGATATTTATTATTCAGATCCTCTCTTGATAATGAATCAAGAGGCTGGACAGTGTTGGTCTTTTTGGGGCTACGCAGTTTGCCTTGTCCACTGGCACAAGTTTACCTGCTACGCTATCGTCCTTGTTTCGACTCAGATTGTAATTATTCGTGACGAACAGGGTTATGAGAGGTGTCCTTTATTGCCGAGGTTTGTTGGTTCAATCGTTCCCAATCCTTGCGCAACTGGGCGTTGTGTTGCCAAACCTCCCACATGAACTGCCTGAACCCATCCAGCCATTCAATCACCTGCTCCGGTGTCAAAACAGGTAATTCTTGCTGTGGCCATTCGGGTGCTTTTGAACGCTCTTGGTCATTCTGTTCCATGATTGATTTTCTTTCTCAGCAAGGAAACATCGTACAAATCCTTTTCTCTGCCTGCAGAGAGTTTCATTGCTATCAGGTCGGAAACTCCCATCACAGGGATGACAACATTGAAGGCACTCACTTCCATCCTATTATTGAACAGGTCATCAAACGGTTTGTGTTCACCCACAAACACATCAACCAATTCAAAAGGATTTGTGGGGTTGAAGTGCCTCAAATAGAACCTTATAGGGTATCATGCGGGCCAATATAGTTTAGACCCATCAGTGGTGACAAGCTCAATTATCGGGACTGTGGTAGCCGAGTGAAAATGTCACATTACGAGACTATTAGATTACGAGATTAAGAGCGCCACCCTTTGACGCATTCTTTTGTGATTGGACCTTTTGAGGTAAAAAGTGACGGGCACACTGGGCAAATTTTGCCTAATCAATCGAAAGATTTAAAAAAACATAATAATACCAATATAAATAAAATAATTTATGTGGCATGATGATTGCTTTAACAAATATCACAAAAGACTGTATGTCAAAATTTATAGGATGATTTCTTTTGCTGATTGTTTGTCATTAAAGAAATCTTTCTTGAAAGGAGCTGATATGAACAAATATGGTGCACTACTCATAATCTGTATTATTATGTTGGTGGTTTCCTTTCCAGTGATGGGGGCCAAAGTTCCGACTATTCAGCAGAAAGCAGGGATTGTTGATCAATATTTGATGGAGATAGCCAAAGACAAACTAAATTTGCCTGAAGACACGACAGGGTTCATGGCGGCCACAGCAACTCTTTGCAGGACTCCGGACTTGACAGGACGATTTGAAAGATGCTGCGAGGGTGCTGGCTGCGAATATCATGTTTCAAGTGATCCCATAAGTGGCTCAACAGCTGTGTGTCAATGTGGCAACGAATTCACATCGACAATAGATGCGACGGCCATGTCTAATGATGTATTAGAATGCTTGGGAGAAGATTAATATTAATGAACACGTCAATCATTCATGACTTGAAAAGCGGAGAGACTGTCGTTCAAAAATTCACAGGACACACTCACTTTTTCTGAGTTTGCGTAAAAGGCTGATCCATACAGATAGGGTTTATTCTGTCTTAGGGCGAATAAATATTGTAGCATAACTTGCAAGGCGTCCTGCCCGATATCAGATGCTTGTTTTCCTGCTTGGCAGAGTCCCATTCTGGCAACTATCAGTTCACCTTCATCAACAGAATGGTGATCATCAGGAATTGTCTGAGAGACATCATGGTGAATAGTAAATTCCAGAGAAAAATCAAAATCTGATTCCAATATTTCACCGTCAGAATAGCCTGCCTCGTCTCTCTGAGAAATGGTTACGGGCGACTGATGGATTAATGGAACAGTCTGTGGTATTAATCTTGGTTGAGATCGAGTCGGAGATGACACATAAAATTCATCATCACTGTAAGGTAATTCATGAGGGAAAACAGTCGAAATATAGCGCGCGAGTTCATGGAGTTTTTTGTAAGAGAGTCTGTGAGCTAATTCAGACGAAGAATATGTTTTGATGGCTTGAATATCAGAGGGGGTTATTCCGGGAGTGCTTCCAAAAAAATTAAAAAAACACTTGGACTCATTTAAAGTCAGATCACCCCTGCTTGTCAGGTTGCCTTCTTCGTCGATATCATGGCAGTTACCATTTTTTTCAATGTCCGCGATCAGCTCAGGTAAATTAATGATGGATCCATAATGGGGTGGAATAGATTGGCCGTTATTAATGGTAGTCATATGTAAACTATCAACCGTAATACTATTTTCGTCAAAGAAACAATAAAGTTGCTCATTATTTTAATGAACGCTTTTTTTAGTCATATCAAGATGATAGACATTGGTGACACAAAAAATTTTTGTAAAATGTCTGGCAATTTTTTCCACAATGACCACGGATCTGTAACGACCGCCCGTACACCCAAATCCAATGGTGACTTATGTTTTCTGGGCCCTTTGCCACTGGAGCATCCTCAAGGATACAAGAATACAAGCAATGTGTTGTGCAAACACCCCCGTCCGGGATAGGTGAGTGGCATGAAACAACAAATTCACATCAGATTTTTTATCATGTCCCTTTTGTTTTGTGCCGTGTGTTTTACCGGTTTTTTTATGCAGGGCTGTTCCTGTTCCGGCTCAAGCGCCGCACCCGTAGTGGATATGGGGCCCGACCTCGATAACGACGGTATCCCCGATGCAGAAGATGACGACATCGATGGCGACGCCAGTCTCAATGAAGACGATTGCGATGCCGAAAATTCTGCGATCAACCCTTTGGCCGAAGATTTCCCCGATGATGAATTTGCCGATACTAATTGCGACGGTGTTGACGGCAACAAAGAACTCGCTGTCTGGGTCTCTGCGGATGAAGGCGATGACACCAGCGAAGGAACGTTCGAGAGTCCCGTAAAAACTATCGCACAGGCCATTGCCCTCGCGAGCGCAAAAGCAGAAGGTGAACGCGATGTGTACGTTGTTGTTGGGACCTACGACGAAGATGTTTTGCTCACTGACAACGTGAATCTGTACGGCGGGTATGGTCTGTTGCTTGATGACACCCGTGATCGTAACCTCACCTCAAACCGCGCCCTCATTGAGGGTCTGGCCAATTCCCAAAAAATGGATTTGGTCTTTCACAGCGGCACCTTCAGTTTAGACTACACACTCATGATCAACAATTCCACCTCTACTCTAGACGGCTTGGTGATCGAAGGTGACCCGGCTGGCCTTTGCGTCGTCTCGCTTAACGCCAATACCATCATCAGCAACAGCACCGTTGAAGACCAAACCCCAATAGCCACAAGGGAGCTTTCCATCACCATCGCCGCGCTCATCGACAACAACACGGATGAGGACCACACCCTCACCCTGAACAACAATACCATCACGCTGAAAGGCAACGGCGGTTTGGGCTCCGGTGGCGATTCTTATGTCAACATCGGCATCCTCGCCTACCCTGCCGCCAATGCGAATACGGCGCTGACAGTCACCGTGTCCGGTAACACGATTGAAACCGAAGGGCTCGCGGATGAGGTCTTTGCCATCTCTGCCGCTGATGATGATTCTGATCCCGATGACGACAGCACTGCAGACAGCAAGGCCGCCATCAGCCTCAATGTGCACAACAACACCATCGCCCTGGGCAGTTTGACTCAGGGGTTGACCGCGATAAACGCAGGGGTCAACCTGTTCACCAACTTCAATGGACCAGACGGCGATGAGCTGTTCTATCTGGAAAATCTCGATGTCCAAAACAACACCATCGCCATAGACACGGCAGGCAATGAAGGCGCGATCGGCATCAACGCGGGACTCATCCGTCAACCGGCACTCATCGCCAACAATGTGATCAGCATCACAGGCTCCGTCTCGGTATCGGTCCCCCTGCTGACCTATCTGAGCGACATTGATGTGGTTTACAACACAATCTACACGGACACTGTCACCTCACAGGCACTGGGTTGGACAGCCTTTGCCACGGACAGTGAAACTGAATCCGTAAACTACAGAGATAAACGAATCGGCGAGGTGGCCAATAATATTTTTCACTTGCGATCCACGTCAAACAACAGCAATGACCCCACCGACTGTGCCACAATGATGTTTGAGGAGATCAACAACACTGTCAACGCCTCGTACGTTACGGCCGCCAGCCCGGAAACTTTTCGCAATAATGATGTCTTTTTGGATTCCGATTGTCAGGCCCAATACGTATATGGTGACGCCACCGATGTGGGCACCAACACACCGATTGATACGGTCACCCAACTCAACGCCAAAACGGGTTTTTCTGCCAGCGACCCCACAATCAGCGCCAACAACATCAGCGCCGATCCCGATTTTACCAACCTGACCGCTGGGGATTTTACACTGCTGAACACCTCGCCCTGCCTTGATGCTGGTCTGGCCTTTGACACCGAAACGTGGACAGACCTTCTCGGTACCGCACGACCCCTGGGTGATGCCGTTGACATGGGGGCATACGAATTTCTGGAATTGTGACAAACAGTCATGCAGTGATTGGCGCCATACGTCAGACACCAAAAATCCCTTGCTCTTTTGCAACATTTCCCGCAAAGTTTTGCGCATGATCACAAAAAAACGAACTCACCACAAGGTGTTTCTGGGCATGATTGTAGGTGTGCTGGCGGGTTTGGCCATGCAATATTCTGGTCTGTCTGATCAAACCATCGCCACGCTGGTGCGCCTCGTCAAACCGGTGGGTGATATCTTTTTGCGCCTGATCTTCATGATGGTGATCCCGCTCATCCTCTCGGCTCTGGCACTTGGCATTGCCGAACTCGGTGACCTGCGGCGCATCGGGCGCGTGGGGCTGAGAACATTGGCCTACACAGTGTTGGTTTCGACCCTCTCTGTGCTCATTGGTGTGGCGATCATCTCGATCTACAACCCCGGCAAATCCCTCTCTGCAGGCGACAGGGCAATGCTCATGGAAAAATATCTGGGCACCGCCAAAACTCTTGGCGAAACCGCGACCCAAATCAAAACCCGCGGCGTGATGGAGGTGCTCACCACCATCGTCCCCAAAAATCCGGTGGAGGACATGGCGCGCGCGTTTGATCCCACCTACACGGGAGGCGGCCTTTTGGCCCTCATGTTTCTGGCCTTGATGATCGGGATTGCGCTCTCCCTCTCACCGCCCGATAAGGTCAAAACGTTCAAGGAGTTTTTGGAAGGCGTCTACGAAATCGTCATGCGCATCATCGGTTTTGGGATGGCTCTGGCCCCGTTTGGCGTGGCGGCCCTCATGTTCTCACTCACGGCCAGCTTAGGTTGGAGCATCCTTGTCATGTTGTCCAAATACGTTTTACTGGTTTTGTTTGCGCTGGCCCTGCACCAGTTTGGTTCGTATTCTTTGCTGGTCAAGTATCTGGGCAAAATGAGTCCCTGGTTCTTTTTTAAAAACATTCGCGAGGCCATGCTGGTCGCTTTTTCGACCAGCTCCAGCAATGTCACCCTGCCCACCGCCATCAAGGTGGCCACCGAAAACCTCAAACTCCCGCGCGAGACCACCAACTTTGTTTTGACCGTGGGCAGTACCGCCAACCAGAACGGCACTGCCTTGTATGAAGGGCTCACCATCCTTTTTCTGGCGCAGTGTTTTGGGGTGAACCTGTCGCTCTCACAGCAAATCCTGGTGATTGTCATGGCCATTTTGGGGGGCATTGGCACCGCGGGCGTGCCCGGCGGGTCTTTGCCGGTCATGATGCTCATCCTCACCTCAATCGGTGTGCCCGGCGAAGGGATCGGGATCATTTACGGGGTCGACAGGATTCTGGACATGTGCCGCACGGTGCTCAACGTGACGGGCGACCTCACCGCCGCGGTGTATGTGGGGAAGAGGGAGCAGAAAAGGACGGATCACGCCTAAGACCACAACCCCATTGCTTTTTGATAGCGATATCGGCTAGGACTTGAACTGCGGGGGTCACACAACAAAGAACACTTCAACATAAAGGGGGCCTCTAAAAACTATGTTCGTTACGAAAAACCATGATTCGTAGCCGAGACAAGGAAGATGAGGAAAAAGCCCGGAAACGTATAAGGCACGCTAC
>CAZGMS010000089.1:0-2639 GCA_964526915.1 uncultured Nitrospirales bacterium
TCCCCTTCCCTCGTCCCTCGTCCTTTCGTCCCTTCGTCCATCGTCACTCGTGTTTTCGTCCCTCGTCCCTCGATCCCTCCCCTCGCTCTCTCAATCACCCCCGGGTGCACTCTCTGCCACGCCTGGGGATGCGCTACACGCCGACGAACGGATGGCCTCGATTCTGTAGAACCATCTGCCTGACAAAATGCATCCATTGTCCCTTTGTGCAAAGCCACACTACCGAGCATTTGTTGTGGGACAACAATTCTATTGCCCGTTTGCGGCATGAAGACATCAAGGATGGGATATTGTCCAATGGGTTTCAGCATACAATAAAACAGTTCATGGTTTGTTTTTCAAAACGTCCATCAACGCACCTGCCAGTTCAGGATGCTCTGCCAATCTAAATACCTTGGCGACCCTCGACACATCTTCCTCTGTCACCCCCGGGATTGCCAACATGGCGCCAAAGGCCCTGATCATGGCCATCGCAGGTTCGGGATTAACCACACCAGCGTAGGTGAGTTGGGAACGGATCGCAGAAGCTGACGTATTGTCATCCCAGCGTATGCTGGGATCCATATCCGTTTGGATTCCTGCTTCCGCAGGAATGACAAGATCGGCAGGTGTTGTTTCGTCAACCTGTCGCGTAGCGTCATCGCGAGACTCACGTTGTGAGTTGTGGCGATCTCCATCCGTCAATTTCTGGATTGCCACGTCTCCCACGTCAGCACTCGGGTTCCTCGCAATGACGTCTCCGCCCACACGCTCGTTTTCGTAGGGCGCCGTGCGTGGCTCGACAGCTATTTCAACCACCAATGCTTCAGAGGAACCATACCCGTCACCCCAACCCCATGAGAACGAGGCAGTGGGAGCGGGCAGACGAACATCATACAAGCCAACGCCGGTCACAGGTTCAGGCTCGGGCTCAGGCTCCGCAAATTCATCAAACAAAGGCTCCTTTTCAACTGCTACAGAAAAATGCTGTGGGTAGCGCCGTGCAAATTCCTCTGTGATGTAGTTTTGCTTGTCTGGAATATCTTGATACGCCCTATACGCGATAGGCAGAATATACCCTGTTGGTTTGTGCAGAACAAATGCCACGCTCAGGTGAAACATGTGCAACACCTCAAAATCACCCACGGCATCAATGGTCGTTATTAATTTCCGGCCATTTTCAACTGGTGCATTGGCATTTGTCTGTAATGTCACATCGGCAAAACTATTCCTGGGATTTGATTCATTCGTTCCGTTAAAATGCCATTGGATATTTTCACGCCTGAGCGCAAAACCAATTTGTATTCCGGCTCGTGTGCTCCATGTTTGTGTGGCGCGATCTGCACTGTCTGATTCAACTACCGGTAAGTGCGGGGCGAAAAGAGGTTGATAGAAAGCGTCACCACCTATTCTTCTAAACCACAAAATATCATCATAAATGTCATCCGCCATGTCACTATTGATGGCGTCGCATGTTTCGCTATGCTCATTGTCTTCACAGCCAGCCATGACCACCACGCCAGCCTGCTTTCCACATAATTTAACAAACTGTCCATTGGCAGTTTCGAGGCAGATTTTCCGGGCGTCCTTGTCAAATATTATCTTTCCAACATATTCCTGGGCACCCACCAGGTAAGTCAGTTCAGCGGCCAACTCTATAACCATTTTTGCGCCAAACACCCCACCTTTGTCTGGCACCCAGTTTACTGGCACCCAGTTTACCTGTACGGGAATTTCTGCGTTGTTTCCCCTGATCACAAGCCTGCTTGAATTGCCGAGCAAATAACTTCTGAGAGTCGCAACAGCAGTATCCAGCCAAGCTGTTCGTAATCTGTCATATTTGCCAAAATCGCCGGGCAAAACGCTCCCGACAGGTCCCAATAAAACTGTTTTTTCATTGTGGGCCACAACCAGTTCCAGAATCCGCCCATCACCAGTCATGATGGTGGCCACCTTGCCCCTGAATGTGTTGTGTTCAATCGTCGTCACATGACCCACAATTTCACTGCCCGGTGTGCGCACGACCACCTGACCACCCACGTCGATATCGTTTATTTTGAGCGGCAAACTGATTGTGGTCTGCCCATCTCTGGAGGTCAGCGTCATATTTGAGCCTTGAATAACAGCTGTTTGAGGATCAAAAAGAATGGGGTGCACTGCGGACGGAATTGTCGGGGGCAATTCTGACGCATGTGCGCCCGCTTTGCGATCCACATCTCCTTCTTCACTTGCATCAATTGCATCAATTGCCAGTTGCTCATTGTCTAATTGTATTTCCCCATCCCTCGTCCCGCCAACGGGATCCCGCTCTGCGGTGATGAGTTCGTCCCCCCCACCATCACTGGCCACTGGCACTTCCTCTTCTGTTCCCAACTTTGGTCCTTGGTCTCCTGCCCTGAGCGATTTATCCCGAGTACTGTCGAGGGAAGCCGAAGGGTTGGTCTTTGGTCTTTCTACTAACAAAGGATTATCCCGCCCCTGCTCAAGCAGCACATCATCATCGTTGCCATCGAGTTCGGGATACAAATCTCTTACGGAAAACGTGACTTCATATCCCCCCTCCGTACGCGTCACCTGTTCAATCTTGAAAACGCACGTCTCGTCCACCACAATGGTATCGTTCCTGGCAATGAAGGCAGAATGAGTTTGATGCGCGTCAC
>CAZGMS010000090.1:0-10814 GCA_964526915.1 uncultured Nitrospirales bacterium
CTGTGGGAAAGAGCGAAGAAATCGCAAACCTAGGCCAAAATATCAAATATGATATATCCCAAGAAATGTCATTCCTGCGCACGCAGGAATCCAGAAAATAACCACAAATGGATCCCTGCCTTCGCAGGGATGACAGTGACATTTGTATCGCTCATTTTCTGCCTCTTTGCCAGCGCCGTCTCCGCCCAAACTCCACTGCCCAACTTGCAAAAACCCGCTCTCAAGGAATACCAAAAAACCCTCGAACAGATCGACAAGACGCGGCAAAAGGACATCATCAAACTCAAGTACACAATCAAATCAAAATACGTCAACGATGCCGTCAAACTGAGCCGCACCCGTGATTTGATCGACAAAAAACAATTCGATTCTGCCCTGTCACTGCTCAAGAAAATCAAAAAGAGCTCACCGCTGTCCCCCTATGCCGCTCTGTATACGTCACAGGCGTTAGTTGCCAAAAAAAAATATGAGAAGGCCCTCGATGCCCTGCCCGCCCTCACAGACCCCGTAACCAAGATCGAATGGGATCTGTTCTGGCAAAGACTCAATGTGCTGGCCCTGAGCAAACAAAAAAACACCCTGCCCGCCCTGCTGGAACCTGTCCAAAAAAAATACAAAAAAGATAAAAACATAGCCCTCAAAACAAATTATTATTTGGGGCTGGCTGAACACATCGCCAAAAACGAAGGAACAGCGTTTGATCATTTGCGCAAAGTGGTGGTGGGACTACCCGGAACGGAGTTCGATCAAAAGATATTTGCTCTATTGTCCCTAAAAAAAATTGAGGCCAACAAATTTCTTTCGACAACCCAATGGAACGAACGCGCCAAAAACCTGGCCGCCACAGGCTACACAATCGAGGCACTGGAGATCTGGAAGGCACTCGCCCAAAACAGCGCGCCTCATTCGGATTATCTGGCCCAGGCCTATTATAAAGCAAGAATCTACGATCAAGCCGCTCAGCAGTACGAAAACCTCTTTGCGCAAAACCCGTCCCTCAAGTCCAACGCCGCCTATTGGGACAAACTGGCCCATTCCTATTTGAGACAAAACCAGTTCACCAAGGCACACGATGCCTTTCTCCACATCGCCACCAATTTTTCACAGACAAGAGAGGCAGGGATCGCGCGGTTCAAGTTGGGATTCATTTATTTCGATTCGGGCCAGTACGCCAAGGCAATCGATTACTTCGCCAAATTTATGGATCAGGGATCTTCCTGGATGAAAAACCGTGCCCACTGGTTTACGTTTTGGAGTCACTACCTGTTAAAGGATTACCCCTTGGCATTAACAGACATTGAGAAAATGCTCAGCCTGCAAAAAAAAATGACCGACACCAAAATGTCTCTCCTGTACTGGAAGGCACGCCTTCTGGAAAAAACCAGTCAAACTGATCAGGCCAAGGGACTTTATCAGGAGGTATCACGTCTCGATTCACTGGGATATTATCCCCTTATGGCCAGACAACGTCTTCAACAACAAAATTTGCACCCCAAAACACTCATCGACCCCAAACTGCTGGCCCACATTCCCAAGACAACCACAGCTCAGGTGTTCGATGCTCAAAAGATCGTCAAGCCTCCCAGAACTGATCCTCTCCTGAAAGCCCTGTTGTTGTATCATCTGGGGTTCGAGAATTACGCGTTCGACGAATCCCGAAATTCTGAACTCATCAAAGACATTACTGATTACCAAACAGCCAAGACGGTTGAATTAGCCGGCAATTTCAGCCGCGGTTACTCCATGAGATTCTTGGCGGCCAAGGGAAATCTGGCTGGGGCCAATGAGGCACAGGGGTTTCAACTCTCATACCCGGTTGCCTACCCTCACTATGTTGTGCCCTTTTCCAAAATCTGGAACCTTGACCAAAACCTCGTGCTGGCAATGATGCGCCAGGAATCCGCGTTCAAGCCCGAGGCCTTTTCATTCGCGTTCGCCAACGGTCTCATGCAGATCATTCCCCCCACAGGAAAGGAAATCGCAGACGCGATCGGGTTTGAGGAATTTCATCCAGACCTGCTCAGGGAACCGGGGATCAGTGTTTTTTTTGGAACATACTACATCAGACACCTGCTCGACACCTTTGACAACAACATGATCTTTGCCATCGCCGCCTACAACGCTGGACCTGACGCGCTCAAACGGTGGACACAAACCTCGGGCTCACTGGAACTGGATGAATTCATCGAACTCATTCCCTACATCGAGACCGGCAATTATGTGAAAAAAGTTCTGGTGAATTATCTGGTGTATCAGAGGTTGTATTGAAACTTCACATCATCACCACAATCTGTGTGGAGTCATCATATTTGATGCCATCGATGGCAATATAAAAGGGGCCGCTGTGATGAGGGACCGAGGGATCTGTAAACCGAAGCGACTCCGGCACCAGCAGATTTCCATATTGATCCCAAAGCGCACGCAAGTCATCATCGAGCGAAGCCAGTCTGGCGTGATCCTCTGCCGTGAGAGCCTCCAGAGGGGACTGCGACTGCCTCAACATTTTATAGTGCTCACGAAACGGCGCCATGGCTTTTCTTAATTTTTTGAGAATCATCCTCTCGGCGCTTCTCTTGTCTGTCATGTATTGCTGCAACCCCGCGATCATGAAATCGGCCCGCTGTTGCGCCCGCAGGACCAGCGGAATTTCCGTGTATTCATCGACATTTCCCGTCAGGCCGTCGGTACTGATGAGAGTGACATATTCCATCGCCGCATCCAGCATCATCGGATGGGATTCGTCTATGAGCACATCATCGAAGTGTGGATTAAAACTCCCCACGATTTTTGAAGTCATGGGATGCCTGCGCTGATAAAGCCTGGCCATTCGATCGATTTCGTCATGATCCGTGGCCCCTTTGCTCCTGGCGATCTCTCTGAACGGCTCCAGATCAGCCATACACGTTTGCGGCACATTCTGCTCAATGAGTGTGAATGGATCTGTGCTACCCTTTTTTCTGCCATAGACTAAAATCCTGCTATCGCCAATCGTGACATGTTGCATACAGAGTGTGCCACTCTCTGTTCGCCATTTCTTCAATGCCACAAGTGTCGTGCCCGGCATCTTGTTGGGGGAGATGATGGGCTGTTCCCTTCCCCGCAGGAGTGATGTGAGCAAATCATCAATCTCGGACGATGCTCCCGATCTGAAGGTCCGTTGAGAGAGCGCCTCCGCAATGCTGTTGACAAGATCAGCTTGACATATCCATCGGGAAAGCTCTTGTTCCACACGCCCCTTGTTGAGCACATATTCGGTAACATCATCATCATAACCATCAACATCCTCATCGCTCTGTTCAACCTCCTGCAAAAGACTCATCAGACACTTGTTGACAAGTTGATCGACGATGATCTGCTCCTGAAACCGGCCCCACAGGTCACGCCAGACGTTGGCCGCGAAGTTGATAGCCTGCGAAAAAGAATCACCATGAGCCAGGCGCCAACTCACTGTCTGCGCCGTGACCGCCGAAATTAGATCCCCCCCGATGTGTCCGCCCATGCCATCACAGCCCACATAATACTCAGCCCCAGAAAGATCACGCCCGATGGCCAGACAATCATCATTGATCGGCCCAAACTGCTCTGACCTCCCCGCCATGAAGACCTCACGCCCCCCAGGACGGGTCATCGCAAATTCGGCATACCGGTGTGGAAACACCTCGGCATAGGGGGCCATCAAATCATGTGTGAACAGAATGCTCCGACAATGATCACGGGCTGGCCGCAAAAAGGCCAACGTGTTATTGGGATCGATCAGATGCAGGCGCCGCATCATCAAAGTGGCATCCTCGCCTGTGGTCACCTTGCGATACCCATCGCATGAGTTGCCAAGCACAGCCCCTATGTCAGCCTTGATCTGTGCCCCTGCCTCTGAATCAATTTCCGCATGACTTATTCTCCGAGACGCCTGCGCAAAACGATGCGCTTCAGTGCACCTCAAATCGCAGGTCTGAGGTAATCTTCCAAAATAGGTGTTTTGGACAAATGAGGAGACGTCGACGGGGGTGAATGATAAGGTTCGCGCTGGTTGCATAAACATAGGTGCCTGACAGGTCAGCATTTGTCGTATCTGAGAGAATGGCACGACAATACCATCCCTGCGTCCCGCAAAGCGGGATCAGTCCAATGGCTGATAGGCGGGGATCACGCAGGACAACTAACTGTCAAAATACAAAAAAAACTCGGTCGCCGTGGGACGAAGACGGGTTTCGTTGACCTCCACCTTCATTTTGTAATCGATCCACGATTTGAGGATGTCTTCGCTGAACACATTGCCCACCATCAAAAATTCACAGTCTTTTTTGAGGCAAACCAAAGCCTGATCAAGCGTGGCCGGGATGGAGGGAATTTTCTCCAACTCTTGGGGACTCAACCCGTAAATATTTTTATCGAGAGGTTGTCCAGGATCAATTCTGTTCTGAATACCATCCAGTCCAGCCAATAAAATGGCGGCGAAGGCCAGATACGGATTGCAACTGGGGTCTGGCGTTCTGAACTCAATACGTTTGGCTTTGGGTGACGACGAATACATAGGGATGCGCACACCCGCTGAACGATTGCGTGACGAATAGGCCATTTTGATGGGGGCCTCATAACCGGGCACGAGACGTTTGTACGAGTTGGTCGTGGGGTTGGTGATGGCCACCAAAGCGGGAGCGTGCTTGAGAATCCCGCCGATAAAGTACAAACCCATTTCGGACAGCCCCGCGTACTGGTCACCCGCAAACAGGGGTTTTCCGGCGTTCCAAAGTGAGACATGCGTGTGCATGCCTGATCCATTTTCGCCATAAATAGGCTTGGGCATAAAAGTCACTGTTTTGCCATGCCGACGCGCCACATTTTTTATGACATATTTGAACCACATGAGTTTGTCGGCCATATTCACCAGGGTATCGTAGCGCAAATCGATCTCTGTTTGTCCTGCCGCCCCAACCTCATGATGATGACATTCAACAGGGATACCAATTTTTTCCAGCTCCAGAGACATTTCGGTGCGGATATCCTGCAATTGATCCGTGGGAGCGACCGGAAAATACCCCGCTTTAAGGCGATTTTTGTAACCCAGATTGCGTTTTTCTTCTTCGCGGCCCGTGTTCCACTGTGCCTCATCGGAATCAATTTCGTAAAAACTGGAATATTCGTTCTGTGAATACCGCACATGATCAAAAATAAAAAACTCCGACTCTGCGGCAAAGCAGGCCGTATCGGCCAGCCCAGTGGACTTGAGATAGGCCTCGGCCTTTTTGGCAAGCCCCCTCGGATCGCGATCGTACGGGAGTTTGGTGATGGGGTCCATCACGTTGCAGATGAGAGAAAGCGTTTTTTCCAGACAAACAGGGTCGATCTTGGCTGTGGTGGGATCGGGAACCACGACCATATCGGACTCGTGAATGGTCTTCCAACCACGGATCGAGGAACCGTCAAAACCGAGCCCCTCATCGAAAACATCGTCACCCAATTCAGAAATGGGGACCGTAAAGTGCTGCCAAGTCCCTAAAAAATCAACAAACTTCATATCGACCATTTTGCAGGCATTTTCTTTAGCGAAGGCCAAAACATCTACTGATTTCATGATGATTCTCCTTGAATATTAATTAGATAGGCTACAATAATTAAATTAATAATTCACATCAAAAACAGGGGACAGTTGGGACCGGCCCTTCCCTGATAAACAACGCGGAGCCAATACGACTTTATGAGGAGACAGTAAAGGGACAAATGCAATAGGCAATGAAGTAATGTATCAGTGAAACAATGAAACAATGAAAAATTGCCTCAATCCACCATATCAAACAGGGTCAACATGGGAGTTGTGCCATTATAGCCCACTGAGGTACGCGAATAATTTTCGTACTGCCAGTTGTAGACCACAAACGTCAATGGATCTCTCATGAGGATGTCCACATCACCGTCACCATCGAAGTCGGCCAGTTTTTCTGTGATGATGTCCGCCGCGTTAGGATACGCAACCGGCGCAATGATGTGCAGGAGTCTTGAGGTGGAACTGTTGATCTCCCACATTCTCTGTTCCTGAGTGATTGTGTTTCTGAAGAACAGGTCATCCGTGCCATCTTTATCGAAATCGCCAATGCCAGCTAAGCTCCATGGTAACGCCAACGTGCCAAAGTACCCCTTGGCGCTGAGTGACGCGCCATTCATGAACCAAAGCTGAATTTCACCATGACGAGTGGCCGCTGTTGGCGTGAAGACTGTGCGACGTGACACAATATCGGCCTTGCCATCGGCATTGAAATCACCCAACCCGACAATGGTGAAGTCAGTGCCCAAGTATGGTGTGAACGTGGTTGACACAATCGTGCTGGAGAATTTGCGCATGATGGTCATGAAGGAGGTTGTCTCGTTAAGTAACAACAGATCCACATAGCCGTCGGCATTGAAATCTCCGGTCCCCTTAAGCGTCAACCCGCTGGCGGGAACCCCAAAGGTCAAGGTGGAACTGATTGTTGTTCCATCCATGAACCACACATCCAGAGCGCCTGTGCTGTCTTCCCAAAGAATATCAGTTTTGCCATCGGCGTTCATATCGCTAATCTGCAGGAGCGCGTAAGACAAATCCCGCACATCCGAAACAGTTGCGGCGGACGCGACTGTGATCCCGCTCATGAACCAGATTTCCAACTCGCCCGTGGTGAGGTCGCGCCAGAGTATGTCGGTTTTGGCATCTCCATCAAAATCACCCAAACCAACGTATTCGTAATCCGTGGACTGAAATAAATCACTAAGGTAACTGCTGGTTGTGATCGTGGGTCCATTCATGAGCCAGAGCCTGATCCGATTGGAGGTTGAACCCCTGAACAATACGTCTTCCTTGCCATCGCCATCAAAGTCTACAACAGTTCTTAGACTGCTCAAGAGAGGTGCTTCTTCGACAGCTGTTGGCTCACCATAGATGAAATAGGCGTGCCCCACACCACTCGCTGAATACGATTTGGGGGCGGTCACTACAAAATCATCATCGCCATCATAATCAAAATCGCCAATCCCGGCCACAACGGAACCCATATAGGCGTAGGTGCTGTCACCTTCGATGACCACTCCGCTCACTGTGCCACCCACATCGGCGAGTTCTATCAAACCCGACACTGGGCCATACAGAAGATACACGGCCCCCGTGAGGGTATCACGTTTTGTGGCACTGACGAGAAGGTCATCGTAGCCATCAGCGTTCACGTCTCCTGCGCTGGCCACGCTTGTCCCGGCATAACCGTAGTCATCATCACCCACAAGTTTCGCGGTGTAATTCGCGGATGTCGAACTGTATGAACCCAGTTCGTAGGAACCTGAATACCGCGTGGCCGATCCCGAAACCAGATACGCCGCGCCGGTACGATCTGACGAAGTTGTTTCGTCGTCATCGTACTGCACCCCAAAAATAACGTCGTCGTACCCATCGGCGTTCACATCGCCAGCCGAGGCAATACCACCACCAGCTTGATCCGTCGCGGTCGTGCTGTAGTATTTGGCCCCCGCGAAATCCGTGCTCCCGGCGATGACATCGCTCAGGGCATAGGGTCCAGTGACTGTTGATAGATCAATATCAGCCCCGTACACCAGATACGCCGCACCGGCAGAAGAGTTATAGTCTTCTGATCCGATGATGAAATCCGCCAGTCCGTCGCCATCCACATCCCCTGCGGCGGCCACGTTCTGGATTTCGTCATTCGAATTTTCTCCAGTAAACAGCACGCCCGTTACGGCACTGGTTGGACCAATGTCAGTTGTAAAATAATCATTGTGTGTGAACTGACTGGTAAAAGCTGTATCGCCAAAGACCAGATACACAGTGCCGGCGGCAGATGAGGCAGTGTCATTGCCAGGCGCTCCTATCAGCAAATCAGCAAAGCCATCACCGTTCACATCACCAACAGAGGCGGCATGACCCGCCTTATCGGAAGTGGCGGACCCGGAAGCCCTCCCCCCTTGAACCGCCGCGGTGCTGGCGATCCCAAAGGCCGTGGCCATGTTGTGCGTTCCACTCAAGGCAGTGGCTTTTCCATACACTATGTAAGTCGTTCCCATGTTTCGGTCTGTTGTGGGGTAATAGGAATGAGAGGGGGCCCCAATGATCAGTTCGTCATAGCCATCGTCATTGAGATCACCTGCTGAGAGGGTGGATCCGAATTGATCGCCCGAGGTCCAGCCTGTCCCCAGTGATTCCGAATTGAGGATCGCGTCAGCGCTGGCAAAACTGGTGATGTCAATTGGTCCGTACGCAATGTAAACACGACCGTGGTACGGGGTCGCCGTGGTCGTACCGTTGTAAGCAGCATCCGAAAAGGCGTAATCCTGAACACCATCTCCATTGAAATCGCCGCAAGCAAACGCGTCTGCATCGCCAAAACTGCCTGAACGACTCTGAAAGGCCACAGAAAAACCTATGAGGTTGTTCCCCACATCGGCCTCGGCAAAAGATCCTGTGATGAGTGCGCTGGGCTCGGCATCGTTTGCGATGACCGATTCATTTTCGAGTCCAGCATCAATCACGGTTTGATCCATTGAGCCGCAACTTGTGACCAACGCTATCACAGCGATGATCAGCATATTCAAAAAAATATTTTTTGTTGTGTTCATAAAAGTGACCTCTCTCTCTGCCACGCGTTCATCGATATTTGATGCGATCAAGAAGACGCGGCAAAAAATGATTTTGAAGATTGAATGACCCAAACAGGCAACAGCCCGTGCAGGGCACGCCCCGCTATAGTGCAGGTCATCGACAGATGAAATGTAAAGTTGTGTGGAAGCCAAAAATTCAGTCCACAATTGTGGACGGGACATTTTTGGGAGTCAAAATGGGGCGGATTCTATAAATGAATGCACTACTTTTGCAAATAGTGCCACATACCTTATCAAAAACACGCAACGTTTAAGAAAAGAACCCGATAATAGGAGATATCTGGATGAGCCGCACTGAGTATACGCGAGCCTCAAAAGCTCACACGAAGTGGGTTCGTTCAATCAATGGTCTACCGCAGGAGGTATTAATGTTTATTCCACATAGTTTTGCAAACTTGGGAATGCCCGGTTCAGTTCAGTTTGGTGGCGACGATGCTATGGCGAGTGCCGCATTTGGTGCCGCTCATCCCAGCAACCAATTCGGTGAAGACTGGATCCGTCCTTATCCTTCATGGATAGATCGACGCTCTCATGTGCTAACAGCCAATATCAATGGTTTGAAACTGGGCTGGCCAAAAGATCCTGAAGATCATGTTATTCCTGCCACAAGAGACTTGGTGATGGGGCTATTCGATACAAAACGATCAAGGAATCCTCATCTGGACATTTTTGTATTTCATTTACCCCCCTGGGGTTCATCTCTTCGCAAACTTAATGAACCCATCCTCAAAAACAATACAAGCATCAATGGCATTACCTATGCGGGTGGAAAAGCTGTTCAGTTTGATACGGGCGGCCATTTTTATCGTGGTTGTCTTGCTCAAAACACAGAAGTGACTCTACCGGGAGGTACCGAGGTCACCGCCGCTAAGAATACTTGGCTCAGATTTTCCAAAACGTATGAATTTTATGAACGCAAAAAATCAACACAACCACAGTATATCTGCGAAGTCACTCTGGCACAACAGGCTACTATCGATGGACTATCCCTCGCAAAGGGCACGGTTGTTGGTTTGGATGCCAAAGGGCATATTACCTCACTCATACTTGCTGACACAATGAGAGTCCCCGTCACGCACCACGTCGGTGCAAGAGGCGTCATCAAGTTTCTGGAACTTTCTGCCGATAGCGAGATCACCTATCTTGACCAGCCGCCCAAGACCGTTGTTAAGAGTGCGTTAGCAGTTTCGTATGAGGGTCATCGTCTGGCTGGTAAAACAAGAATGCTTCGTTCGGGCGCGGAAACCTGGCTCACATTTGCTCAAGAAATGCTCATTAACCGCGTAACAGGTGCTGTGATCACTGTTCAACGACCTTAGCTGTAAGCCTACACATCGTGCATGAAAGGTACCACATACCTTATTGCAACAACTGTGACCAAAACATCATTTTCATGAAAGAAAGGTGCCACATACTTTTTGCCACGCAACAGCAAAAAAGTACCACATACCTTTATTATTTAAAAGTAATATTGGTAATATAGTGTCTATTGTTTATGCAACACCTAATTCGTAATTATTCTCTCGAAGGATTATTATTGACGGCCATTTTTTTTAAGTGCAGCTTGTAAAGAAAGGGCATTTGGGGATCAGAACAAAGCTGGCATTATTTGTTTATCACATTTTCACACATGACATTTTTTCAGGTAGTTCAAGACAATCTCTTTTTTTGTTTTAAGAAGGGGGTGTAATAGTTTTGCACGCCACAGGGTTTCTTCGTGTTCAGGCATTTTCTCTACAAAGAATCTAAATTCAATCTGTTGTTTTTCTGGGGTATTGCCGAACTGTTCATAGGTAAAAATGGGGGTGATCAAGCCATTCGGTTGCCCATAAGCATAATAGTGATAACTGCTCCATTTTGTATCTTGGAGCTCCTTGACCATTCCTGCCCTCAATTGATTACGGTAAACATATCGTTGGCAACTCAGGGCATATTGATCGGTGTTCACATTGCTTGCTCGATAACGCTGTTGAAACAAATGACCTTTTCGATTTTGCATCTTGTTATATTCAAATGCAAAACGCCAACAGAAATCATGCATGAATTTGGGAAGATCAGTATAGATATCGATATGAAAAATCAAATGAGCGTGATTACTCATCCATTCGTAGTCAGTGAGTTTGATAGTGGGATATTTCTTCAAATACATCCGACAGATTCTATTGAATAGCTCAAAATGT
>CAZGMS010000091.1:0-6394 GCA_964526915.1 uncultured Nitrospirales bacterium
CGGCAACGCTGGCAACTGATTCGGCTGCGATGACGCACCCCGTACTCACAGCACCTGCTACGGCGCCTGTAGCTCCCAGGGCTTGATTGGTTGTGCTGAGGTCTTTGGCCTCTTTTTGTTTGTCAGCGGCCACTCTGTCTTGCGTCTTTTTTTCTCTCGCCGCAGCATCCTGCACACGTTCTGCCTTTTCTTGCGCCGCGGCGGCCGCGGCTTGACCTTCGAGTAATTTTAGACGCGCGATGGCGGCGGCCTCTGATTGCTTTGCGGCAACGTAAGTTTCATTTGGGGCCGTTCCTTGTGTTGTGGCCGTTCCTGTTGTTGAAGTTGAGGTTCCGGTAACTTGTGCCATAATAGCTCCTTTATGTTATTCTCTCATAAATGATCAGACGCGTAAATTTAAAAGGTTTTTAAAAACCTTTCAATATACAGACAAGCAATGGCCATGCCAAACAGAGCCAAAAATAGCACAACAATTACAATAACCTATATAACGATGGGTGCAAAAAGAGGGTTCTATTGTTGTTTACGATGAAATAGCGAGGTCTGTGGGCCACAACTCACGAACTCACGAACTTGTTTGGTCCTGAGCCTGCCTTACGCCTTGCGCCCTATGCCTTTAGCCTTGGCGTTATCCCATCCTCACCTCAATCGAATTGGCGTGCGCGGTGAGGCCTTCGAGTCTGGCTATCTGCGCCGCATAGGGCCCCAGTTTTCGAAACGCCTTTTCGCTGAAATTGATAACAGGGATTGCTTTTACAAAATCGCTGAGCCTGATGGCCGAAAAATAACGGGCCGTGCCATGCGTGGGCAAGATATGGGACGGACCAGCGACGTAATCGCCAACGCATTCAGGCGTGTAGGGTCCCACGTAAATGGCTCCTGCGTGAGAGATTTTTTCGACGATCTTTTCGGCGTCTTTGACGCAAATCTCCAGATGCTCTGGGGCCATTTCGTTGACGAGGTCAATCCCCTCTTCGAGATTGCGGACCAAAACGATCAACCCCCGTTTTTTGATAGACTCGTTGGCAATCGCCTTGCGCTTGAGCTTGAGCACCTGTTTGCGGACCTCGCCCTCGACGCGAATGGCGTAATTGGCATTGGTCGTGATGAGCAGAGTGCTGGCCATTTCGTCGTGCTCGGCTTGCGACAACAGATCGCTGGCAACATAGGCAGGCGGGACGGACCCGTCACCCAATATCACCAGTTCGGTTGGACCTGCGATCATGTCGATGTCGACATCACCATACACAAGCTTCTTGGCCAAAGAGACATAGATGTTTCCTGGTCCGATGATCTTGTCGACCTTGGGAAGCGTTTTGGTCCCGTAAGCCATGGCGGCGATGGCCTGTGGCCCACCGAGCTTGAAAGAGCGATTCACGCCAGCCAGTTGAGCCGCGTACAAAACTGCGGGGTTGTGTTCTCCACTGGGCCAGGGTGAGCACATGACGATCTCGGGGACTCCCGCGATTTTGGCTGGGATCGCGGCCATGAGGACTGTAGACGGATAACTTGCCTTGCCTCCGGGAACATAAATGCCTACGCGTTCAAGCGGTTTGTTGAGAATTTTAATGTCAACATCGGTTTTTTTATAAGCCAGTTTTTCGAGTTTCTGTGATTTGTAAAATTCTTCGATGCGTGATGCCGCCATTTCCAAAGCGGCCTTGTCTTCGCTGGAAACTTCTTTGATGGCGGAGCTCATTTCTTTGGCGGTGACTTCCATGCTCTTGCCGGTGAGATCAAAAAAATCAAGTTTGAGGGTGTGTTTGTGAAGGGCTTGGTCACCGATGCGTTTGATGTCGTCCAAAATATCGGCGACAGATTTAAAAATGGCCTCGGGGACCTCAAACTGACGTTTAAAGACCTTGCCAAAATCGTACCTGAAATTGCGATCGGTTGTTCTCAAAATTTTCATAGGGCAATGCTTTTAGTCAATTTATAGGGAAATGTCTAAGTCTTTCTTGGCTATTTGGGTCACAGCTGATGGCTATTGTAGTGGAGCCGCTGTTTTATCCAACAGGAAACGCCTGAATTGATCAACGCGTTCCAACCAATCGGGCGAGGATTGCAGGAGTTTTTCGGCCTTGTTGAGGAGCTCAAATGAGGACTGTGTCTGGTTCAGGCGGTAACGGGCCCGGGCCAGCCAGTAATAGGCTGGACCATATTTGGGGTCGATTTTAATGGCCTCTTCAAAATTCCATTCGGCCTTGTCAGTGTCCTGATTTTTGAGAAAGCCGATGCCCTGTTTGAGCAGTTCCTTGGCTGGCTCGAGGCCAGACACAGGGTGTGCCGTTGTGTCCAGTACGGTCTGCTCATACAGGGGGGGGCGCTTGGTGATGGCGATTTTACGTTTGGTTACTGAACAGCCGGTACACACAAGCGTGAGCACGAGAAATAATAAAATGATTCGTTTGATTAACATTGCGGTGTGCATAGTGGAATATCGAATAGTGAACAAGGAATTCTTCGATTATGTTCAGAACATGTATTGAAAGTTTATAAATGCTCGCCGACAGCCGACGGCCAACAGCTAACGGCCAGATATTGTTTGGCCATAAACCGTCGACTGTTGACAAAAAAATTATTTACAAAACTCCGACGGTTCCGTCCCTTCAATAAAATACTCATCATACTTATCGTTGCCGCAAGAGGACTGGTGGAGGAGCCTTGATTTTCTATCGATGGGCAGAATGATGATTTTGGATGTGGGTTCAAAATCGGTGTAAAACCTGTTGGCGGTGGCCCTTTTCATGAAATTTGTCCAAATGGGCAGGGCCCCGCTGGCCCCCGAGAGGCCGGTTGTTTCGTTACCCTTGTAGCCCACCCACGTGAGGGTGAGCAATGCTGGCGTGTAGCCCACAAACCACGAATCACGGTAGTCAGACGTGGTGCCGGTTTTGCCCGCGGCCAGTTTGTCAAACCCCTGTGCGCGTGCCGAGGCGGCTGTGCCCCGGTCCAGGACACCTTGTAATAACTTGTTCATGATGTAAATAACGTCGGGTGAAAACACATCTTCCATCTCGAAAGATTTTTTTTCCAGCACATCCCCGTCGGGTGTGACCACGCGTCGGATGGCAAAGGGCTTGGTGCGTGTGCCGTTGTTGGGAAAAATGGTGTAGGCCTGAATCATTTCGAGCGGTGTGACTTCAAATGAACCCAAAACCAGTGATGGATAGGGTTTGAGCTCACTCGTGATCCCAGCGCGTTTGGCCGTGTTGACCACGTTTTCAAAACCCACTTCTTGTCCCAGCGAAACGGTGGCGACGTTGTAGCTCTTTTCCAGCGCCTCTCTGAGGGTGACAGGGCCGTGAAATTTATTGTCGTAGTTCACAGGTTTCCAGGTTCCGGAGCCAGTGTTTATGCCAAGGGGAATATCGTTGATGAGGGTTGCGGCGGTGAAGGACGGATTGGTTTGGCTGAGGGCTGTCAAATACGCAAAGGGTTTGAACGTGGAGCCGGGCTGTCTCTTGGCCAGACTCAAAATATCGAACTGGTTTTGCGCATAGTTGCTCCCCCCCACGTAGGAAAGGATGAAACCGGTTTTGGGGTCAATCGAAATGAGCGCGCCCTCCAGATGCTTGCCCGCGGCCATGTTTTTTTTCAGTAGTTCGCGTTGTTGTTCCAGACTGACGATCTGTTTTTGGACAGCGTTTTCCGCAAGGCGTTGCAGATGCATGTCGAGCGTGGTGAAGATCCTCAGCCCCTCGGAGTTGAGGGTCGTGACAGGAAAGTTGTCTCTGAGCTGTTGTTTGACGAAGTCGATGAAGTAGGGCGCCGTGGTCAGGTCCTGCAAAGCCTGTTTTTGAGGCAAGGCCCTGCCGATGGCCTGGTGATAATCTGTTTTATTGATGCTGTTGTTTTCTAAAAGACGCTTGAGGATCAGGTCGCGTCGGTCCTGGTGCTTTTGGACATTGGCGAATGGTGAGTAAAGCCCCGGAGCCTTGATGAGAGCGGCCAGGCTGGCCGCTTCGTCTGCAGTGAGCTGAGAGACGTTTTTGGAGAAGTACAAACGTGAGGCCTCCTGCACGCCTGTGACGCTGGCGGAACCTCTTTGGCCAAAATAAATTTCGTTGAGGTACACCTCGAGGATTTCGTCTTTGGAATACCTCAGATCGATGATGAGCGACATGAGCGCTTCATTGAATTTGCGGGTAAGCGTTTTTTCCTGGGTGAGAAAAAAGTTCTTCACCATCTGCTGTGTGAGCGTGGAGCCGCCCTGCACCACGCGCCCACTGGCGATGTTGGCAAAAATGGCGCGCAGGATGCCAAGGGGATCGATCCCATGATGTGAATAGAATCGCTCGTCCTCTATGAGGAGCACGGCTTGTGTGAGTACCCGGGGGATTTCCTGCAGGGAAACAAAGGTGCGGTCTTCCATTTTATCGTCAAAAATGGAGGCGATGAGTTCTGGTTCCAGTCGAACGACTTTCGATGGGTTTTTCCCTTCTACATTTTGAAGGTTTTGAATGCTGTTGTTATTGATTTCGAAACGCACGGTATGCCCTTTAAAATTTTCGTGTGGGTATTGGAAATCGTGAAGAAAAATTTCGAAACCATTTCCCGACAAGGTGAACTCACCAGCATAGTGAGGGGTGGTTGGCGTTGGCCGGTAACCTAAATGGGCAAGTCTGTCTTGTATCTCGGCAACTGACGATGTTTTGCCATCATAAATATCGTAGGCATCAGAAAAAACTCGGCTGGGCAGATTCCATCGACGGGCCTCGAAACGTGAGACAATTACGTGATTCAAATGAAACAGGTACAGCACCAAAATAAAAAAAACAAAGAGTCCGGAAATCCAAAACCATTTTCTTCTTAAGAGTTTCAACATGGGCGGCGTATAGGGGATTGGGGCGCTGGGGTCAAAGGGAACGAGGGGACACTTCGACTTCCCTCGACAGTACTCGGGATAAATCGCTCAGTGCAGGCGAAAGGACGAGGGACGAGGGACGAGAAATGAAAAAAAATGGCAATCGAAGTCTGGCCGTTGGCTGTCAGCAGTAGGCCGTTAGCGGCCAGACCTGTCATAATGCTTACAATATCGACGCGCCGCGCAATGACAGTGTTTATTACGCAATGATTTTGACGGGTTGTGCTTTGTCGCTAGATTCATGGTTTGTCACCCTTAAGGGTTTGCCCTTGACGAAGGGAACAAAAACCGATCTGCTTTTTATGGAAATACAGTTTTTTGGGGGGAGTCTGAATGAGGGCATCGCCATGATGCTGAGACCTGTCTTTTATCCCCGTTATCAGTCATACAATTCTGCCCGCATGGGCAACCCTTGTGATCCGAGCGCGCTTTTGCCGCAGAGAGTTTCGATTCGAAATTCGGACTTGTTGGCGCAAAGAGTTGACAGAGCCATTGTCAGGGGCGCAAATTTTTCACACGAAGTTCCGAAGGAGGAGGCCGTCTCTTCCACGTGCACCTCCCCGCGGACGGAGAGCACTACAGATGATGTGAAGAGATGGCAGTGGCTCAAATTGCTCATGAGCACGGGCACAGGACTTGACATCCAACGCCTCTCGCGGCTTTTGAACATCGAGTTGCCCGAGGATTTCAGTCTTACCCCTACCCTCAAGCCGACCCTGCCCAGCGAGATCATGAATGCCCGTGAACAAACGGCCTGTTCCTGTGGATGTGAGGAAGACAAACTGCGTTTTACAGCGACATCCCGAGGTCGGTATTTATGGCAGGGGGCCCGCCTTCTCCCGGATGATGTGACGGGGGCGTTTGAAACCTATTATCCTGGCGAGGACTATCGCTTGCGGGGATGCGGGCTGTTGGAGCGGGGCGCCGCCGTGCTGGTGAGCACCTGTGACCCGGCCCATGTGGTGGCTGTTCTGGGAACGGAAAATATCCCCTCGGAATACGAGATGGATGATCAGGGGCGCATCACCACGATACATTATGGACACCCTGCTCACATGGAGCATCTTGAATATTCCACCCTCTCCAGCACACGAAACGATCGTCAGGAAAAACTGACGCAGTGCCTGCGGGCCTTGCAAACCAAAGGTGTGGGACTCAGTCAACTGACGGCACAGAATGCCTTGTACGGTTTTCTGAAAGTTGGTTTTGAGTGGGAATTCTGGGTGACTGATGTGGTGGCGGAGCGGGGACTCCTGGGCCTCAAGCAGTTGTTTCAGAAAGAACATGTTGCGGGTTTGATTGAGGTCAATAATCTGGGAGAGTTCACTTCTCCT
This sequence comes from uncultured Nitrospirales bacterium, assembly GCA_964526915.1. Classification (GTDB taxonomy): domain Bacteria; phylum UBA10199; class UBA10199; order UBA10199; family JADGCS01; genus JAHJDR01. The sequence goes on from CAZGMS010000091.1 coordinate 6,202, forward strand.
GGGGCGGCGGCGCAAAGCTTGGCGAGGTCCTTTGTGAGGGAGGCAGAACGCTACAGACCGGGATTGCTCATCAGCACATCAACACCTCCCTGCGGATTTCCGTGGGATGTAGATTTGAACGTGTATGACGGGCTATCCGAGTTTGCCCCTTTCATCGCGCTGGTGAACGACATGATTCCGGACTATCACCCCC
>CAZGMS010000092.1:0-10360 GCA_964526915.1 uncultured Nitrospirales bacterium
AACAGCCTTCATTGGCACGGGCATCCCCATGTTGTCGGCGTCACTGGCGCAAAAAATACATGCCCCGCACTTGATCCCGGTGTTTGAATTTGGTGGCACAGGGGCCATACTCGATACCCTGCCGCTCAATGTGGGTGACATGTGGACGACCAATCGTGCACTGCATGCCACCGGGATTTGCGACATCATGGAAACGGCTCAGCGAGGCCATATTGAATACGGTTTTCTGGGTGGCGCGCAGATTGACATGTATGGTAATCTGAATTCCACTGTGATTGGCGATCACGCCAAACCCAAGGTGCGTTTGCCGGGCTCCGGTGGGGCCAACGATGTGGGGAGTCATTGCTGGCGCACCATTTTGCTCATGCAACACGATGTCAAAAGATTCCTGCCCAAGATCGACTTTTTGACTACACCGGGTTATTTGACCGGGCCCGGGAGTCGCGAAAAGGCTGGGCTTCCAAGAGGGACTGGACCTTATCGTGTGGTGACCAATCTGGCCATCATGGATTTTGAGCCTGTCTCCAAACGCATGCGGTTGATGGCGATCAACCCTGGGGTGACTGTTGAAGATGTGATCAAGAATACGGGTTTTGAACTTTTGATTGCCGACAAGATCGAGCAGAATGCCCCTCCCTCCGATGAGGAACTGCGCATTTTGCGTGATGAGGTGGATAAAGATCGGCTGTATATCTGATTGGTGTCATCGCGAGTCCCGAAAATCATAAAGGGACGTGGCGATCCACAATAATTGATGCCCAACCATTCAAAAAAAAATAGTCAGCAACGATACCGTGATGATGAAATCAAGGTTTACGGCGTCAATATTTGTCAGACCATTTTTGCCAGCCGACCAGCCGATCTCATCAAAGTCTACATCCTGTCAGAAAAACGAAAAAAGTTTGCCCCCATCATCGAACATTGTGTGCGTCACAAAAAGGGCTACAACCTCGTGCAGAACGAGGATCTCGAAAAATTGACACAATCCGTGCACCACGAAGGCATCTGCATGATTGTCAGGGAATCAAAGACAGTCACGGTGACCGACATGCTGGCAGTGCTCAAAAAATCCTCGTCTCCGGTCTGTCTATTGTGTCTCGATGGTGTGCAGAACTCACACAATCTTGGCAATATTTTACGCACAGCGGCGCATTTTGGTGTGCCGTTTGTGCTTGTGAACGAGCCCAATTTCATCACATTGCCGGCATCGGCCCGGCGGGTGAGTGAGGGTGGGGCCGAATTTGTGCGTGTGGTGTTTGCCAGAGACTTGTCGGTTGTGCTGAAGAATTTGCAGGAAATGGGTTTTTTGATTGTGGCCACATCAAGTCATGCAAACAAGGAATTGAACGAAGCCGCGCTTGCCCCCAAAACAGTTTTTGTGATGGGCGATGAGGTTGGGGGCATTTCTGAGGCGGTGTCACGCCAAGTCAAAACACACGTTTCCATCAGTGGCACTGGTCATGTGGAAAGTCTCAACGTGGCAACGGCGACGGCCATTTGTGTGAGTCAATGGTGGCAGAAACGGAAAAACTGAATATCGAATATCGAATGTCGAACAAGGATTGTCGAAATGAGTAAAGCGTCGTCGCGAGTCCTGTCCTCGACTCTGAGGGAACGAGCTCTCAGGCTCGGACTTGAAGAGAGTACAGTCGAAGGACGTGGCGATCCCCACGCAACAATTGAAAACATGGAGCTTGCCACGTCGCTACGCTCCTCGCAATGACGCATCCTTCATTATTCCTTGTTCGATATTCGATATTCAAACAAGCAGAACCCCATCTTTAATCGCTGTCTTTCGCGATCCGTCTTCAAAAATGAATTCGAATTTTTTGCACACAATGGGGCACCCGACGGCGTAAACATAATCCACATGGCAAATTCTGCTGGGGGATAAAAATTGTTCCGGCCCCGTGGTTCCGCCCAAATGCTCACTACGGCCATAGGCCCAGTGAAAACCGGCTTTTTCGTCTTCGAGGATGACACCAGTGACCTTGGCCTTGTCGTTACAGCCAATGGCGACTTCGGCAATATTGGTCATGGCAGGCTCGGATCGAAAATCGATCTTGAATTGCGCGGCTAAAGGACTATCACCGATGACATTGATGATGCGGTTGTTCTCGACTGCAAACACCATCAATTCACCCTTTACCATAACAGGCAACTCACCGTGGGTTTTGCTGGTGACCGCCTCGTTGGGTACAGTGTATACCTCGCCTGAGGGCAGGTTGTGAAGAGCCTCCTCCGTTCCGGAATCGGAACGTGGCCAAAGGCAACCGTTATCACAACCAATGTGATTATGATTGGACAGGTCAAAGTGACAATGATGTCCGGTCGAAAATTCCACTGCAACGCCGGTGGCTTTGGAAAAATGCGGCGCTAAGTGGCGACAGGTCTCGGCTATCTTTTTGTAGTCCGCGGACAGGCCCGTTTCCTCCATGAATTTTGCAACGCCAGGCATGCTGCCGACACGTAGTTTTTTATATTTTTTGGTCAGGATGAACAGTGGCGCCGTGGCCGAATATTGGGGCATGACAATGACGATGGTCGATTTGCCGATCACATCTTCAAGTCTTGTTTTTTGGTTGTTGAGGATTCCAAACTCGGGGATGTTGGCGTTGTTTGCCCCTGTGGCCAGGTAACTCAAGGGGGGATTAACAGTCAGGTCGTAGCGTTTGGCAAATCCGGTAATGATTTTGTGCCAGGCCTTGGCCATTTTGCGACGTTCCAGCCACGCGGGTTTGTCTGTGATGTTCTCGTGGGGCAGGTCGTACATCACGGTCACGACCTCGTCTTTTTGCGGTGCGAACACATCAATAAAAAATTTTTCCAAATTAAAAGCCATAGGATTCTCCTGATTTCAAAATGGTTGTTAATGACCTGTGACGTATAAATTGTATGGCTGTTTCGTTGCAATATGATTATCAATACGTGAATCATTTTATTTGGATACGGACAGGGATTTTTATAAATATCAATTGACTAGAAATACTGAGTTCATGTATTGAGGGCGTCCTTAAATGGCGGTCGTAACTTGTTGTGATATTAAGGAGTTAGAGACGCCACCCCCGAAGGATCGATGATCGGGAGGCACTGCACTGGGGGAGTGAGGAGAGGCGCTAGCTCAGTCGGTAGAGCACCGCCCTTTTAAGGCGGGAGTCCTGGGTTCAAATCCCAGGCGCCTCACAAACTTTTCTGCATCGCAGAAAAGTTTAGTAGTTAGTAGTTGGTAATTTGTAGGTAGTAGTTGGGAAGCAGGTTTGTTTTTGTTGATGTCCTCTAACTACGATCTGCCAACTACCAAAAACTATCTTTTTGACTATTGTCAAAAAGTTCTGTCCCTATCGTCTAGAGGCCTAGGACATAACCCTTTCACGGTTAAGACACGGGTTCGAATCCCGTTGGGGACGAAAAAGCACACTGGTGCGAACCATTTATGGCCGCACCTAAGTTGATGCTACCAGATAAAGTAAAGACCCCCTCAGATTTAGATAATTTGAGGGGGTTTTTTATTAACTTGTTCAATGCTCCATTATAACGGTCACTGTTGGCCGCTATATCCTCGATTACAGCCTTCAATCCTTCTTTTACAGTATCAGCATCAATACGGGCAGTTTCTTTGTTGTTATCGACTCCTAAGCCGTAAAGTTCCTGTTCCAGCAGAGATTTTCTTGATTCTCGATCCCTCAGGGCGTTTGATACAGAATCCAGATCAGTGACATTCCCACTGGCTATAAAATTTCTATATTCAGTAGTTGTGTCATCCTCAAAATAATCTGGGAACAATCCCGCTAAGTGTCTGGCAATAGTCTTTACGCCTTCTCTTCGATAGTTCCCTATGAAGGCAGCTCTAAATGACAAGCAATCCTTAAAGTTTAAGGTAACAACCGTTGCGTTTGCTTTTTTCTTAACAGAACTGTTTTTTTTCTTATCAATATGCAGAGAGAATTTGCCCAAATTGCTGCCAAGGGCTTCGAGCAAATATTTACCAGCCTTGAACCCCCTTGGTGCAAAATAGCGTGGCAAACTGTCAAAGCCATGGAAATCAATCTTAAATCCATTGTATTTCCCATAGCCTTTATTTTCTATTTTATACCGAATTTTCTTCATAACATTTATATGAACCTATCTTATTTTATCATTCTTCCTCAAATCCCTGTGTTTTGAATTTTAACGTGCGGCAGTTTTCGAGGATGGTTCTTACCTTGTCACCAGCAATTCCGCTCGGAACCTTTGCATTGATTTCCATGGTTATATCTACTGTTGCGCCAGGGATAGAACTCAAGTGCTGAATGACTTCCTCTGCGATACGGCCTGCGTCTCTGCCAACCCTTATGCCATCAAGACTGACGACTCCATAAAATCTCTTTGGCAATGTCGGCTCTTTAGGCGGCTCGTCAGGCAATTCACCAGATGTTGGAGTAGTCACTGGCCTTCCAGCGCCAGGAATATGACCGGCATCTGGTTGCGTCTCTTCTATCTGTTTCAACGCGACATCCGGCTTAACGAGCACACTGTCAGCATCCATCACAACGCTAATCAATCTTCCATGAGTCAAGCCACGATAACGTTTCGCAGACTCATCCCACTTATCCGCGTAGGCAAAACCGTCTTGCGTCCATGAAGTTTGCGAAACACCATTTTCAATGGCTTTAATAAGGACACCTTCGTCTCTGAAACGCGACAGATATAGGTATTGCGCAAAGTCTTCGGACAATTGTCTCAATGAAACGTGGTCACCACGCCACAAGGGAATTTTATCAAGCTCCAAACGCAATCCCAAACCAGAGAAGTTGTTAAGCAGAAGTCCATCATTGACCAACTTCTTTGAAGCCTTCACAGCGAGATGGTCTTGACTCTGCAATTTGATTTGCTTCCATTCAATAGCCTTGTGCGGGTCTGACTGCGACGGGATGAGCAACCAGCGATATGTCTCTTGAATACGGTGTTCTACTGTCTCATTTGCCTGCTGACGTTTTGTTTTGGTTTGATTTGATTGAAAGACATCAAGATTTAATGCCTCTCGTTCCGCCTCAATTGACCGCCATGCCAGATAATCACGAACTGATTGTCCAAGGTCTTCAAACAGGGCTTTATCAGCAGCTATAAACACAAGACTGTTCCTATATCTCCTGGGACTTGAGCCTCTTTGTTCCAATATCTTCTTTGCCTCTATTAAAGCAGGGCTGTCTTTGCCATTGGAGAAGTAAGTCAATTCAGGTTTCAATATGACGAGCCGTGCTTCTTTATCATCAGGAATATCACTATCACTATCGGGACAGGTGTGAACCTTAGCGAACTCCCCACGATATGACTGCTCTTCCCGTAGCCGTTGCTTAATCTCTTCAAATACTTTGTCATGGCTTTGCTGTGAAGCTCTGTCTTGTGCAAGCCTTGTCACTGTCGGTTGTGTGGAATACCAATATCTCTTGCCATCCACATAAAGATGAGTAGCACGTTCGGCCAATTTTCTTAATGCATCACCAAACGTAGCAACCGTCTCACCTGGCTGTGCGCAGCCTAACTTAATCAACCTATCCTCAAGTCCCCTGTTCGCAGAAGTCAAGGTGGGTGCAGAACCGATATAGATTGTCCGAGACACGCGCCTGCAAGCTGAATAGCGTCCTAAGTTCGGGTTGTCTCTGTCCATCTGCAATGGCAAAGAGTGCGGTCCATCAACATCACTTTCAATCACTGGAGCCCAAGGGTCTTCCAAATAGCGCAACAACTCGCTTCTGACATTCGGTGCGTCAATGGGAATGTTCGCTGGCATTATGAGCAAACTTGCGTCATTTCTTTCCCATAACACATGGATGACTGCGGCCATCAGACGCAAAACGCCACGGGTTCTCTGAAATGTTTCCAATGACGACCAATCATTATAGAGCCTGTCAAAAAGCTCTGGGTGTATCGGATATGCAGACTGCATACGCCGTTCATATTCGCCTTCTCTGCAATTTGAAGGAAATTCCTGCGACTGTGTCCTATACATTTCAGAATATGCACGGATGACTGCATCTCTGGCCTTAAAATCTTTAATCGGCTCAAATAAACGTCTTCTTACTATCTCGAAACTTTCTTCTGCTGTGGCTGGCCTCCAAGATGTTTCCATCCTTCCGAACGTATTTCTTAAACGGTCAAGTGCTTCTCTGCCACCTTCACCACCAATTTCGATATTGGAAGATGGAAGTGATGCGACGAGCATTGCCTTTGGAACAGCTCGGACTGCCTCTGTAAGTGACTGTGCAAAGGTTAAACTAGCATCAAATGTCCCGCCAGGAATATCGCTCTTGCCATAAAGAAGACGGATATAGGCCACCCACTCATCAATCAAAATCAGACAAGGAGCAACCTTATTAAAGATGTCTCTTAAAATGTCAGAGCCAGGGCTAATACCGTGTTTATCTGCATCTGCAACCAGCTTATAACCATCTTTGCCAAGCAGTTGCCATGCAAGCTCACCCCAGAGTGTGTGAACGACAGTGCCGTCATCTTTTTTGCGAGTTTGGGCAGGGGATAAAGCTGTTCCAACAAGGACTGCCCGTTTCACCTTTGGAAGAGTAGTCACTTCAACGGACTTCATTATCTTGTCAACTTCTAACAGCTCATTTGATTTTACACCTGAAAATAAATGGTAAAGGGCAAGCATTGAGTGCGTCTTGCCACCGCCAAAGTTTGTCTGAAGATTGATGACAGGATTTCCGCCATTGCCTGATAGCCTCGCCAAAGCGTCTGCCAAGAGATTATGAAGTCCTTCCGTTAAGAATGTCCTTCTATAAAACTCTGCTGGGTCTTTGTATTCAGGCGAACCCTCTCCACGATAGACTTGGCTCAAATCCGCCGCAAACTCTGCCTGTTGATATTTGCCCCTTGCGACATCTTCATGCGGAGTGGCAATCTCGCGCCAAGGCTTAAAACCTGCTGAAGCTCCGGTTTCGATGGCTGTTGCCGCAACTTTCTTTACCTCTTTTCGCGCCTGCTCTTCGTAGCGTATGCGCAGAAGTTCTTGTTTCTGATGTTCTGCTGATATTGCCTCGTCTGGGGCCGCGACTGCCGTAAGCAGACGATGGATACTGTCAATTGCACGATATGCGTCATCCGTGCTGAATGGTTCCTGATGAGCCCATCTGTTTCTTACATCACGAAGCTCGCTGACAATGCTTCTTTCTGTGTGGCCCAAGGTTTTGTTAAAGACCGAGTTCCAATTATTCCACATAACTGACAATATCGCCTGCACATCCCAGTGAAGTTTTTTTACCTCCAGCCCTTGTCTGGCAACATCCTTCCAACTCTCACCATGAACGGCCTTCATCTCATTTTCTACAAATGGTGAAAGTCCACTCTTTAAGAGTTCCAACGCCTTGCCAACTCGTTCATAGTTTGTAAGAGCCATTTATTATCTCCCCTGATTAAATAAGGGTCCCATTTCGGCCTGCTTTTCTTCCCTTATTACCTCTCTCGAACGTTTCATCAAATCAGGCCAAGCAATGATTAAACTATTGAAACCTAGCGCGTCTTGAGTCCATTTTTTGCGCTCGCAAATGCTGTATAATTGATATGCAAGCGCACGTGCAGACTCGGCATATCCTGCGCTGATTTTTCCAAATAAGGTTGCTGTGCCATCAATGCCTTCTTTATCTAATTTTCTGATTAAATGCTGGACTACTTCCCAAACCGTAAGTCGCTTGTCTGTAGATGTGTCCCAATCTGGGTCAAGCTCGTCTCGTTTAAGAAGACGAGCTTTCCCGCCTTTTGCAAATAGAATACCTGCTTCAACCAAGCCTTGAACAGCAACATTCTTTGCCCGTGCTAAATTTTCGGCATCACCATAAGAACCTTCTTCCATACCGTTCTGTTTGAACCAATCAATGGCCCAGCGGGTGTCTGGCTCCAAGTCGCCTTCTTGTTCGGACAAGACTTCATCAAGAGTTTGGTTAATAAGTGCTAAAGCAGTTCTTACACGCATTGCACCACCATCCGCCTCAATAACCTTTGCATATTTTGAAAAGATTGCCATTCCAGGACCAATGGAGGCCTGTGCCAAATCAACAGGTGCAATGTTTCCATGTTGGAGATTTTTAAGCGCCGATGGCAATTCTTTCTTGAGTTCAGAAATAAAGTCTTTACGGGAGATTATTTTGGAATTGTCTTGTTTCGGACGACAAACAAGCACGATAGAAGAAGCCAATACATTATCCCCAGTTTTTAAGCCTTGGTCTCTTTCTGTTCTCATCGGCCACGTTCCGGTTATTGCAAACCCTGCTTTAATGAGTCCCTCTAACATTGTTTCCCAGCCAGTTGAGGCCACCACGGTGTTGCCATCGCCGCTATCATCCATTTCTTCTTCTGATTGTTTGAAAGCATAAAAAACTGTTAGAGGATAGTCTGAATGACTCGCTTCCCTCATTCTCATAAAAGCATTGCCTAAGCCTTCTTCAAAAAATATGGCCGCTTTATTTTTGTCACCACCAAAGCGGAATGGCGTGGCAATAAGCTCTTGCGCCTTTGGAACAAGCACGGTGCTAAAAATGTTTGGGTAGATTTTATTTATACTTTTCCTTAACCACACATAGAAAAAATCTGACAAGTCAGCATACCCGATATTATCATAATAGGGTGGGTCAGTTGAAATTAAAGGTCTCGTTACACCATTAATCGCGGATGTGGCATCGAGTTGTTTTACAATTCCATTTCCGATAGCTGGGATGGCTCTATTAAGACACCGAGTAATCCAATCAATAGCTCCCGACCAATTACCCGTTGTATCTGATAGAGGGTTTCCTTCGGCATAATCCCAAACCATGGGTAATGCCTGCCGCCCAAAAGTTTGAACAATAAAGTCTCCACCCCAAGGAGTTAGGCTTGACCAATAGTTCGCTCCTCTATCTACCGCAAAAGCCAAGTATGTAGCCACAGCATCTGCATAGGCTGTTGCTGCTAATCCGCCATCATTTATACCCTTACCATCATCTTTCATCCCAGCAACTTTTGCGTCAGCTAAAACTTTTTCACGTGCCACATTTACCAAATCACTAAAGGTTGTAAGCGCAACCAACTGGCGCGGAGTAAAAAGGTCTCTATGTCTTGTCATTCCATACAACTGCACCCTGAAACCTAAAGCCTGTTCCGGTAAGTTGCTATCTGGAACATTCAATGGGGTTGCTTTTTCTACTATCCTCTCGTGTTCTTCTGTAGGCGCTAAATATACTTTGCCTCCACTTCCTTCTGCCACAATCGCCATCAACCTAGCTTTCATTCTCCCTGCCTTGCCCTCCGAACGGACATGGTCAAACGGAACAGGTGAATGGCAGACAATACATCTAGCACCATTTCTGTTAACAGTTCCTTCGGGAACTTTTCCTTCTCCGGTCTTTACATCGAATGATACTTTCTTTGTTTTGCTATCGACTAACGGAACAACATACGCCTTCTTTCCCTTCTTTGTGGATATTGCAAATGACCGAGCAAGCGGCATCTGCGCGCCACAGGCTGGATTGGGACATTTCACCGTTCTCGTCCAAAGCCAGGCAATGACACCGACCTCTTTGCTATCATGTCCTTTGGTAAGTTTTGCTTTTGGATACAGATGCCCAATCTTTTTTATAGCTTCTTCCTTCATCCATTCGCCATATCGATGAACATCTTCTGCAAGACCACTTATACCGCTCCAATCCCTGCTCGCATTGTCAATATGGTCTCCCTTACAAATTGGTCCAACGGGTTGTTTTCCAGCAAACTTCGGCGGAATTTCAATCATCGCCTTTGTTATCATTACTGCAACAGGGTTTAGGTCGCTTCCGTGTGCCTCAAGACCGAGACGCTGCGCCTCAAGTGGAATTGAGCCACCACCACAAAAAGGGTCAAGCACAGGTGGAGGATTGCCACCAGTCGCTTTTATAATTTCGTCACGTGCCTTTTTCAAAACCGTTTCGTTGTTGGTGTTTTCCCAGGTAACAAGCTCTTCAATAATCCTAAAAAGTCGCTGTCTTTCCTTATCCTGTAATTTTTCGGTTGGAAATTTATCTTGATGACTTGAAGGGTCATCAACTATCGAGGCAAAAAGAACTGCACGGCAGGCTGCTAGTGGTCGCCTTGCCCACCACGAATGGAGCGTTGAAGGATGCCCATGCCTGATAGACTTCTCCCTCGCCGAAGCCACATTTATAGCCTCCAACGGCAGTGCGACCTCAATTAATTTCTTCTTATAAGTCATAATAACCCTATGCTGGCTCTTCTGAACAAGCCAATAAATCCTTCAAATCGTAGTTACTAACCAGTCCTTGGTTTATCTAACAAATACATTGCCTCATTTATTATTTTACGCTAGAAGAGGTCATGCGCATTGATGGAAGAACTCTTTCAC
>CAZGMS010000093.1:0-5382 GCA_964526915.1 uncultured Nitrospirales bacterium
CGCCCCGTCGGGGTGGGCAGGGACGGACAAGGCCAGGGCGTTTTTGGTCAAGACCGTCCTCAACGGTTTGGCCACTTGGGTCAAATAAAACATCCCCTCTTTTTGCCAGGAGGCAAGCAGGCTGGCCACGTTTTGAACAAAATAGGATTCGTACACCGACAAATTTTCACGCAAATCAGAAACGATGGTCTGGAATAATTCCGACACAAACAGGACCCGCGACAGGTCCTGCCACTTCGCCAGCCAGGTAATCAGACGATGCCATTGCGCCAGATCATGTGTTTGAGAAAACAGATCCACAGTTTGACCGCAAAAACAATCAGTCCCCTGTGATTTGACGATATGGTCGATGAAGCTTTCGGAAAAAGAAAAAATTTCGTTTCGAAGCAATCCCACCTGCGTCAGACGGTCGCGGTCGCCGCACAGGTATTTCATGATCTGCCAGGCCACGAGCACGACAGGCACCTCGAAGACGGCAGTACTCGTGCGCGTCACGGTTTTGATACCTCGCTCGTGCAACGCGGTTTGATAAATGGGAATGGGGAGTGCCGTGTAAAACAACACAGCAATCTCCTCCGGTCTCGTTCCGGCCTTGATCCGGTCATGTGCGATGCCAGCAATTTTGTTGGCGTAATGTTCATGCCGCGCGGCTGTCACCTTGATGTCGGCTGGCACAGGCGCCGCGTATAGAAAGGCCTCTTCATCGATCTTGGTGGTTCTGGCCGGCTGAAAATCCTTCCCGGAGAGGACCAGGGGAAAGACCCTGTTAAAATAGCGTTGCAGTTGATTGGGGGTCCGAAAGGTCGTTGTGAGATAAATAACCTGGCCACCTTGGTCTTCGATGAGCTTCACAGTATCGTAAAAAAGACCCACCTCAGCCCCGCGAAAACCATAAATGGACTGCTTTGGATCACCCACAATGAAAAGTTCATTGCGCTCTGGGTTGAATAACTTGCTGATGAGGGCGAACTGTCTCGGTGAGATATCCTGATATTCGTCCACAAGAATGTGTCTGTACTGTCCCTGCACTTTTTGCAATATATGCCTTTGTTCATCAAAAAGTCTGCCCGTCAAAATCTCCAAATCATCGTAGGAGACAATCTGATGACTGATTTTGTGTGCCAATAACTCCTGCTGAAAACACGCCAGGGCCTTGATAAATCCTGTCATGAGTTCGTGATTTCGTCCCGCCGACGGGATCCCGCTTTGCGGTGATGAGTTCGTGTGTTCGTCCCCCAGCCCTTCCTCAGAAATACAAACAAGTTCCTCAGGCTTAAGGCTACCCAAATCTTTTCTCAACAACTGGCGTATGGTGGTTTTAAGATTGGTGTATCCGTAACAACGAATGAAATTCACCACGCACTCATTCCCTTTTTCGAGCGCGTTGGACACATATTGTGAGGTCATCATCTCTTGCCATACGTTATGGGAGTCCTCGTCGTACACTTCGAAATCAGGCGACAAGCCCAGGCAACTGCCATGTTGTTTGAGCAGGCGCTGACAAAAGGAATGGATCGTCGAAATGTTGAGCAGAGGCGCCTGCGTGTAGGGGATCTCCTGGCTTTCCAGAATGCGCGTCATCATCTCGCGAGACGCCTTTTCGGTAAAGGTGAAGGCCAGTAATTGATGCAGGGGAGCGTCTCTTTTGAGATGACAATACAGAAACCTCTGCGTCAGGACCGTGGTTTTGCCGGTACCAGCCGAGGCAATGACGGCGAGGCTCCCGGGTGTCGAAACAGCGGCCTGCTGTTCATCTGTCATGGTCACAAATTTCATTCGTCATCCTCTGGTTCACATTCTGTCGCGCGGTAGCCACAAAGGTATTTGTAGTCACAAAACCGACACAACTGGGCCGACGCGGGGTTGGGATCGAAATGCCCCGCGCGAACACCTTCCACGATTTCCCCCAGACGCAAAACAAATCGATCCTGAAGGTCCTGCCACTCCACCAAGCCAAGCTGTGACCGTTTGTGCATCAGCCCGGCATCGACGGTCTCCCTCATGCTGAAACCCTTGATCTCGTTTGTCTTGAGCAGATAATAATAAGCCCCTGCGGGGGCCTGGTCGGGATACAATAATTGTTGCACAGCGATCAAGTAGGCGGGCAGTTGCAAACTCTTGACAGCCTTGATGGCCGTCAAACTGGGGGCCTGCCCCGTTTTGTAATCCACAACCGAAAACTGCCTGCTCGCCTGACACACATCGACACGATCAACGCGTCCACGGATCTGCACCACACCCGCTTTGGTGTCGAGCACAAGTGGTTTTCGGGAGTCAGACCCGAAGCTCCATTCATAGTGACGGGGGACTGTTTTCTTTTTGGCAGTTTTGTAATTCTCAGATTCCAACTGCAACAAGGTCGAGATCGTCTTGTACACGCGGTACGCGTAAAACTCGATCATCTTCTGGTGATACTTTTTGAATTCTTCGGATTTGTCAATTTCTTCCTGAATCACGTGCCCCAACTTTTTGACCAGTTTTTCCCGATACGAGGCATATTCCAGCCCTTCCCAATACAAAGTCTCATTCTCCGCGATGAGCCTGAAGAGGACCTGGTGCACGAAACTGCCCTTCACATCGGCAGACGGTTCCAGTTCATCCACGGGGGGACGATCAAGTTTGAGATGACAGGCCGCATAATAGCAATAGGGACATTCGGCATACTTTTCGAGTTCAGTGAGCGAAAAGTTTTTTTTCTTCGATTGGTAATAATCCGACGCCAGCGTTTGTTTTTCGGGCGCGCATGGCGCTGGGGCCGAGACGTATTCCAACTCGCATGACGCACCCAGATCAAGCCTGGTGGCCGGTTTATCGGCAAAATCAAATTCGGGTGCCATGAGCAGGGTATCGGGGGAGAGCCGCAACCATTGTTTCATTTTTTCGAGTCGCAATTTGAGCCGGTACTGGGGGGATTCGAGCAGTTCGGCCATATCGGCATCATACAAAAGCTTGTGGGAAAACAATGTCGATTCACGTCGCTCAAAAAAGGCCTCAAGGTGACAACCCAGAAACACGGCCTGCCGGTTGCTATGGGCCAAGGCCTTCTCAGGCGTGGTCAAGACAATCTGGCCGGGGAAACTGTTGGCTGGGACCGTTGTGTGTTTGAGGAGTTGCTCCAGAAATCCGTGTTTCTTGTCTTCGGCAACCGCTTGGTCAAGTTCGAACAATCGAGACCGGATGAACTCTATCGTTGCCTGTTGTGCGTCCAGACCAGCCTGTGCCTTGAGTTTGCTCAAAGCATAGAGATTGTCGGTTTTGCGAAACTCATCCACCCACAGATCCAGATCATGCCCCATCAAGGCGGTCACAGGCACGGACTCGGTCACACCCTGAGGGATCTGCACTGACACCGGCAATTTGCGGGCGGCCATCCTGTTCAAGAGGGGGGCTATGTATTGTCGATCGGAAATGACCAGCAGGATTTTTTCCAAAGCGACACCACGACTGAGTTCGCTCTGGATCAAATCGAGGGCAAATTGAATTTCGTGGTGGGGATTCTTGAACCAGATGACAGGTTGCTTGGGTGGTTTGGGGGCAGGCACAGCAACCGTTTCGGTGGCAAGCGATCCCAAATCCTCAAAGGCCTTGTCGAAGAGGTAAAAATCCTGCGTGTGGTCTTCATCGTAAAACACATGAAAGATGAGGTTGGTAAAGTTCTGCCCTGCCCAGCGGATGATCTCGCGCTGTCCTGGTTTGAGGGGATAGGTCTGGGAGATGTACAGATGACAACGCTCATACGGTAGTTCGAGTTGATTTTCCTTGAGCCGTTTGATGTTTTCCAGATACAGGTCGCCCTGATCCAGATAATGATGCTTGCGCAACTGGGCCTGATAATCCGTAAAGAGGGCCCAAAGCTCTTTTTGTTCGAGGCGATTCTTTAACGACTGGCTGACCTCTTCTGGGCCGACCCCACAGGACTTGAGTCCCTGGAAGAACCGGTACAATTCCAAAACCGTCGCGTGAGCGCTATGACGATCACGAATGAGTTCGGGGTAATTCTTTTCGATGAGTAAAAAAAGGAGGTAATGGCAAAAGGTCTGATCGGCCAAATGGACGCGGGGCAGGTTATGTTTGATCCAACCCAGCAGGAGATCGTCCCAGGTCATGACCGTCTGGCCAATGAGCGCGCGTTCTTTCTGTCTCAACAGAATCCGGGTTTTGTGGGAATTGACATAGCTCTGGTCTGGAACCACGACGATGCCCGGCACCTGACCGGTGAGGTGCTGGTTCACCAGGGAAAAAAGTCGGTCGCGCTTTTGCTCACTCGCGGGGCCTGAATACAAAAAGACGGGCATGGGATAGGCTTAGATGATTAGACAAAATAGCTCAACATTTTTTGAAAGGATTGAGTCTATTCATCAGTTGTATTATTTTATAGAGAAATCTAGAATGCAAATACCCACTTTAGCCGTTGTACCCGAACCCGGACAACGACCTACAGTACCTTCTGCCAACGTGCGGTCTGTTAACCCTTGCACAACAATAATAGCACCAGCACCCTTTCCCTCAATAAATCGATATGAATATCCGCCCTCAACTGAAGGAGGTGATTTAGTAGCATCCTGACTTACGAAATACCAAAGATCAACAAGTCGCTCCGAATTATCAATATCCGTGCATAGCGTGTCATGATCACACAACCCATCGTTATCGGAATCTAAGTCACAAGCATCACCAATATGATCCTCATCAAAATCGGCTTGATCAACATTGCTAACGGTTATGCAGTTGTCATCACAATTACCAGTGTCATCTGGTTCACAATAACTATCACCAATAATGACAGTATAATTACCGTCATCTAAAATGCCATCGTTGTCATCATCAGGATCACACGCATCACCCATCCTATCGGCATCCGTATCCTTTTGATCCACATTGGAAACGCTCGTGCAATTATCCGTCGTATCGGCAATCCCATCACCATCACCATCGGCAGCGGCAGCGGCAGCGGCATCACCATCGGCATCAGCATCAGCATCACCTTCGGCATCAGCATCAGCATCAGCATCACCTTCACCTTCACCTTCACCTTCCCCACCTGTGGCATCAGTATCACACGCATCGCCTGTCCCATCTGCGTCCGTATCCGCGTTCGTTTCGTCCACATCCGTGGGGCACAAATCGCAAGAATCTCCCAACGCGTCAGTGTCGCTGTTGGTCTGTTGTGTGTTAAACACATCGGGGCAATTGTCTTCGCCATCGGCAATCGTGTCCCCATCGGCATCCTCAATGGGGTTCACGTCGCACTCCGCTCCCACACATTCCTCTTCGCATTCATCTCCAACGCAATCCGCAGGATCGCCTGAGGAGGAATTTGAATCACAACGGGCAAACATCACACAAATGAGCATGCCCAATAAAACTGTCATAAAGAAATTC
>CAZGMS010000094.1:0-7637 GCA_964526915.1 uncultured Nitrospirales bacterium
CAAAACAATATGGTGCAAGGACACAGGTAGGGGACGGTCGCGACCGTCCCCTACCTGTGTCCTTGCACCATATTGTTTTGTCTGTGTGTCTGCATGCACTCTTCATCCAAAAAACTCCTCGATCAGTTTGCAAATGGTGATCGGCGTGCCTTGGCAAAGCTCATCACGCTCATCGACAATCGGCACGAGGATGTCCTGGAGGTGCTCAGTATCGTCCGCGACCGTTCCGGCAGGGCTGTGAAAATCGGCATCACGGGCCCTCCGGGTTCCGGCAAGTCCACCTTGGTGAACCGACTCATCAGCGAGTTCAGAAAACAAAATAAATCGGTGGGCGTTCTGGCAATCGACCCTTCGAGTCCCTTCTCCGGGGGCGCGATTTTGGGTGATCGCATCCGTATGCAGGATCACAACACCGATGCGGGTGTTTTCATCCGGTCTCTGGGGTCTCGCGGTGCCCACGGGGGTCTGTCGCGGGCCACGCGCGACATAGCCACCCTGCTTGACACCTTTGGAACTGATGTCATTTTGATCGAAACTGTCGGCGTGGGGCAAACCGAGCTCGACATCATGTCGGTAGCCCAAACCACTGTGGTTGTGCTGGTACCGGAATCCGGAGATACGATCCAGACCATGAAGGCCGGGCTCATGGAGATTGCCGATATTTTTGTGGTCAACAAATCCGACCGCGATGGCGCTGATCATATCTGCGCCGAACTCAACTCACTGTCCGAGATGTATTCTACACATTGGAACGTCCCTGTGGTCAAAACCGTGGCCCTCAAAGGCGATGGTGTCGACGACGTGATGCGACGCATCGATGAGCATGGTCGTTTTCTATCGGGCGTGCAGGACAAAGAATCCAGAACAAAGCAACTGCTCTTGGGCGAATGTCTTGAGGTCCTCAACTCAGAGGTCGCCGAGTTGCTGGCGCAAAGTATTTTAACCAACAAAAAATTCACAAAAATTCGTGAACAACTCACCAGCAACAAAATCAACCCCTACGCCGCCGTCATCGAACTCAAAAAACTGGTTCGCATTGCAAAATAATAACTCCTTGCGCCCTACGCCTTGTACCTAACGCCTTTTGTTGCCGTCCCCGATAATCATTCAAATGCAAGGCGTCCATAAAATTGCAACCGGAGCGTATATGGAAATACGTGAGGATTGCGATTTTATGGACAACACAGCAGATGGATGATTATCGGGGACGGCATTATCAAAATGAGTCATTGTTGCCTAATATACTAGGCAATTTTGGTCATCCTTTGACAGTTTTTTCACCCTACCTCAACCAATAAAAAGGTCTATTCTCAATAATTTCAAGGTGTTATTTTTTTTTGGCAAATGGCACGCCCTATGCATTGTACATGAGTATAAAACGCTTAACACAGGGGTACATTATGACTAAAATTCGAGAAAATCTAGCAAACCAAAAAGAGTACCTGTCTGTTGCCGACATGGCGGCAGAATTTGGGATTCATGAGATGACGTTTTATCGCATGATTCGGGACAAGAAGATCCCGGCCTTCAAGATAGGGTCACAGTGGCGCGTGCGCCGTCAGGACCTTAACAAGTGGTTGGAATCGCATAGTTCGATCCCGACGGATCATGCTTGATTCCAAAGGCTTACAGCTTACAGCTGACAGCTGACAGCCAATAGGCACAAACCAATGGTCACCAATCCTGACCGTGGGCTGTTGCCTGTTGGCTTTTTGTGTTTCTCATTTCTTCGCCGCAAATTGTTCGATCTTGAAATTGAATTTGGGATATCGTTTGGGCAGTTTCATCACCTGATAAATCATCACCCCCACGGACATGCGTTCAATCCAACTCGACATGGGCCAGCCCAAATGCACTGTCACGTTGTGCTCGGGCAATTCAAAGTTAATCAGGTCTAGCAAAGCGCGTATGCAGTGCAGAAGGTTGATCCTCTTGGCAGGCAGACGAAAATGATTGGGGGCCAACTTGGGCGGGATGTCCTTGCGTGGTGAATAAAACGTCACATACAGGGAGAGGTCATACAATTTGTTACTGGCCAGATCGAAGGGTCGTTTAAAATAAATATTCACATTTTTTTCTTCACTGCCCGCCACATACATGATGATGTCCATGGACGAATCGCCCTTGCCTGCCTGCACAATCTCGGGGGAGTGTTTTTGCGCGTAGATGAGCCCCACCACGACAGCCATGATGGTGGCGATCAGCCACAACATGGTCCCGTAGGGTTTGTTGATGATCAGATAAATGAAACACCCCAGTAGCAGCAGGAAGAGGCAGACCGTGATGGTACGCGAGGTGATGAACTCCCTGGCCTCAGTCTTGCCCTTTTGATAGCGGTACACAATGAGCGAACCCATGTTGATCACAAAACTCGCCACCAGACTCAAGGCGTACATTTCGGCCAGAATCAGCTGTTTGCCGTCAGTGAGGAAAATGATGGAACTGAAACAAAGCGCGTTGAAAATGTGAATGATGTACAGCGAGTCCCAGCGATTCGTCTTGACGATCCAGCGGATGTTATAACGCTTTGCCACACGCTCAATCAATTCGCTGGAGGCCACAAACGCTGTGTTGATGGCCATGATCAAGGTCATGCTGGCCACCAAACTCATGAGCATCCCGAACCATTCGCCGTTCAACATGGCGGCATACCTGGGGATCAGGTCTGTGACATGTTGCAAAGGATCGAACTCGGTGTGGGATAATACCAAGGCCGTGATCACGGGAGTCACAATCCCCACGGTCAGGGCCAAAAAGAGGTAGGCCTTTCTGATCTGTTGCCAATCCTTGACCAGACGCGCCGTTTGCAAAACAGATTCAATACCGGAATAGGCCAGAATACAATTGGATACGCTGGCCACGATAAGCGCCGCGGAAGTAAAAAAACCTCGTCCAGAGGCACGCACGGCCTCTCTGGAACTGTCAATGACAACGTCATAGTGAACTGCGGACATGTTGAAAAAACCAGACACAATGAAATTGACGAACACGAAGGCCGTAAAGACAAAAATACCAAAGGTCACCTTGGCGTTGTCCTTGATTCCAATGATGTTCAAACCCGCAATGAGCCACACAGCTACAAATTCCAAGGCAAATTTAGTAGGCGTCGACATGTTGAAAAAAGTCATCCCATTTTCAACTGCGCTCACTGTCGACATGGCCGCCGTCAACACGTAGGCGACATAAATAGAGGCCACAGCAATGAACGACAATGATGGCCCCATAACCAGATACGCAAAATTGTACACCCCCCCACCCTTGAGTTTGTTGGTTTCCAGCACGTGGGCAATTTCCACCATGCGGTTTGATAATACCCGCATGATTACCGAAGTCAGGGCAATAAAAAAAATGGCAGAGATGCCAATGTGCCGGAACGCCTCGGCCGGGGCGTAAAAGATACTCGTCAGTTCGTCCATGAGCGTGATCACAGCGATCGCGACCCAGGTCAGCCACCACTTGCCGCCCTCGTAAAAGCTCAATGAGTTTCTTTTGCGCAAAAACTGATAGACAAAATAAAACAGGACCAGATTGGCAACGATGAGGACCGGTATTTTCATAAAAGGAGGGGTTCGCTATCAATTTTAACCAAAAGATGCAATCGCGATAAATCACATCTTGAAATGCGTCATTGAACCATGGCGCATTACCTGCTCCACAATATTTCGCTTGATTTGTTCTTAATAATTAGTAATCCCGCCATGATAGCAGTTCTACCAACAAGGGGTTCATATATGGTTCAAAAAGTTGAAAAAATTTGGATGGATGGCAAATTTGTAAACTGGGACGACGCCAATGTGCATATCCTCACTCACACATTGCATTATGGACTGGGCATCTTCGAGGGCGTGCGTTGCTACAAATTGCATGACGGCCGATCGGGCTTTTTTCGCCTGAGGGATCATCTCAGACGCTTCAACGATTCCGCCAAAATGTATTGGCTCAAACCGATTTATTCCATCGACGAACTGGTCAAAAACTCCATTGAGCTTTATCATCAAAATAAAATGAAAGAGGGTTACCTGCGACCGCTCATGTACATCGGTTCCGGCGCCATGGGCCTGCACGCCATCGATAATCCCCTGCACACATCACTGATCGCCTGGGAATGGGGCAAGTATCTGGGTGACGACGGCTTTAAAAACGGGATTCGCGCGAAAATCTCGTCGATCAGCCGCCTGCGTCCCAACATCAATTTTGTCAAGGCCAAGGCAGGGGGCAATTACCCCAATTCCATTTTGGCCAAACGCGAGGCCATGCAGGACGGCTATCATGAGGCCATCATGCTCGATACCGATGGCTATGTCGCCGAGGCATCGGGCGAGAATATTTTCGTCATCCGCGATGGAATTGTGAGAACCCCACCCGCCACTGCGAGCATACTCAACGGCATCACCCGGGATTCTGTGATCCAACTGTTGCGTGACGATAACATCCCCCTGCGCGAAGAAAAAATCCTCAGAGAAGAACTTTACGTGGCCGACGAGATCTTTTTTACAGGCACAGCCGCCGAAGTCACTCCGGTACGTGAGATAGATCATCACATGATCGGCGATGGGAAGCCCGGCCCCATCACCACACACGTGAAGGAACTTTTCTTTGATGCTGTGCGTGGCAAGATTGCCAAACACCATGAGTGGCTGGAAATCTTCTGAATAGCGAATCACGAACAAGGAATTTCGAAATATAAATCCCTCATTTCGACATTCGACATTCCTTGTTTCAGCCATAGGACTGATCCCGCTTTGCGGGACGCTATTCGATATTCTAATGCACTCCCCAGACCGAGTCATTATTACGAGCCTTTATTTATGACCGATACACCCGAAAAAATTATTTTCTCCATGATTGGCGTGGGCCGCATTCACCCACCCAAAAAACAGGTCCTGAAGGATATTTATCTGTCCTTCTTTTACGGAGCCAAGATCGGCGTGCTGGGTCTTAATGGCGCCGGCAAGAGCAGTCTCCTGCGCATCATTGCAGGGACCGACAAGGATTACGTTGGCGAGGTCACTTTTTCCAAGGGTTACACGGTAGGCTATCTGGAACAGGAACCGCAACTTGATCCCGAAAAGACGGCTCTGGAATGCGTGCAGGAAGGCGTCAAGGACATCATGGCACTGCTCAAAGAATACGAAGAGATCAACAACAGTTTTGCCACAGAGATGTCGCCCGAAGACATGGACAAGCTCATCGAACGACAGGCCAAGGTGCAGGAAAAGCTCGATCATCACAACGCGTGGGAACTCGACACGCGTCTGGCCATTGCCATGGAGGCCCTGCGTTGTCCGCCTCCGGAGCAACTCGTCAAAACCTTGTCCGGCGGAGAAAAACGCCGTGTGGCCCTGTGCAAACTTCTGCTCGAAGAACCGGATGTACTCCTGCTGGACGAGCCAACCAATCACCTCGACGCCGAAACCGTTTTTTGGCTGGAACGCCACTTGCAACAATACAAAGGCACTGTCATTGCGGTCACGCACGATCGTTATTTTTTGGACAATGTGGCAGGCTGGATTCTGGAACTCGATCGCGGCATGGGGCATCCCTTCAAGGGCAATTATTCGTCGTGGCTCGAACAAAAAGAGGCTCGCCTCAAGGTCGAGGCCAAACAGGAGGAGAAACGTCTACGCACCCTGCAACGCGAGTTGGAATGGATCCGTCAATCGCCTTCGGCTCGTCGCGGCAAGAGCAAAGCCCGCATCACGAACTACGAAAGTCTGTTGAGTCAAAGCAACGAACAGTACAATGACGATTTGCAAATTTTTATTCCCCCCGGACCCCGCCTGGGTGCCAAAGTGATTGAGGCCAACAAGGTCTCCAAGGCGTTTGGCGATAAATTGCTGTTCGAGAATCTTGAATTCAACCTCCCGCAAGGCGGGATCGTGGGTGTGATCGGTCCCAACGGCGCGGGCAAGACGACCCTGTTCAAACTCATTTTGGGCCAGGAAAAGGTCGACGCGGGCACCTTCGAAATCGGCGACACGGTCAAGCTCAGCTACGTCTCACAGGATCGTTTTGGTACTGATGACACACGTACAGTGTGGGATGTCATTTCCGGCGGGGCCGAAACCGTCAAGCTGGGAACACGCGAACTCAGCTCGCGAGCGTATGTGTCATGGTTTAATTTTACGGGCGCCGACCAGCAAAAGACCGTCAATCTGCTGTCCGGAGGCGAGCGCAACCGAGTGCATCTGGCTCTGGCCCTCAAGGATCCGGGCAATGTCCTGCTCATCGACGAACCAACAAATGATCTGGATGTCAACACCATCCGGGCCCTTGAAGACGCGCTGATTAATTTTGCGGGCTGTGCTGTGATCGTGAGTCACGACCGCTGGTTTCTGGACCGGGTGGCCACGCACATTCTTGCCTTTGAGGGTGACAGTCAGGTGTATTGGTTCAACGGCAATTTTTCGGACTACGAAGAAGACAAAGTGCGTCGTTTGGGCGACAGCGCCCTGATTCCCAAGCGGGTGCAGTATAAGAGATTTAGTAAATAACCATCAAAATAGCGTGGATCGCGGATCGTGGATCGAAATCTATTTTGTCATCCCTGCGGAGCAGGGATCCATGTGTGCATTCATTCTGGATCCCTACCCCCGATGAGACAACTCTTATTTTGCGACCCACGATTGTCGATTCACGATCTACGTGTTCTATCTTTTCTATCAAGTCAACAAATCCGATATTCATTACCTCAAGCACATTCTTGAGGCGTATGAAAACATGATTCAGGTGTCTACTGTGGATGAAGCTCTGCCCAAACTCCAACTCTCCATCGCCCCCGATTTTGTGGACGATGTTCTGGGAATCATCCAGAACCTGCAAAAAAGTTTTTTTCTCAAACAGCTCGACGATGATCCCCACGTGAGTCAGGGGAATTATTGATTAGGCGTCATCCTATAGATTCAATAAAAGTCTCATGAACACGCATTGTCTCATCTCTCATTGCCACAGATGGTGGAATAATAATTCAGAAGGGTGCGGATCATGGCTTGATAATGGGTATGATGTTTTTTGGCCTGTTCCTTGAAAAATGCCACACTGTTTTTGGTGAGTTCAATGGTCACCTTGACGGTATCTTCCTTGAAAACCAGTTCGTGAGGCTTGGGAAAATGATCGGAAACAAGTTTGATATCACCCAAGGACTCATCTGTGTATTTTATTTTCTTTTTCATAAATGACCTTGCCCTTTCTCCAATAACCCGCCCACTCAAATGTCGCCTTGCCAGCCACAAGACATCATAGCATATGCCATATGATTGTCAATATGATTATATGGGTTATTATCCATACTGATAGCTCCCGGTTTTTGTCATTATTGTGCTGTCCCGAAAATCAACAATATCTCACCGGTTTACAATTTTTTAGCACCGAATCCGCCTGATTGAGGCAATATCTATCGAATATAATTCAGCATTTCTGCTTTCAAAAAAAAAAAAAAAAAAAAAACAGCGCAACATTATTGTACTTTCAACAGATGATCCCCTAGTAAATGCAGAATAGCAATCGCGTAACTGTCAAAAGATGAGGAGGAAGTTATTCCCGACTTCGACACCAGAAAATAAAAAGCTTTTCTATTTCAGCGGGTTAGAGACGAGGCTCGGCCTTATGCCACTACATTTTTGATTGTTTTGGAAAGA
>CAZGMS010000095.1:0-2720 GCA_964526915.1 uncultured Nitrospirales bacterium
ACAGCGCGGGTCTGCGCAAAGAATTTGCTCGTTATGAAAAAGCGGCTCACCCCCACACCCGTTGCGAAGCCCGCGGCGGTCATGAACTGTTCCTTAAACGCGCCAGTGAACACCTGCGTCAGATCCACTTCATCGGCCCCACCGTGCATGGCCAAGGCGTGCACACCGGTCTGTGCGGTAGCTCCCACAAATGTTCCGGCCAACGCCCCACCACCCAAAGTCGTAATACTCAGTGCCGACCCGCCCAACCACAGCGCGCCACCGCACATGAGAATCGTCGCCGATGCCCCTACCAGACTCAGGGAGGCCAGCATACCAGCGCGGGCATTGGTTTCGTACTGATCCAGTCTGTAGCCTTCCTGCATTTTAAAGATCAGGGATTCGCGAATCAGATGACCAGCCGCTGTGCTGGCCAGATACGCCTGAGACCTGAGTCCGCCGGAATCGCTGACTGTGAACAAACCCTGCACGGCCTCGTTAAGGCTGGACTGGGCCTGATCAAACCGATCCATCTGTGGCGCAAATCGAAGAGACCCCAGCCGATCCATATTATCCGCGTACCCCCGCATTTCTTCCACCTTGAACGCGATGTTGGTAAATACCGCGCGCAAAAGCAGGATCACAGCCATGGGCATTTGGTTGTAGAAGAATTCAGGCGCAGGAAGATCAAGGTCAAAGACACCATTCTCGCGGGCCAACTGCGCGTATTCCAACACATCGCCCACAATCGATTCGGTAATCTCAAACAACTGTGGAAATTGTTTTTTGATCTGACTTGGCGTCATGCCCTGCAACATGCCATTGAGCAGGCCTGCCTGACGCGCGAACTCCTCGGCCTTGGGCGACGCAATGTATTCCGCCAACAGAATAGTATCCTGCGGCAAGGTAAGGTCGGCTGTGAATTCTCCCAGATACCCACCACTGACCTCCTGCCGTAAGATATCATTGATGCTCACCTCCGTACCATCGCTGTAGGCTTGCGCCCGCGGATCGAGGGCAACGAGTTTGGCAAACACCTTTCTCTGTGCCGTATTTTCCAGACTCTGCAGGGTCTGGCGAAGAACATCTTCCAGTGTCCCTGCCACCAAAATCGCCACAAAGAAATCGTCCACGCGTTTTCGCCAGTTGATGAACACATCATTGCTCATAAAGTATTCATTGGGATCAATGGAGGTTTGATCGGCACCCGACTGGGCCGGGACCGTTTCCAGAATCACCAGCGCCAGCTCTAGATCGGCCTTTTCCAGACGAAGGGGGTCCGATCCAAACGACTGCACGCCCTGCAGAACGGCCGGGGTGATGTAGTCTTTTGCGATGAAGGTCTCGGGCAGATCGGCCACGGTGACCACGCTCCCTTCAGGCACGCGCGTGAGATAATGCGCGATCTGCTCAAAGGCGTACCGCATCTGCGTTGCCCGGTCACCCTCTCGCACAGATTTTGCCCTCTCCCTGATGCTGACATCATCCATCGGTCGTCGCAGACGTTGCGTGTAATGCGAGGCATCACGGCAGGTGCTCGGCATAGTGAAGGGTGGTGTGTAGCATAGCGCACTGAGTTCGGCATCGGAGTACGACTCAACCAACGTCCGCACCACAAAATCATAAAATTCCGGCGTGTCCTCAATGGGCTGAAAATGGATGTATTCTCCATCGGCATCAAAAAAAAGCTGTTCTATCCCGTAAGCGGTCGTGTAGTTTTTGAAGGTTTCCTCGTCGGTCAACACCGTGTCCCTGAACTCAATATCAACATCGGGATCATCGCGTAAAACGAGGTCATGAGGATGCAGATTTGAATAGTCAATAACACGCATATAAAGAGCCTTACAGCTTTTATGAGCAAGATGCGTGCCAAGAACCGAAGATTACTGTGTTTTTATTATTTGATATGATTGACGAAATCTAATTTCGCATAAATGAAAAGTAATATTGAAGTCAAAATTCCGATATATTCTTGTTTTGAGAAAAAAGTCGCTGTGTCATGGCCGGATGCAAGTTGGCTATACCCCCCTATCTGGCGTGTTGCCTGTCCCTAGTCAAGACCCCAATGATGTTCAGGGGGACACGATTGACCCCATGATCTGGAATTATCGGGCTACATATCGTAATTTTTTCAGATCAATGATATCCTGAAGGCGTTTGCTCTTTTTTTTGTTTTTAATCAGCTCATTTAATCCTATAAATGAAACACGATTTTCCTTTAATCCAGCAGATTTCCTGTTTTTCCAGGATTCCTCGAAAGTGACACCCTCAATGCCCAACAGAATATCAATACGGCATGGTTCCTTGCCAATTTGATACATCAGTTCAGGATTGGTTAAATCATCAACAGTAATATCCTCCACCGGTAAGCCAAAATGTTTTAAAGCTCTCAATATCTTGTGCGCATTGGTACGATCTGCTTTGACCCAGATATCAATATCCTGTGTAAAGCGCGGTTCAGCATAAAACATCACCGCATAAGCGCCCACAATGAGGTACTTAACTTTTTCTCTGTTTAAGCACTGTAATAGTTTTTGAAATTCTCTGTTGAGCAACATTTATTTTAGATCTCCACAAATAATAATCGCACACCATTTTCCAGGCAGCTTTGAATTTGACTTCTGGCCCCAGAGCGTTCCAAAAATCAATCGAAAAAGAATCATCTGCTTTTTTTACTGGGACCAATCTTGTCATGATGAGTTTGGGGGATCTGATCTTGTGGTTATTATTTGTTTTAAATG
>CAZGMS010000096.1:0-4694 GCA_964526915.1 uncultured Nitrospirales bacterium
GTTTGTCACATTCGGCGATCAGAAAATCGCGATCACGTACCTGGGCATTGGTATAGCCCAAGTGTTTTTCAATAGCCTCTGCCATCGTGTAGCGAGCGAACGGACGGGCGAATGAAATCTCTTTTTCCTGATAAGTGATGTTCTCTGATCCGCACACCGTGGTGGCCAACTGATTGAACAAATCCTCTGTCAGCACAATGAGGTCCTCATAAGTCGCATAGGCCTGATAAAACTCAAGCATCGTGAACTCAGGATTGTGCTGGGTATCGATCCCCTCATTACGGAAATTGCGGTTGATCTCGAACACACGCTCCAAACCACCCACAACGAGTCTTTTGAGATACAACTCTGGCGCGATGCGCAGGTACAAGTCCATGTCGAGCGTGTTGTGATGCGTCACGAACGGCCTGGCCTTGGCCCCGCCAGGAATAACCTGCATCATCGGAGTTTCGACCTCCAAAAAATCTTTTTGTTCAAAATAGTGCCGTATGAACGAAACAATCTGCGAGCGTTTTTTAAATACCTCTTTGACGTCAGCATTGGCGATCATGTCGACATAACGTTGACGATAGCGTGTTTCGACATCGGTGAGACCGTGCCATTTCTCGGGCAGTTGTTCCACAGATTTTGTGACCAGACGCAAATCTTCCACCCTCAGCGTGAGCTCGTTTGTTTTGGTCCTGAACAAAACGCCGCGCGCCCAAACAAAATCACCCACCTCAGCAAATTTAAGCACCAGATCGCCCTGCTCACCCATTTTGGTTTTTTGCGTAAAAATCTGAAACTCGCCAGTACGGTCCCTGAGTTTCATAAAACCGGCCTTGCCAAAGGAGCGAATGGCCAACACGCGACCCGCGATACTGCAGGATTCATGGAGACCTTCAAGCTCTTCGGTTGTTTTGGGTTCGAACTTGTCGCGCAAGTCAGCTGCCAAATGAGTAGGCTTCAGTGAATTGGTGTAGGGGTTAATTCCTGCCTCACGCAGACTCTGCGCCTTTTCCAATCGTTGCTGTCTGTAAATGTTCTCTTGTGTCATAGTTCCTTCCTGATAATGTGACCATGTTTTTTTTGCGGGTCCCCTCCTACGCCAAGGCTTTGGCGGGCAGGCTGCTCCGGGTCGCTATTTTTTTGACTTTCCGCTCGCAAGCTCGCTTCGTCACGCAGAACGTGACGCAGTCAAAAATAACAGCTCCCCGTATCACCCACAAAAAAACAATTCCCGAATATTATATTTATGAATGTGCAAACTCTTCCTGATAAATTTTGATCATGGCGATCATCAAGGCCGTGATCACGGGACCAAACACCACCCCCAGAAGTCCAAACATACCGATCCCTCCAAGAAGCGAAAAGAAAATCAGCAGGGGATGAATCTGGGTCTTGCCCTTGATGATGAGCGGTTTGGCAAAATAATCAATGAAGGCCACGACGCAACCTCCCACGATCACCACCACGCCTTCCCAAACCTGCCCATTCGAAAACAGCCACACACAAACCGGCACCCACACGCCCAGCGTGCCCACAATAGGTACCATGGACATGAAAAACGTGAGCGCCCCCAGAATCACATAGGCCTGAATCCCCACAATCCCATACATGAAACTCGAGATGAAAGCGAGCAGGATGCCCGAGACCAGATACCCGTAAACACAGGCATCGAGTGTATCGCGCAGGCGTCTGGCCAACCGGGTTTGATAGCGGGTCTGCAGGGGCGACAAGTCAAATATAAGTCTCACCAAGGCGGGCCCATCTACGAATAAAAAGTAAATGCCAACCAATGTGATCAGAAAACTGAACAGAAAACCGGCTGTGCCCATCAGCACCGATGGCGAATAGCTCCCGATAAAACCGGCCACCTGTTTACCCAAATTGGTCAACATGCCAAAAAGGTCGATTTTAATCTGATAACGCATTTCCAGATCTGTCAGAAACGGCGCAATTTTTTCGGCATAGATGTTGGTCGTAAACAACTGCGAAAAAAGTTCGTTGAGATTCAGGGTACCCACGTACTGATAAATCTGATCGATCAGAACCGTAATCACATAACCTGCCGGGATGATGATCATGAACAGGATGAATATGGTCATGGTCAGGGCAGACATTCGACGTCTGTTTCCCAAGAACACACTCAATTTATTGAAAAGAGGGTAAAACACCACGGCCATGATCCCGGCCACCAGCATGGACATCAGAAAGGGCCGAATCATGTAGGCAAAGCCCAACAGGAGCCCCAACAAGAGGATGACAATAAAACGTTTTTCTCTGATCAACTCACTTGATTTCATATATCATGGTAACTCAAAACTGTAAAAGCGCCCGCCGACAGCCTACAGCTAACAGCCAACCGCAATTCAGTGGCAGTGAGCTACTTGTGCCCTTTAGAGTATGAATCATCTTGTCATCCCAGCGAACACTGGGATCCAGAATTATTAAAAACATGGATTCCAGCCTACACTGGGATGACAAACGTGCTTTCGTCCCTCGTCCTTCGTGTCTTCGTTCCCCCCATCACCCATCACCTATTACCATCTTCTTGATCCCCGACCCCCACTTGGTGATTCTTTTGGCCCCAAAAATCAGCAAGGCGGTGAGGCAAACCACAAGCAATTCGTTCACACCAAAAGATTCCAGTATCTTGACCATAAAAACCTCCACAGGAAGGCCCTCACTTACAAATTAACGGGTAAAAGTAAATGATTGATTGGGAGAACGATATTTCTTGAATATTCATGAATAATGATTAATAGGGTTCGCGGTTCTTTCTCCGGGATCGTCTCCTAGAGGTTGTTAATGAGCAAAGCGAATGTTACAACCTCTTGGACCCCGCTTTGCGGGGTAAGCGACATCCTTTTTTATTCCGGGATCGTCTAATGGCAGGACAGCGGACTCTGACTCCGCTAGTCTAGGTTCGAGTCCTAGTCCCGGAACATGAACCCATCCTTCAAGCGGCCGTTCACGGCCCTTGGTTTCTTCGTTATTCTCGCTGTTTCTCTGTTCATCGCTGAATTCATCGTTATGCTTTCGTTGAGTGGTATCCACCACGAATTGTTGCCCGTGGCAGAGGCCCTCATTGACGCCCTTTTGCTCATTTTCGTTCTGTCACCGGTTCTGTATTTTTTCGCCATCAAACCCCTTACGGATCAAATCAGATTGCGTTACAAGTCCGAGATGGCCCTCATGCAACAGAATAAAACATTTCAGAAGGTCAACGACATCCTCGAACAAAGTTTGCTAACAGAAAATCACACTGAATTAGCGAGAATTTTTTTACAAATCACGAACGAACAAACCTCAAGTGACTTTGGATTCATTGGATTGATCACCGAAAAACAAACCCTCAACATCATCGCCACCAGCGATCCGGCTCTCGCCAAGATCAACCCGGAGCGTTTTACCGAACTGCCCGTCTCGGACGAATGGATGTCACCACTGCTCGACAACAAGACATTACTGGTCAATCATCAAAAAGACTGCCGGGTCGTTTTGGGTCTTCCCAGTTGGCATCCGGAAATCACATCTTTTTTATCCACGACCCTCAGGCTCAAGGACGGCTTGGTTGGCATCATCTGTCTGGCCAAAAAGAAATTTCCCTTCAGCGGAAACGACACGTCCTTTATAGAAGCCCTCTCTCCCTTTTTCGCTACGGCAATTCACCGAAAGCTCCTCGAAACGAAAATCAAGGAAAACGAGGAACGCCTGAGGACCGTCACCATGACAGCTCTGGACGCCATCATCATCATGGATGAGAACGGTTGCATCACCGGCTGGAACCCAGCAGCCACCAGAATGTTTGGTTATCCCCTCGATGAGATTCTTGGCAAAAACCTGCACACGGTCCTAAGCCCTAGCCGTTACTGGGCAGATTACGAAAAAAACATCCCCCATTTCCGCAAAACCGGTCAGGGACCCATCGTTAGAAAAACCCGCGAGATTGTTGCTCTCAGAAAAGATGGCACGGAATTTCCTATCGAACTCTCCGTATCGGCGATTCCCTTCAAAGACAAGTGGGGAGCGGTCGCGATTGTACGTGATATTTCGAATAGAGCCGGTTCTTAGAGGCGGCCTATAATCTGTATTGTGGATTGCCACGACCCGTCAGTCGTCGGGCCTCGCAATGACAAATTTCTGAATTACACCAACTTCAGACTCGCCAGGAATTTGGGCAGACTCAGCAACTTGAAGTAGACGACCGATGTCGAAACAAGTTTGCCCGTCTTTTTTTCTGTGATCCTGCCAAAACATGTGGTGTGCGAGAAAAGCAGGTTCCAGGGCTTGATGTTCACCTTCTGCCCCACATAACAATAACCCTTTTGTCGCGCCTTGAACTCAAAACTGTATTTGATGGATGCGTCCTTGAAGTAATTGAGGGCCAGCTCACCCGTCATGGGGACGTCTCTGCACAATCCCTCAACAGTCACTGTGCCAGACAGTTTTTGCTTAAAAAAGACCTCGCTCGCAGGATTGATCCAGTTCCTGAGATCGTCCGGCCCCCACTGGCCACGAAACTCCATGAACAACCGCCCCTTGGGCCCGCAATTTTTTTCGAACTCGTGATGCCCTGTCATGACCTCATCGATTCTAAAACCGATATCCCTCTTTGTCATATTACTGATCAGTTCATTTATTTTTTTCATAGAAAATCTCCCCCCATATCGGGGTTGTCAATTTTGCCTTTTGCGGGCCGGTCTCGACCG
>CAZGMS010000097.1:0-4754 GCA_964526915.1 uncultured Nitrospirales bacterium
TTGTCGCTACAACATAAAAAGAAAATCTTCACGTTGAAGGAACTGGCAATCTGGTTCGGACATTCACGTGCCTCGGTCGCCATGGGACTCATCCGCGCAAAACGGCAGAGTTTGGTTTTTAGCGTCAATAACTTCTGGTTCAACCAACTCGATCCGCCCACCCTTGAGCAATTGGCGCTTACGATAAAATCACCCTCATACATCTCTTTTGAATCGGCCTTGAATCATCACGGAATTGTGTCGCAAGCACCACAAGGACAGCTCACGCTGGCTACGTGCGGCAGATCAAGCACGGTTCACACGCCGATTGGGCAAATCGGTTTTGCTCATGTCAAATCAGAACTTTTTTTTGGATTTGATGATCAGCAAATGGCTACTGCTGAAAAGGCTTTTCTGGATCTGATCTATTTGCGAACCAAGAAGGGAATGAATCCCTTGTTCACAGAAACGATTTATTTTGAGCAACTGAATCAACAGAAACTCAAAACACTGGCTCGTAAATACCCATCCTGGGTTTACCGGAAATACCTGCTCAACCGAACATCCCCGCCATAACACCGAAAATATGGGTGGCACACTGTACACAAGCCTTCCAAGTTTGACCCTTACGATGGCCGCGGCACACATAACGCACGGCTCACAACTGGCGTAAAGCGTGTAATCTGCTTTTGTTGTCATACAAAACCTTTCATATGAAGTCTTCCGCAAACAAGATGCGGTCAAAGGCCTGTGTCACAGAATTGGGAGGTTCCATTTTTTTCCCCAGTATGAGAATCCGTTGAACGGCGTATTGGGGAAAATAAGCTCTCAAAACTTCTGTTTTCTGCTGCATGTCTTTGATGAGACTCTGTGCCTGAAGGCGGGAAGTATACTTTGCCTCGCAAACTGTGATAACCCGATCTTTTCTCAAAAACATCAAATCAATCTGTGCGCCAGCAGTAAAGGATTTGTCGTGAATCGTCCGCGAACGAAACCAGGACCCTGAAACGTAACTCACAGCGGAAAATCGTAAAATGTCTGCGATAATGGCCGCCTGCTTGCGACACAGACGCTCAAAAGCGTATCCCTGCCATTGTGACAATTTTTGGCTTACAATGTGATTGAATTTAAATTCTCCTTTGAGAATCGCCGGGACATTAGCATGAATAAAATCAAAATAAAAATTAAGGTATTCATCAATCAATCGGTACTTTATCTGTTTGCTGTTGATAGGCTTGTCGATGGGCTGATATTTTTCAATAAACCCAGCTAAAGAGAGATCATCCAATACTTGTGTAAAAGCACCCCCCGTGGATACATGACAGTGTTTGGCCAAGCCTTCGGCATTTTTTGATCCATCACCAAGCGACAGAATAACATTTTGATATTGGGGATTGCTTGAAAAATGACTGATGAACAGACGATTGAATTCTCCCAAAAAATATCCAGAAGAACTGAAGGCTCTGGTATCAATGTTTTGAATGTAACTTGAAGAAGGGTTGAGCGCCAAAAGATATTCAGGCACACCACCAAAGGTCATAGCATATTCCAATATGTCTTGTGGCGCTGCCCAGGGCAAAAGGCCTTTGATGTCTTTCAAGTTCAGCGGCTTTAATGCTATTTCTGCATCCACCCTGCCATAAAGAGCCTTTGACCTGACTACTTTCCTGACCATGAACGAAGAAACAGAACCACAAATGACAAATGTACATTTCTTGTGTTTTTGAAAATAGTTGTCCCAATAATATTTGAACAGAGAAACCTGTTTGGAGTTCATGCAAACCAGCCATTGGAATTCATCAAAAAAAACCACGACGCTTTTTCCTGCCAAAGCCTTATCCAATGCCAAAAAAGCACCGTTCCAATCTTTGACAACCGCCAAGTCTTGCCCAGTGTATTCCTGTAGTCTTTGAAAAAACACCTGTATCTGCATTGACTCATCGGCCTGTTCTATCCCTTCAAACTTCCATAAAATCTCATTCATATAGGCTTCGTTGACCAATGCCGTTTTACCAACCCGGCGCCGACCATGGATGGCAATCAACTTTGCGCGATCTCGCCAGTTGGACTCTCTCAACACCCCAATTTCTTCTTTCCTTCCCAAAAACATAGCAACTCCCAATCTTTTCAATAATCTGATATACGCTGATTATGACATATTTTACGCGGATAAGCAACTATTTATATGCTGATGCGCTAATATCTAAGAATTTTTGGCGGATAATGTGATGGAAAAGGCCATATGCGCGTATTTTATGCTAAAAACCGCGCAACCATTTCCAACACGGATCCGCTGATCGTGCGGGCCTTGTCTGGTAATTAGGAACTTTATTAAAATGAAAATTCGATAGCAACCAAAAACGGACCCAAAGCGGCCACAATTTTCGGGCATTTTCGTGTTGCGCTGTGACAACAAAACAACAAAGATAAAAAAAACATCACGCGATGTCATTCTGGAAGCGAAAAAATATAAAAAACGGGGCTTGTGTCCAAAAATGACCACACATCACCCTCTACCAGACCTGACTCTGGTCAAGATTCTCGTAATCAGGCATTGGTTGCTCGTAAGTAACCCCGCCCTGTTGGCTTATCGCCAAAAATCCGGGCAATCAGACTGGCCCAAGCCACTTTGGATGTTTTCTGTGTCACCGGCATATCATCAGCCCTTGTCGTGCTTTGTGACGCAACATCTTTGCACGACTCGGCCTTGGCCCGTTCAATTCAGAGCCGCACATTGGCGGCATAGAAACCAGCAACAGACATGCCGGCGGTCCTGGTCATACGCGATACGCTTCATGGTCACCGGTGCCCGAAAGGAATACGCCAGACATGTACGCATGCGTTCGGGGTCGGTAAAAGATTCACTGACATGGAGATCACAGTTGAAATTCAGTTCTGGGAATCACCTCGAAAAACTGAAACTGATTACGCAACTTTTGGTGGGCTTTGCCGATAGAAATGGTCGATGACTACACATATTGCGCCAACGTATTTGTTTGACTTGATAGGGGCAGCATCAGCGAATCCGCCACCAACCGCAGAAAACCCATGGGCTGGGCAACTGATGTTATCACCAGAACGTGCTTTGTTGGCAGAAGCACTGACTCGGTGCCCCGAACCATCACCACAGCAGGCGTTGGCAGCACGGTTATTGGCTGGTGATGATGAAGGAGGAGCCGTAGAATTGTTTTCTCCAAGATTTTCTCGATTGGTTTTACGCGAAGACATGCCAGCCTATAGTTTTCAGCGAGAAGGTGTCACTGAGGCTGTGTTAACCGAGGCTGATGGCGTGATAGCTGCTTTATGTGCACAGGGAAATATGGGTGTTAAGAGGAAAAGTGATCCACAACCACGCGTAGCAAAGTTGGGCAGGGCAAGTCTGGTTTTATCGGCGGCACAGCATAAAATAGAGTTGCCGTGGATACAGGCTTTTGAGCGGGGTATGCGTTTGGTTAGATCTGCAAACATTGAACAGGAACTGGCAATCGAAATTGTTAAAGCCATGTATCAGGCGATGCGCCCAAGTAGCGAAGGGAGAAGCAACAGACACATTCCCGTATTGAATGCCTACGTCGAGCTTGTGGCATATGTATCAACTTATGTTTTTTTGAATCGGGCACTAGGGAACGTTGCTATGGCTTCGGCTATTTCGCTGTTGTCATGCTGCATGAGCGATATCATCATGGAAGAGGGCGCGGGCAGTGAGCGAGGGGCCGCGTTTGATTTTTTGTCTGCTGCTTATTTAGTACCCTATTTGCTGTTTAATCGAACAGTGACCCATACAGAAGTGTTTGCTGGTGATATTGAGCCGTCCATTGCTTTTGATCAATGTCCTAAAGATTCAGCACAGGCAATTTTGCTGGGTTGTGCTGCTGTGTTAGCAAAACTGAATGAAATTAATTTGGAATATAACACACCTGTTGACAGACGCATCCACGCTGATTCTTTACATGAGATAATGGAATTGGTGCAGGAATGTGATGGTATTGCGAGCCGACTAGCTGCACAAAACAAACTTCCTCCCGATGTTGTGCTGGTGCAGTTATGGGTTAAGGCAAAAATCGCGTTTAAAGAAAGTCAAATGGCAGTGACAGATGCTGATGTTGCAGCCAAACGTTCTGAGATGATATCTTATCTTGATGAAGCCAGGCGTTGGCGAAGCGAGATGTGTGGGGATTTGACCCTTGAAGACGTGGGGTTGCAACATCCCGGACTGCTTTTTAATCCTGTCATGTCTGCCTTGTGTGATGAATTCATGCAGGCTGGGATTGATATTTCTGGCACGCCAAATCCAGGGGTGCTGGTTGATATGTTTTGATTTTCGTGTTGGGAAGTGCTTTAGAGGCGTTGGGGAGGCAGCATGATTACCCGATGTCAAAGTATTGCCCCGACAGCGCCCGATTTTTTTTCTTCCGAAAGATTTTCTGATCAAATTATCAAGAGCGGCGACATGTTTTTTCTATGGGATAAAGTTGATCGCAGCCAGGATGGTTCAGTGCGCCCCCCTTGGTTTGCTGCCCACAAAGCTGCCAATATATGGTAATTAGGAACTTTATTAAAATAAAAAATCGATAGCAACCAAAAACGGACCCAAAGCGGCCACAATTTTCGGGCATTTTCGTGTTGAGCTGTGACAACAAACAAAGACAAAAAAAACATCACGCGATGTCATTCTGAAAGCGAAAAAATATAAAAAACGGGGCTTGAAGAAAAGGAAAAAAAAAGGGGAAAAAGAAAAAGGGGTCAAGTCTCTGGTTGACTAGTTGCTCAACAAA
>CAZGMS010000098.1:0-19187 GCA_964526915.1 uncultured Nitrospirales bacterium
AATGTGCCTAAAAATATTTTCGCGCACGACAATCGCGTCGTCAATGAGCAGTCCCACGGCCAAGCTGAGCGCCATGAGACTCATCACGTTGTACGAAAAACCGGCCGCCAACATCAGAACAAACGCGCCCAGCAGGGAATTGGGGATCGCGATGCCGGTGATGACGGTGGAGCGGACATTGCCCAGAAAAAACAGGACGACGATGATGGTCAGCGCGATGCCCAGAAGAATGGACATCCGGACATCGTCCACATTCATCTGGATATTTTCCGCACCGTCCCAGACCAGTTCCATTTTGATGCTGGGGTCGGTTTTTTTGAGCTCTTCGTTGAGGGTCGCCAGCTTGTGTTTGATGCCGTTCATGACCGCGATGGTATTGGATTTGGATTGTTTGAACACGTTCAAAATGAGGGCTGGCTGGCCATTGATGAACGTGCGTGAGGTTTCGTCCTCGAGCGTGTCGTGGATGCTGGCCAGGTCTCCCACGCGCACGGGGACGTCGTTGGCGATGAACGAAACCACCGTGTTATTGATTTTATCGAGCGAGGTGAATTCCCCCATCAGGCGAAAGACGCTTTCTTCCTTGTCGTTGTCCACCCTGCCGATGGGAATATTCTGGCCGGTCAGGGCGATCTGCTGTACGACCTGGGAGGCCGAGATTTCATACTGGCGCAGTTTGTTGAGGTTTAGCTGTACCTGAATCTCACGCTTCCGCCCCCCCTGAATTTCGACCAGGCCCACCTGATCGACTTGTTGCAGTTTGGGTTTGATGACCTGATCAGCCAGATCGTAAAGATCCTTGGCGGGCAGGTTGGCGGACAGTGATGCCATTGCGATTGGCATGTTGGCGGCGTCTAGCCTGCGGATGATGGGTTCTTCGACATCCTCGGGCAGTTCGTTTCTGATGAGAGCGATGCTGTTGCGCACCTGCTGTTCGGCGTCTTTGATGTCCACGTCCAGATTAAACTCCGCGATCACGACGCTCACGTTTTCCTTGTTGACCGAAGACAGACCCTTGAGTCCGGACACAGAACTCATTTCGTCTTCCAATACCTTGGAAATCTGGGTTTCCACATCGGCCGGCGAGGCACCCGGGTAGAGGGTGGTGACACTCACGACGGGGAACGACACGTCGGGAAAGAAATCCACAGCCATGCGGCCAAGCGAAATCGCCCCGAGTACGATGATCAGAATGAAGATGCAGGTGATGAAAATGGGGCGATTGATGGAAAGTTTGGGAATGTTCATAAAAACGTAAATCGTAAATCGTGGATCGTGGATCGAAAAGCGTGTCATCCCAGCGCAGGCTGGGATCCATGCTTTCGAAAATTCTGGATTCCTCCCTGCAAAGGCAGGGATCACGCAGGAATGACGTTTATTTTCTGGATCACCATGTCATTCTAAATCATAACAAGCTCAGGGCTTCTCATGATGATGCTGGCATACGATCCACTATTTACGATCCACGACCCACGTTATTCAATCAACTCACAACTCACCCGGTCAAAATACTGCAACGTTTGCAACACATTCGACGCGCGCTCCTGCGAGACAGCCTGCAAGTCGATCTGCGTTTTGAGCAGGTTTGTTTTTTGTTGTGTCAGCTCAAATAAACTGATTTTGCCCAGCGCATAGCGCTCCTGCAACAGGGCAACCTGTTCACGAGCCTGCGCCACGGCCTGACTGAGTTGCCGTGTTTTGTCTCTGAGTAAAAGGATGTTCGTCTGGGTTTTTTCCCAAAGTCCCTGCTGTTCCCCCTGCCGTTTGTCCCATTGAAAAGAAGCTGTGTTCTTGGCGGCCAGGGCCAATTCGCGGTTGGCCTTGATTTTTTTGATGGAGGGTTGCCAGTTGAAGGAAAGCCCCACGGAGTAGGTTGGCCAGTCGAGGCTACCCATGTTGTCGTAGCCCTGTGCGCCGGTGGTCGCGGCGCCCGTGGTGCTGGCCTGCCCCGTCAGTGACAGGCCAGGGATGTTTTGCCTATTGAGGGCCTTTGCCTGCAGAGCGGCCTTGTCTTTGGCTGTTTCCAGCAGGGTAAATTCCTGAGACAGGCCCGGATCAAAAAGCGTATTCGTGATTGTGTTTTCACACGCGCTTGTTCTGGTGTTGATGGCGGTCACGGTCATTTGCGGGGAAACAGGGGTCTGGTTCAGGCCGAGAAGGGACGTGAGCGACGTCTCGACTAAAGTGATCGTGCGATCGATATCGCGCAGGGCGGCTTGTTGTGACGAAATGGTGGACTGAATTCCCAGAAGATCACTTTTTTCGGCCAGAGAGCGTTCTACCTTTGTGGCCAGAGAGTCCTCGAGCGCTTTGAAATCGCTGATCATGGCTGTCGCGTAACCGCGAACGCTTTTGAGGACCGGGAGTTGGTAGTACAGATCCAGCGCCAAGGCTGTGAATTTATGCCTGACCAGTGCCTCCTGAAGCTTGGCTGCGTCAGCATCCAGTTGGGCCATCTCGATCTGCTTGGAGGAAAGGTAGCCCAAAAAATCCTGCGTGAGGTCCAGCGAAATTTGTACGTAAGTCTCGGGTTGATAATAGGTGATGGGGTAGGGCAGGAGCGGGTTTGGTGGCGAGGCGTCACCAAAATGGTAGCGCGAAAAACTGTGTCCCGTGCCTACGGACACGCCGTAAGGAGTGCGTGATTGTAAATAGGTTTGCCAAAACAGCGTTTGATAACTGGCGGGTTCGAAGGGGCTCAACGGTTGGCTCTGACTGTCTTGATAGGACGCTGTCGACGAAATTTGTGGTGTGTAAAAACTGCCTTTCAGGGCATTGAGAGTCGCCCGTGCGGCGCGGGTGTTTTCGGACATCGCCTTGAGGTCGTAATTGCTGGCGGTGATGGCACGCACAATGTCGTTCGGGGTGCGCAGGGTCGTTTGCGCAGAAGCGACGACAGAACAGGTCAACAAGACAGCGAGGGATAATATGCTTGGGACGAAATTCCTCATTTTTGCAGGACCAGTTATTGCAACAGTTCGCTTGATGAAGTGTTGCCGGTTGCGAGCGTGATCAACTTTATTACATTTGTTTGAAAAGGGACAAGTGAATTTTGAAAACCATTTGGGCAGACAGGCATTGCTTTTTCGGTGGGCTTTCCCTATGAGGCCCCATGTTGCACTGGGTGAAAAAACATCAGATCATCATCGGTGATTTCGCGTTGATTTGCATGACTGTGATTTGGGGTTCGACCTTTTTCGTGGTCAAGGACCAACTGCGATTCATCGATCCGGTGACGATGGTCTTTTATCGCTTTGCGGCCGCGTCCCTGATTCTGGGCCTGTATTTGTTTTTTCGCCGGATCCCCCTGTTTCATAACTGGCGCCGTGGGCTCATTGTGGGGTTCTGGTTGTGGGTGATTTATGTGGCGCAGAACATTGGCATGCTCTACACCACGGCCTCGAATTCAGGTTTCATCACGGCGCTCAACATCGTTTTCGTCCCCATTTTGTCACTGATGATGTTCAGGCACATGCCGTCCAAGACCAGAATACTGGCCTCGTGCGTATCGGTGACGGGGATGTGGTTGTTGACGGGCGGCCTTCATGGCATGAACTGCGGTGATGTGATCACGTTGTTCTCTGCTCTGGCCTGTGCGTTTTATGTTTTGTATTCCGACAAATATCTCAAGCAGGGAATGTCCCCCGTGGTCCTGTGTTTTCAGTCCCTGTTTGTTGTCTTTGTCCTGTCGTTTGTCTGGATGGTGGTTCTCCAACGACCTTTTGAATTGAATCCAAGCCGCACGTTGGGTGCCTTGCTGTACCTCACGTTGGTGGCGACCGTGTTGGCGTTCACGGTCAATTTGTATGTGCAAAAGATTTCCACGCCCATGAGGGTGACGCTCATTTATGCCTCGGAGCCTGTGTTTGCGGCGTTGTTTGCCTGCTATTTTTTGGGGGAGAGCCTGAATCGCGTACAGTGGCTTGGAGGCGGGTTGATTGTTCTGGCCATGATGCTGTCGGAACTCAAAAGACCCGTTTTGAAAATGATGGGTCGAATAGGGGCCGGTCGTGACCGGCCCTCAAAGGGATAACCATATGAAAAATAAATCTAAAACAATTGTGATTGGCGTGACAGGTGGCATTGCGTCCTACAAAACCTGCGAGGCCGTGCGCCTGTTGATCAAGGAAGGACACGCGGTTCATGTGGTCATGACGGAGCACGCACAGAAGTTTGTGACCCCACTCACATTCCAAACATTGACCGGTAATCCTGTGGCGACCGATATGTTTAAACTTATGCAGGAATCAGAAATTGGCCACATCAAATTGGCTGATTCTGCCGATGTGGTTCTGGTATGCCCGGCCACAGCCAATATCATTGCCAAAGCGGCCCATGGCATTTGTGATGATTTTTTATCCACAATTCTTCTGGCCACCAAGGCCCCCATCATCATGGCTCCGAGCATGAACGTAAATATGTGGGAGAATCCCATCACACAAGATAATGTAAACGCTCTCAACAAGCGCGGTGTTCAATTTGTGGGTCCCGATGAAGGTGTCTTGGCGTGCGGTTATGCGGGCAAGGGGAGGATGTCAGAACCAGAAAAAATAGTCTTAGCCGTCAACAGGGTTGTCAAATCCAGCCGATAAAAGGGTTTGCAGGAGATAGGGGTTATCCACACCCCAAGGTTTTTTTCTCAAAACGGGGCTTTTTGGCTCAATCTTTTAAAATGACGTAACTTGACGATATTATAGTCTAAAACACAAAACAAAACACGTTCGACATTTTTGTTCAACCGACTTATCCACTTTCTGTGGATAAGTTTTGGCAATATTGATTGGTCTTGCGTTTGCGGGTAAAAGGGGTTTTGGAATACTCAGTCTTGGGGTTGTTAGTTGGTCAAGCATTTTTTTGGCAGAAGCAGGAGAGGGTCAAAAAATACTTGTGGCAAGAAAAAGGTTGCCTGAGATAAATCATATGGCGTAAAAGGCCCTCCCATAGTAGTCAGGCCACGCCTGATGCGGCAGTTTTTGTCGATTGACAGGGATGTAGTCGCGGTTTGGCTGTGAGCTGAGGAAAAGGTTTTTTTCAATTATTAATTTTGTCACACTCACTGAAAGGAGAATCCATGACAGAACAGAAAAAAGGCAGCATGCAGTCTCTCATGCAGGAGACACGCAAGTTTCCCCCATCACAAAGCATTCAGTCCAAGGCTTATCTCAACAACATGAGTACCTACAAAAAAATGTGGGAAGCCTCAATCAACAACCCCGATAGCTTCTGGCTGGAACAGGCCAAGGAACTCAAGTGGTTCAAGTTCCCCAAAAAGACTCTGGAATACAAGTGGGACACTCAAGGCCGCAAGATTGAGCACACATGGTTTGCCGATGGCACACTCAACGTGAGCGTCAACTGTCTGGATCGCCACATGGGCACTCCTACAGAAAATAAAGTCGCCATCATATGGCAGGGCGATAACGATAGCGATGTCAGAAAAATCACCTACAAGGAACTGTATAACGATGTGTGCAAGTTTGCCAATGTGCTTAAGGCCCACGGCATCAAAAAGGGAGACCGCATTTCCATTTATCTTCCGATGGTTCCCGAACTCACAGTGGCCATGTTGGCTTGCACACGCATTGGTGCCATTCACTCCGTGATCTTTGGCGGGTTCAGTGCGGATTCCATCAAGGATCGCTCGAATGACTCCGAATGCAAGATGCTTATCACCTCCAACACCTCACGTCGTGGCGGCAAGTTCATTCACCTCAAGAACATTGCAGACGAAGCCCTGAAGAACACACCCAGCATGCAACAGTGCATTGTCGTCAATGTGGCCAATGATCCCTGCAACATGCAGGCCGGCCGCGATTTCTGGTATCACGACGAAATGGCCAAGGTCAGCGCTGATTGTCCTCCCGCGGAAATGGGCGCCGAAGATCCGCT
This sequence comes from uncultured Nitrospirales bacterium, assembly GCA_964526915.1. GTDB lineage: Bacteria > UBA10199 > UBA10199 > UBA10199 > JADGCS01 > JAHJDR01. The sequence continues at coordinate 5,890 of CAZGMS010000098.1, forward strand.
GTTCATTCTTTACACCTCTGGTTCCACCGGCAAACCAAAAGGCGTGGTCCACACGACAGGTGGTTATCTTCTGCATGTGGCTATGACACACAAATACATTTTCGACATTCACACAGACGACGTTTGGTGGTGCACAGCCGATATCGGTTGGGTCACAGGCCACAGTTACATCGCTTATGGTCCGCTGGTTAACGGTGCGACCCAGGTCATGTTCGAAGGCATCCCCACATATCCAGACGGTGGTCGTTTTTGGCAGGTCTGTGACAAGTTTGGCGTCACCGTTTTCTACACAGCCCCCACAGCCATTCGCGCCCTCATGAGACTGGGCACAGACCTTCCCAAAAAATACAAACTCAACACGTTGCGTATTTTGGGTTCGGTCGGCGAACCCATCAATCCCGAGGCCTGGATCTGGTATCACGAAAATATCGGTCACGGCAAATGTCCCATCATGGACACTTGGTGGCAGACTGAGACCGGTGGCATCCTGATTTCTCCTCTGCCCGGCGTCACCACACTGAAACCCGGTTCGGCCACCATGCCGTTCTTTGGTGTGGATCCCGTGGTCTTGCGTGATGACGGTTCAGAATGTTCGCTCAATGAAGGCGGGAAGCTCTGTATTCGTAAACCCTGGCCAGGAATGATGCGCACCATGTATGGCGCTCATGATCGCTTTATCGAAACCTACTTTACCATGTACAACAACCTGTATTTCACAGGTGACGGTTGTCGCAAGGACGAAGATGGTGATTACTGGCTCATGGGCCGAATCGATGACGTGGTGAACGTCTCTGGTCACCGCATTGGTACCGCTGAGGTCGAAAGCGCGCTGGTCAGCCATCTTAAAGTGGCCGAAGCCGCTGTGACCCCCATGCCGCACGAGATCAAGGGGCAGGCGTTGTACGCTTATGTGACCCTGAAGGATGGCATTGCGGAGAGTGAAGAACTCAAAAAGGAACTGGTCAATCACGTCCGTAAGGAAATCGGTCCCATCGCGGCTCCCGATGTGATTCAGTTTGCCAAGGCCCTGCCCAAGACCCGTTCGGGCAAGATCATGCGCCGCATTTTGCGCAAGATCGCGGCCAACGAGATCGACAGCTTGGGTGATGTCACCACGTTGGCCGATCCGCACGTGGTCGATGATCTGGTCAAGAACCGTCACACAGCGTGACCCTTCGACTCGCTGAGCTCGCTCAGGGCAGGCCCTTCGACTCAGTTTAGAAAATATTCAAAGGCCGGATGCCGCAGGGTATCCGGCCTTTTTTATCGAAAGTGTCATTCACACGTTTTGTATGGGACGGGAGCGGTTATTCCCCAAAACAGGTTCCCACTGAACGGGCTGATTGAATGATGGGACTGTCCATCCCAACCAGTCTTTGCTTGCCGGAGACATCAGACAATTTGGTGGTCACGATCTGTTGCCCCCTAAGACCCACCATCACGCCAAAGTTTTTTTCCCAGACCTGTTGCATGGCACTTTGTCCAAAGAGCGTGGACAGGATTCGGTCGTGTGCCGTAGGCGTGCCGCCTCTCTGGAGGTGTCCAAGAATGGTGGCTCTTGAGGGAATGCCCGTGAGGGCTTCAATTTCTGTGGCCAACCACATACTGATGCCACCCAGACGGATGGGGTCATGAGAACGGTCATCGCGAGACCTCACCTGATATTCGCCCGAAGGCATTTTGACCCCTTCGGATACCACCATGAGACTGAAACGCTTGCCATGCTCATTGCGTTTCTGAACGCACGCGCAGACAGACTCAAGCCTGAAAGGAATTTCTGGAATGAGGATGATGTCACCGCCTCCCGCCAGGCCCCCATGCAGGGCCAACCAGCCGGTGTATCTCCCCATTGTCTCCACAATCATGACGCGGTGATGGGCCTGGGCCGTCGTGTGCAGTCTGTCGACAGCGTCAGCGATGATCTGCACGGCTGTGTCAAAACCAAAGGTGACGTCGGTGCCAAAAAGGTCGTTGTCGATGGTCTTGGGGACGCCGACACAGGGGATGCCGATTTGGCAGAGCTGATCGGCAATGGTCAGGGTGCCGTCCCCGCCGATGCAGACGAGGGCGTCGCGTTCGGCCGCCTTAAAATGAGCCAGGGTGTTTTTTGAGAGATCCTGTTTTGGTTTTTTGGCATCATCCGTGTAGGCGAAGGGGTTGCCGCTGTTGGACGTGCCCAGAATCGTGCCTCCTTGCGAGAGGATCCCGCTCACATCGGCGTAGGTCAGTGGCACCATCTTGTTGAAAATGAGTCCCTCATAACCGTCCTGTATCCCAATGCATTCCACGCCATAATCGGTGATGGCTGTTTTGACCACGGCCCGGATGACTGCGTTAAGCCCCGGACAATCGCCACCGCCAGTGAGTATGCCGATTTTGGAGATTTTTTTTGACATAAGCGGTTCCTCATTTTTTGATCTGTTATGCGACAGGGAGAATGTTACTGGAGGGGTTCATCATGCCATAGAGGGGCAGAAAGAGCCACTAGGATTTTCGAACAATTTCCTAAAAACATTTGCACAAACTGGAGCGTGGCGATACAAATGTTTCGACAAACTCCAGGCAATTAACGTCGTTGCGATCTACGATCCATACCCTAAAGGGCACAAGCGATCCACGATCCACGATCCACGAGTATTATGTTTGACGCAAAAGAAAATTTTGAAGAATCAAAAAAACTGGTTGGTTATAAAAGGACTCATGAAACCATAGCGGCTGACTACGCTGAGCTTGGCTTTAAATGTGGTCTGGAAGTGCATCAACAGCTTAAAACTGACAAAAAGCTTTTTTGTCGGTGTCCCGCAGGGCGATATCAACAATCAGACGACTTTTCAGCCGAGATCGTTCGCCACATGCGGCCCACGCTGAGTGAATTGGGCGAGTATGATGGCACCGCGCTCATGGAGTTTCGCACGCGCAAGAACATCATCTACCGTATCAAGTACGAAACCGCTTGCACGTACGACATTGACGACACCCCCCCGTTTCGCATCAATCAGGAGGCACTGGATATTGCCGTTGAGATCGCGCTCTTGTTCAAACAAAACATCGTGGGTGAATTTCACATAGCCCGCAAACAGTATCTGGACGGCTCCATCCCGACTGGTTTTCAACGCACGGGCATTGTGGGTGTGGCGGGAGAGTTTCCCATCAAAAGCAAAATCATCAAACTCATTCAGCTCAGCATTGAGGAAGATGCCTGCCGCGAGGTTTCTGACGTTGGACATTGGCGCACCTACATGACGGATCGTCTGGGGATGCCACTCATTGAGGTGGTGACGCATCCCGATATGAAAACGCCGCGCGAGGCCGCTGAGGCGGGACAGATGATCCGGTTCATGACGCGCTCCACCGGCAAGGTGCGCACAGGCAATGGGGCAGGGCGCGAAGACGTGAACGTGAGTGTGACTGGTGGGCAACGGGTGGAAATCAAGGGTGTGCCCAGCATTGCGCTCATTCCCAAACTCACGCACAATGAAGCCTACCGACAGAGGGCCTTGCTCCTCATCAAAGAGGAACTCAACAGACGTGTTGTCCAGCCTAAAGATTGGAGGGTCACGCATACGGTTTTTTCAGAGGTGGACCTCAAACTGCGCTTTCCACGGTTGGCTTTGGCTGTTGACGGCCTGAACCAACTCAACCGTGGCAATGTGGTCGTGGTCAACCTCCCGCAGTTCAAGGGCTTGCTGTCCTTCTTCACACAACTGGGCCGTGCTTTTTCCGATGAGCTTGCCGATCGCCTCAAAGTGATCGCGTGTTTGGAAAAACCAAATCTGCTCACGAGCGAAGACATTTCTGGCGTGGTGACTCAAGAAGATTTTGTGCCTCTGTGTGCTTCGTTGCCAGCGGGTCCAGAAGATGCCCTTATTATTTTCCTGTCCCCCACGGACGACATCAAAACCGCCGTCGAAACGATTGAAGAGCGTTGCCGACTGGCTTTTGCGGGGGTGCCCAACGAAACCCGCAAACCCAAGAGGGATGGGACCACCCTGTTTGAGCGTGTCCTTCCCGGCCCCGATCGCATGTACCCCGACACCGACTCTGCCCCCATCCCCATCAGTGTCCAACACGTGGCGACGCTGATGGCAGGGCTCCCGCGTGCTGTGTCGGCCCAAATGACACAGATGAACGAGTGGCATGTCCCGACGGACACTCATGAATATCTGTTACGCCATAATCTCTTACCGCTTTTCAGAAGGATTGTGGATGAGTTTTCTGTCTCTCCCGTTTTTGTGGCGGCCCTTTTGGGGCACACCCTCAAGAACATTCAGGGCAAGATGAAGCCGTCAGCGGAGTTTGATTACAAAAAAGTCTACGGGCTTTTCAAGTTTGTGACCGAAAATAAATTGGGGATCGAAATCGTCAAAACCATGCTCCCTGTGGTCTATGAGCACCCCAACATTGAGTTTGCTTCAGTCCTTGAACTGATCGACTTCAAGCCCGCTACGGAGACTGACATCCAGCGTGATGTCCCTTTTCTTTATAAAAAATTCCAGCAGATCAAAAAAAGCAAGCGGACTGGTGCGGTCGAAGACTGGATCATGGGTCAGGTGCGCCGGTATGCGGTTGGCTCGCTCCCACTCAAGGAAGTTCGCCGGATGATTACGGAGGCCTGTCATGACATCTGATGCATTCAAAGGGTACAAGGGCAAGGCTCTGGACGCCCTCAAACAACACGGTGTGCGCGTCTGGAGTGATGCCGAGGTCAAAACATCACGCGGTGATTTCAGGGGGATCATTTTGCCCCGCAGCGAGAGTGATGATGACGAGCACATCGTGCTCAAACTCAATACGGGCTACAATGTGGGCGTGGCGGTTGCTACGATCACATCCATGACGGAAGAGGGTTACAAGGAAGCACACTATAAAATCCCCGAAAAAGAGTTTCCTGTTTCTCCCAACAAGCCCAATGTGAAGCTCATTGGCACCGGCGGGACTATTGCGTCACGACTGGATTACCGCACGGGGGCAGTGATTCCCGCGTTTTCGCCGGGAGAACTTTATGGCGCGGTCCCTGAACTTGCCGACATATGCAATTTGAGCACCGAAAAACTTTTTGCCGTGTTTTCCGAAAACATGGGGCCCGAACAGTACAAAAAACTGGCCATCCGGATTGGTCAGGAGATTGAAAAAGGTGTGGACGGCATCCTCATTGGCCATGGGACAGACACCATGCACCACACAGCCACGGCATTATCGTATATGGTGCAGGATTCTCCCGTGCCGATAGTGATGGTGGGATCACAGCGTTCATCTGATCGTCCTTCATCTGATGCCGCGCTGAACCTGATTCACGGGACCAAGGCCGCCAGTTCTGCCGACATTGCCGAGGTGATGGTGTGCATGTTTGGCCCCACATCCAACGAATATGGCCTTCTGCACCGTGGCACACGCGTGCGCAAGATGCACTCATCGTATCGTTCCACATTCCGCACGATTGGTGACGTGCCTCTGGCCATGATCAACAGGCAAAAAATCACACCGCTCACGGATGATTACAAAAGACGCCGCAAAGACAGAAATGTGAAAATCACGCCCACGTTTGAGGAAAAAGTCTCAATCGTTTATTATTATCCCAACATGCAACCCGACATGATCGATTCCCTCACCGATCACGGTTACAAGGGGATCATCATTGCGGGCACGGGGCTGGGGCATGTCAACAAACCCTTGTACCCGGCCATTGAGCGGGCGGTGGCCAAGGGCGTGCACATTTATATGACCGTGCAGACGCTGTGGGGTTATGTGCACATGTTTGTGTACGATACAGGCAGAGACCTCATGGCCAAAGGGGTTGTGCCGCTTGATAACATGTTGCCCGAAGTGGCCTACATCAAGCTCGGTTGGGCTTTGGGACAGACGAGCGATCATGACGAAGTGGTCAAGATCATGAAAACGCCCATTTCGCACGACATCACCGAGCGCGAACCCTGCAATGGGTACCTGGTTTTTCAGGGCGGCATTCCCGAGGTGGAGGCGTTTTTGAGAACAGTACACAAGTAGGGGCAGGTTCCAAACCTGACCAATAAAAAACAGACACAAGGCGAAGACGTGGAGCCTTGTGACAGGTTAACAACCCATTTTCATATAGACAGATAATATACGATTTGATATAATATTTGTCGATATGAAATATTTGGATACATACCAACGAATTATCGGATATTCTGCTGTGTTACAGGGCGTGTTTTCGGTTTTTGATATCAAAAATCTACTGCGAGAAAGCAAGCCTGCCCTCATTTACAAACACATAGCACAGTTGGAAAAACAAAAAATCCTCACGCGTTTCACACGAGGATATTATGTCACCCCTGATTTCAGTCTTGAAGTGTTATCTCAACGGGTTTGCCCTCAATCGTACATCAGTTGCGGCAACGTGTTGGCAAAAAATTTAGTGATCGGTTCAATACCAGCCAAAACAATAACAGCGATTAAGATCGGGAAAAATAAAATTTATAAAAGTCCTATTGGCACACTTGTGTATTTTGGGATCGCTCCTCATTTGTTTTTTGGGTTCGAAACACAAAAGGGAATATCTTTCGCCAATAAAGAAAAAGCATTCTTGGATACATTGTATTTTTATCAACGAGGTCACAAATTTTCTTTTAATATTTTTCAGGACATCAACATCAAATCTCTCGATGTAAAAACAATACAAAGATATCTGAAATTCTATAAGAATCCAAAGGTTGTGAAATTTGTGAAGGGAATGATCAATGATTGAAATCAATTCTGCAGAAGCCCTGATGGTGTGGGTCATGAATCGTTTTTCAGAAACTCTGGGCGAACATGCCATCCTCAAAGGCGGCATGGTGTTGCGACTTCTTGATTGTCCACGATACACAAACGATCTGGACTACATTTTTGTGCCCTTCGATTCAAAAAAGAAAATTTGGCCCATGATTGAGCGAACACTTCAAGAGCTCGACGGCGCTCAAATTCAACACGAAATGAACTCAAAATGTTTGAGGATTAGGGTGACCTTTCGTAATTATTCTATTCAAATTGAGTCCAATGTAATGCTGGAGTGCAAAACCCAACCGATGAGTACAAGTGCGATGGCCAAACGACACAATCAACTGCCACGTGTGATTCGGGTCATGCGCTTTGATTGGGCCTTAGCCAACAAGTTGGCCGCCTGGAATGAACGTGAACTGATCCGTGATCTTTACGATGCTCATTTTCTATCTGGCATTATGAACGAAAAACCAGATCTCGATATTTTGATCGAGCGCCTGCAAAAAATCAATTATACAGGGAAAACCCGTCACAAGAATTTGCCAAAATCTTTGACACTCAATGAATTTGTCGAAAGACTAAAAACAGCTGTGAAGAATCTTACGGCAAAAGAAGTTGAACAGGAACTCCGGGATTATCTTGCACCAGAAGAACTAGCAGGACTTGATAAAAGAATGACGGTAGGGTTAATGCGTTTGGCGGACAATTTGTTGAAGTGAATTTCACATCACCATCGCCCCGATACTGCACAAACACAGGTTGACAATCATCAATTTAGACATAGATACACACTAATAAAACAGGAGAACCCATGAATTTCATTACCGCCAAAGAAGCTTTTGAAAAAACCAAAACCTTGACCAATGCCGTATTGCTGGATGTGCGCACACCAAAAGAGTTTCAACCCTTTTTTATTTTATGCCGTGGAATCAAAGTAAAAAATCTTGTCAGACTCATTAAGGTGAACACATGAAAAAAACATATGTCATCGTCGGCGGCGTGGCGGGAGGTGCTACAGCGGCCGCCAAACTCAGGCGCGAAGATGAACAAGCCGAGATCATCATCTTTGAACGCGGTCACCATGTTTCGTTCGCTAATTGTGGCCTCCCCTACTTCATCGGCGGACAAATCACCGATCGCTCACAGCTTCTCTTAATGACGCCCGAAGTCTTCTGGGCGAAGTACCGTGTGCGCGTTCACACTAATCATATAGTCACTGGGATTGATCGCAAAAATCAAACCGTTACCGTACGCAATGAAAAAAATGAAATTATCACACAAAAATACGACAAACTGATTTTATCGCAAGGCGCTAATCCCATCACACCCAACATCAAAGGCACCGATCAGCCACACGTTTTTACTCTGCGCTCGCTCACAGACACTGACCGCATTCACGATTACATTTTGAAACAACAACCCAAACACGCTGTGGTGATTGGTGGCGGCTTCATTGGCTTGGAGATGGCCGAAGCATTTCATCATCTGGGAATGTTCGTCAGCGTTGTTGAAATGGCAGATCACATTCTGCCACCACTCGATCACGATATGGCGATGTTTTTAACCAAGGCTGTTTTGCGAGAGCGTTTCGCCATTCACACATCAGCACGCGCCACAGAAATCACGGCAAATGCCATGATGCTTGATAACGGCCAAAATATCCCTGCAGACATTGTGTTGGTGAGCGCCGGCGTCAAACCCGAAACGGAACTTGCTCTTGCGTGCGATTTAACCATTGGTTCCGCTGGTGGCATTGTGGTGGATGAACACATGCAAACGTCTGACGCACACATTTATGCTGTGGGTGATTTTGTAGAAATCAAACACCGCGTGTCAGAAAAAATGATCCGCATGCCGTTGGCGGGGCCTGCCAATCGACAGGCTAGAATTGCTGCGATCAATGCCGCAGGCGGCAAAGCAAAATATCGCGGGGTTTTGGGAACAGCCATCGTCAAGATTTTTGACATGGTGGCAGGAACAACCGGGCTCAGTGAATCGGCTGCGCAAAAACTGGGATTGAATGTTCAATCATCCTTGACACTCGATAACAATCACGCTGGGTATTATCCCAACGCAGAAATGCTTCGCACGAAACTCGTTTACGAATCATCTTCAGGGCGACTCTTGGGTGCACAAGTGATTGGTTGTGCTGGTGTTGATAAACGTTTGGATGTTTTGGCCACGGCGATTTTTGCAAAACTGACAGTTTTTGATTTGGAAGAACTCGATCTCTGCTATGCCCCACCTTTTGGATCTGCGAACGATCCCGTAAATACCGCAGGATTTGTGGCGGCACACATTGTGACCAACGACGTGCCCAACATCAAATACGAAAAGGACTTGCCTGCCAACGCACAACTCATCGATGTGCGAAACCATGCCGAAATCAAAGCCAGTGGCCTTCTGGCGGGCGCCATCGCTATTCCGTTGCCACAACTCCGTGATCGTTGGCATGAACTGGATCAAACGAAACCTGTTGTCGTTTATTGCGCGAAGGGTTTGCGGGGTTATCTTGCTTTACGCATTTTGAAGGGGAACGGTTTTGCGAACGTTTCCAACATCAACGGCGGCTACCCGCTGGCCAAAATCAATGGGTGGAAAACCGAATAGTGTTGAACAGTATTTATGTGCAATTGAAGGCCTAGAGGTTCCCACAACAGCAACGGAGGCTCAAAACGATCACCAATCCACAAAACTGCGGAGCTTCTTGGCGCGGCTGGGGTGCCTGAGTTTGCGCAGGGCTTTGGCCTCGATCTGACGGATGCGCTCGCGGGTGACGGAAAAATCGCGCCCAACCTCTTCGAGCGTGTGATCGGATTTTTCGTGAATCCCGAAGCGCATGCGCAAGACTTTTTCTTCGCGAGGGGTCAGCGTCTCGAGCACTTCTTTGGTTTCATCTGACAGGTTGAAGTTCTGGGCCGCATCGTTGGGGGACATCACAATCTTGTCTTCTATGAAATCTCCCAGATAAGAATCTTCTTCTTCACCGATCGGGGTTTCGAGGGAAATGGGCTCTTTGGCGATCTTGAGGACCTTGCGCACTTTCTCAATGGGCATCTCCATCTTGTAGGCGATTTCCTCCGGTGACGGCTCTCGTCCCAGTTCCTGCACGAGTTGGCGGGTGGTGCGCACCAGCCGGTTGATGGTTTCGATCATGTGCACGGGAATGCGAATGGTGCGGGCCTGATCGGCGATGGCGCGTGTGATGGCCTGCCGAATCCACCACGTGGCGTAGGTGGAAAATTTGTAACCGCGTTTGTACTCAAACTTGTCGACCGCCTTCATGAGACCGATATTGCCTTCCTGAATGAGGTCCAAAAACTGCAGACCGCGGTTGGTGTATTTCTTGGCAATGCTGACCACGAGACGCAAATTGGCCTCGACCAAATCGCCTTTGGCCTTGTCGACCATTTGCTCTGCGTATTTGAGTTCGCGATAGGATTTTTTAATATCGTCAAGCTTGGTTTCGTACTTGGTTTCAACCTTGCGGAGCTTCTTTTGCGCCTGCAATACCTCCTGCGAGATGTCGAGCACTTCATCCTTGGCCAGACCGGTGGTCTTGGTGATCTTCCGTTGCAGGTAGGAACTGTTGGACGAGATTTTTTTGACTACCAACAGCTCATCGGAGCTCAAGTTCAGTTTGCCCAAATGCTTGTCGATGGCGCTCTCCAGCCCGCCAATTTCTTCCAGAACCCTCTTCAAACCCTCCACAAAGCTGTTCATGGTGGTGCGGTTAAAACCAATATCATGCAGGCACGCAATCATTTTGCCCTGCACTTCGTTGCGTTTTTCTTCATAGGCGCGCTGGGTTTCGTCGCGCAGGTTTTTGTTGTGAACCTTCTTGTCCAAACCATTGTACTCGGTTGAAAGCAACTGGACCTTTTGCAGGAGCTTGTGCGTCTTGGCCTTGTATTCGTCCTCGATTTTTTGCTGGTCTTCGGCCGCTTTGGATTCTGTCTCGTCAAGCTCCTTGATCACGTCGAAGATTTTAATTTCATCCTTTTTGATGCGATCACCGATTTTAAAAATTTCGTTCCTGACCAAAGAGGAGGCCAGAATGATCTCAAAAACTTTGTGCTCCCAATGTTCGATTCTCTTGGCCACTTCCACTTCGCCCTCGCGTGTGAGCAGAGACACAGAGCCCATTTTGCGCAAGTACATCCGGACGGGATCGTTGGAGGAACCAGCGCCTTCCATTGTGGTGAACATTTTTTGGGGAGCAGATGACGATGTGAAAGGGGCGTCTGCTGTGGATTCCTCAACGACAGCCTTGCTGACTTTCTTGATTTTTTCTGGTTTAAAATCGGATGGGTCTTCGACAATTTGAATGTTCACTTCCTCGATGAGACATAAAATTTCATCGAGCCGGTTGGCGTTAGTGACGTTTTCGGGAATGTTGATATTGAGCTCCTCGTAGGTGAGAAAACCCCGTTCACGCCCCACTTCGAGCATTTGTTGGAGACGTTCCTCGATGTCGAGTTCGGTTTTGGAAAGATCGAGGGGAACGAAATTGGCAACCGGTGATTTTTTTTTGTCCGGCTGTTTTTGTGAGGGGGTAGCGTTTGCCTTCTTTACGACAGCAACATGTGTCTTCTGATGGGCGTTTGTCGCTGGAGCTTCCGCCTTGAGAGGCTTGATCTGTTTTGCCTGTGGGGATTGTTCTTTGTGTTTGGCCGCAGTTTTGGCTATTGGCTTATGCTTGGGCACACCCGCATTTTTAGGTGCTAGGGCTTTGTGCTTTGGGTTGGTTTTTTTCTTGCTCATGACACCCTCTGTAATGTGGAGAAATCTGTTATTGCCGGTTTGCCAGCAAATCTTGTTTTTCTTTCAATAAAGCGATCTTGCGTTCTGTATCCTTGGTCACCTCTGCTTCGAGAATCTGTGAGGTGATCTCCTTTAAGCGTTTTTTCTTTTGCATCGCCTGAAATTTGTTGATGCAGCCTGCCGTATCAAGGGAACCGCTTTTGTCATCCAAAAAAAGTAGAATTTTGCTCAGTATTGTTGCCAAGGCCTCAGGCAGATCGAGTATCGCTTGAGCCGGTTCAAATGTTTCGTGGTTTTTTAAAAAACTTTCCACGTGCAGGGCCAAATCCCTCAAGCGGCTATCCTCGAAGTTTTTGGCCAGAGCCACAAGTCCCCCTTCTGGAAACAAGGCTGAGTCATCCAAGTAACACAGGATGAGCAGGGCCTCGAGTGGGGGGGCCTTTTCATCAGGACGGACACCACTATCTGATTCATATGTAATATCAACAAATTTTTCTATATCGTTCGGGGTGACATCGAAATACTGACAGAACTTTTTTTTATATTCCATCTGATCGATGGCGTCTGGGATTTGTCCCAACCATCCCGCGATTTCACGGATGATTTGAGCGCGTGAACCAGTCTCATGTGTGACTTTTTTAATTCGGGTCGAAAGAAGCCAGTCCATCGCAAAAATCGCCTCCGCAACAGCTTTGGTGAGACTTTGCGATGGTTGCGGGTTTGTCAAATAGTCGCCAGGATCTAAATTATTCGGTAAAATCACCAACTTGGGATGGATTCCGGCCGAAAAACAGGTCGTGATGGCCTTTTGGGCTGCGTTGACGCCGGCCATGTCTCCATCGAACATCAGGATGATTTCGGGGGCAAAGCGTTTGAGTTTTTTGACCTGATCCAGAGTGAGGCTAGTGCCCAATGGGGCGACTGTATTGCTGATGCCCAACTGGTGTGCGGCCAGAACATCGATGTAGCCTTCCACCACCACGGCCTGTTTTTTTTGGGCAATGTCCTTTTTGGCCTGGTACAGACCATACAACTCCTTATTTTTGTGATAGATGGGGCTTTCGGCGGAGTTAAGGTATTTGGCCTCTTGGTCAGATTGCAGGGCTCGTCCTCCAAAACCCACGATTTTTCCGTGCACGTTGTGAATGGGAAACATCAGGCGGTCCCTGAAAAAATCGTAGAGGTTATCGCGATTGCCTTTCTTGACGAGGCCCAACTGGCTGGCGAGTGACAGCGGAATTTTTTTTGTTTTGAAAAAGGGGACCAGATTTTCGAATCCATCGGGGGCGTAACCCAAGTCGTAGAGGGCCGTGGTTTCGGGGTTAAGGCCTCTGTTTTGTATGTACGTTTTGACCTTTTGAGACTGTTGCCCTTGCGTGCGAAAATACCAGTGGGCATACGCATTGACTTTGTACAGCAGTTCGAAGGTGTCGTCTTCGGTGGATTTTTTTTCGTCAAACTCAAGTTTGATGTTGAGACGGTTGGCCAGTTTTTTAATGACGTCGATGAACTCGCTCTGATCGTGTTTCATCAGAAAACTCACCACGTTCCCGCCTGCCCCGCAACCAAAACAATGAAAGATCTGTTTGTCGGGACTCACCATGAACGACGCTGTTTTTTCCTGGTGAAACGGACAGCGCGCTTTGTAATTGGACCCTGCCTTGGTGAGGGAAACATATTCCGAAATGATATCGACGATGTCGGTGTCGGCGATGAGTTGGTCGATGATGTGTTGTGGTATGCGGGGCATGATCGTGGATCGTTGATCGTGGATCCGGGGGGGGGGGGGGGGGGGG
>CAZGMS010000099.1:0-16598 GCA_964526915.1 uncultured Nitrospirales bacterium
TGCGGGACAAAAAGGAGGGGCGGTGCCCTCCTGTTGCTTGTTGCGCAATAAGATTTCAAAGAGAAAAGCCTTTTTTACCCACTTTTATGTCGCACACCCAAGTGGGCTCGGTTATCTGTCAGTGAATGACGCGTGTGGATTGAGCGGGTGATACGGGGAGCTGTTATTTTGACGCGGTTTACGAAACGAGTTTACGAGTGGAGAGCGTCAAAAAATAGCGACCCGGAGCAGGACCCGCGAAAGAACGCCAGCGTCATTCACTGACACAACATAGAGAGCGATATCGTGATTGACAAATAGAACGTGGCTCATTACCTATCGCGACAAAGTCAGGAGCAATGAGTATGAAGAAAATATTTTTGTTCGCAGTGTTGTTTTTATTATTGTCTCAATCTGTTTTTGCTACGGTGGAACTCAAGCCCATCACGCACACAGAGGGCAAATATTCCATCAGTTTGCCCACGAACTGGGAGTATGCCCTCAATTACAGGGGGGCCAGCCTGGTCGCGCACAGAATTTCCAGCGGGCCTCTCGATCTGTTCGCCGAAAACATCAGCGTCATTTCCGAAGCACTTCCCCTCGAAATCACCGCCCCCCAGTATTACGAAAGAAATCTGGTGACCATGAAAGAGGTTCTCAAGGAGCTTCGAATTGTTTCTTTGGAAAATGTCGTTGTCAACAGTCTCTCCGCTGTAAAACTGGTGAGCGCGTATAGGGTTGGCAACAACAAGGTTCAAGCCGCAACGCTGTTTGCCACTGTAGGGAAGCAGGCCTATGTGGTGACCCTCATTTCGCTCGAAGACAGATATTCTGAGAGTCAATTGTTGTTCGACAAAATCCTCGGCTCGTTTACACTCATGCCCTGAACGAAGGGACCATCATCAAACGAAATTTGATAAACCCCTGTGCTGGTAGTGGCTTTGATCGTGTAGTGATCTTCAAGCGAGCTGACGATTTCGTAGTTCAGGGCCAGCGCGTCAATCGTGGCGGATTGCACGAGTTCCAGCTCAGCATTTGATTTTTTGATCAGCAATATTTTGGTCTCCTCAGAATCGGTGTCCCACTGATTTGTAACGGCAACAAAGACGGCATTGTTCTTTTCGCCAATGAGCGTTGCGGTGCCTGCGTACTGGGCCAGGCCCACGCCGAGAGCGCTGTCCTGAGAGGCGTCATTTGTATAGAGCAGAAGTTGTTTGGTCGTCTTGTCGAACACGAACACAGCATCACCCTCATTTGCCGAGGCGAATTCAAACGCGCCGGTTTCATCAAGGGAAATGATGGAGTGAGCCTCGAGGCCAACGCTGGCGGTGTTTTCGTCGATGGCGTACGAATATATCATGAGCGATTGCGAAGGGTATTCCGACGCGGAAACAACGCGTTTTGTGTGGATGCCCACCAAATTCCTGGCCTCGGAAATGACAAACACGTCCACATAATCAACGTAATCCGATGTGAGCAGTGTTTGCGCTGACCCTTCGGGCGAAGCGTCAAGATGGGCGGCAATCGCGCCGTCACATGAGATGTAGATCACAAGGTCTTCAAAAACAGCCTGTTCGTTTGTGGCCGCACACAGTGTGGTCTGAAGAAACACGCTCGCTGTTAACGGAGAGATGGCTGGCTCACTGCTTGTGGCCAGGGCTGGATGGATGGGCTCGTCTGAATAAGAAACGCTCACCTGATATTTTTGTGTCTCGGCAAAGTCTCTTTGCTGGACCGAATAATTTTGCGCGGATGCCAAGGATTGAATTTGCCCCAACTGATCGTTGATTGATTCAATTTTTGTGAGAGTTTCAGTGAGCAGATCAAATTTGGACAACGAATAAGAATTGTCGCCAAAATTCAAATGATCAAAATACAAGGAGCCATTGTCATATTCCAAATGATAAATCTCCTGATTGTTGAGGAGGACGCGGGGCAAGCCTTCTGCCTCAGTCAGATCAACTGCAACCAATTGTTGTGCCAGACCGCTTTTGCCGACTGCGTATAAGGTGTCATGGTAGATTTTAAACAGGTTGATTTCTCCCAGATTTGTTTCGACTGTGAAGGGAACGCCGGGATAAATCATTTGGATGGCATGATCCTTCAGAACGTACACCCTGTTTTGATCATCAATCTGCAGGTTCATCAGATCACCGCCGTCGGTATCGAGTCTTTCTGTGGTGACTTGAGCGACCAGGTCATAAAGAAAATTTCCCGATTGATACGTGTTGTTGTGATAAATGTTGTCACCCTGCACAATGAGGTGAGTGGCAGAAATGAAATTGAACGCCGTGACTGTGGCGGCATCGGGGAGCAGGTTTGTGACCGTGTTGTCAGCCGGATTCAGGGTCCTGAAAAAGGTCGCGCCACTGGTCGCGCCCGTAAAATACGCCATGCCATTGGTGTGGACAGACCATTGGTGCAGGGTCAGGTACGGATTGATGAGCGATGATTTTTGTTTTGAGTTGGCATCCCAGCGAACAAGGGTGTTGGTATCGTCGGGATTTGTTTTTCCGAAATAAAAAATGTTTCCTGCGGCATCGAATTGTATATTGTCCTGCAAGGAAACGGTGCTCGTTTCAAGGCAATGCCCCTCACCATTTCGCGTATAGAATAGAGAGCAGTTTTCAGCATCCCAAATGACAGGTTCCTCAAAGAGGATGACGAGTTCGCCGTTGGGGCCAAGTTGAAACTGTTTAATGGCAGGAAGTGTTGTTTGTGAGGCCTCTGTTGTATCAGAAACATCTACTGCGAAGACTGAGTTCATCACATCGTCAACGAGTTGTTTAAGGTTGTCATCGGATTGTGGCAAGGAGAGATAAACTGTCCCCGAGGTGTCTATGTCCCAGCCAGGGTTGCCAATGGTGATGGTGCTTGTAGAGGAATCGCCTTCACTGCCCACCCCCGGGTCCTGCTGAGGCGTGATCTCGATGGTGGCATCGTCGGGTGATGAGGCTTTGTTTGCCAAGCCCTGACAGGAAGAATTCAGAAAGCAGAAAGAGCAAAAAACGAGCGTGCAACAAAAACGGACTAACAGCCCATTCGAAAATCCCCTGAGGATCACTAAATTATTCATAATAACCTCTTTGTTTGGCAACCTTGAAGAGTTGGATATTTAACTGAGTCACCTCAGTCGTTTTGGTAAAATCGGGCTGATCCAGCCTGGCCTCATCTAGGCCGTGTTCAACAAGGAATTGGCGGTCCGGTTTGCGCTGGAGCATTCTGTCCACTTCCTTGTGAAAATTAGAAATGAGCTGTTGGAGGGCATCGAAGTGGGCCGGTGAGGCACTGATGAGTTTTGAGGTGTAGAACCGATCCTCTTTTGGCAGATTCAAATTTTTTTGACTCAAGATCATTGCGTTGGAATGAAAAATAAAGGCTTCCTTTCCCATTCCTTGTAATGGTGTGCTCAGACGGGAATGTGTCTGATACCAGCGCCCTTCGCTGTCAACCGCTATCAGCTCAAGCCTTTGGAGAACATCCAACGCGTTCTTGACCTGCTCCATGTATAGTTTGGGTCGGATACGTTGGGAGATCCAAGAGGGGTCGGGTTTGAAATCGTGCCATCTGACCATCTCGAGGATGACGGGGTAGTACCATTTTAAAAGTAAAACCATTTGGTCTTTACGCAAAAGGCGTTCTTCGGTGAACTCTTTGAACTCTTTTAAGGCTTCAAAATTTTGTTCTCTGTCTTTTTGTGTTTTTGCCTGATTAAACTGGACCAGTGTCTCAAAATATTTGAGGGGGCGTCCTCGCAGAGGAATGAGGCTGGCGATTTTGCGGGTGCTCTCCAGAGTCAAATTTCGATTTCCTTTGATCACACGGTGAATGAAGCCCGAGGTATTAAACCCGGCCCTCTGACTCAAACTGCGGTAGGAATATTTTTGTGGGTCCTGCTTTTTTCGGGTTTCGTAAAAATCAGTGAGAAAATGCCGATAATCATCGTAGGAAAAAACATTTAATTCGTTTCCATTTTTTTCTTCGGTCATAATGAGTGCCCTGCAATGCTGTTGTCTTTTCGCTTATCGAATCTATGTCCGATAATGTTGCTAGGAAACGAAGATGTTTTTGGGGCAATAAAAAGTTAGCAAATACAGGGTGTTGGATGTTGTTTATTTGCTGTGCACCGACTTTTTGTATCGGTTCTTGTTTCCCCAAGGAAACGGTTTTTGTTATTTGTGCGAAACAACAAGACTCGTTTACCGATAAGTCGCCAAAGGAATATATCAGAAAGGAAAAATTATGGTTATAAAAGCATCGGGTGGTTATGTCAGTTTTGATTTTTTGGGTAGCGCCTCTGGAACCAATATCGTTTTGTCGGATGTGGCTAAAGCGGCCAGACAACAACAGCTGTCAGATATGCTGGCCCCGGGGCTGGGAGGGCAAACGCCTGAAGGCGCTGTTCGTGCAAGAAGTCAGCTTCTTAAGGATAAATATGGCTTAAGGGGCGTTGTCACAAAGCCATCATCCGTTGTCCGCAACCAGTTGCCAGCAACATTGTCTGCGGGCACACACACAAGTAGGATCAGTCGCAGATTTGGTGCCTCCGCAAGCATGTCGGCAGGGGACGAAACAACAGGGAAGAGTCCACCGTCTCAGTCGAGGCCTGTAATAAGCCCCTCTTCGGTGAGTCCCGCCGCAAAAATTGAAGACGCACTGAAAGTTTTGTGGAAAGAAGTCCCCCTATTCATTTCTATAGGCAACGACGGTGTCGTTGCCCAAACATCAGAGGAGGCGGCCACAGGTCAAAGAGCGATTAAAATGTGGTGGACACAGAGGGCTTTAGCACCCGCTCAATGGCATATCAAAAATGTGGGCAACGCCCCGGTTTTCATAGCCGCCCTGGAACAATGGAACAACAGGATCGACACGAAAACTGGCCCATCATTAGATTCAGGCCAAGAAGCAACCCTGAACCGAGCTTGTCATTATGTTGAGCTGAGGGTTTTCTGCAATGTGTCAACAAGTTCTATTAAAATACCAAAGTATGTCTCGGGTCAAAAGGTCAGAATGTACAGGAGTGGTGGAGGGTATGTGGTGTGGCAAGTTGGACAGCAATGGGGTGATCATGTGAAGGTCTACGATCCACATGATAGCTCCAAGTATGCCATCGTCAGTAAGATTCACTTAGATCAAATGCAGAATGGTACATATGATCCAAATAAGCGCGATGTTGAAATGATTGGCACAGAGACGATGAGTTTTATATTAAAGAATTTTCCGCCTGCCCCAGAGGGCACACAAAATCCGCCGCCACGATTGCCGCCACCAGCAATAGCAATCAATGAGCTTCAACGTCCCGGTGATGTTTTGCGGGGAGACAAACTCAAGGCCTATTACTGGCTTGCTTGTAGGCTTGCCCAGAGTGATGACAACGATCCCCGCATGCAGGAGTTGCTGGCGATATTGATACGAATCGATCCCCTACAAAAATTATTGAATGATCCGAGTATTAACGAAGGTGTGAAGGATGAGCTGGCACAAGGAAAATATGAAAATATATTCGCACAGTTGATAAAGCAGGGCGATTAGTTTTTCGCTGTTTATGCCGATTCGCCTAGCTCCTCAAAAATCCGGGTCAATGCCCAGCCGCCCTGATGGACCGCGTGTGCGCGCCAGTCAATATCGTGCGGGTTAAGGAGCTTCATCACCCCACTCCGCAACATAAAATCATCTTCGGGGGTTTGTGCCCCTTCTCTTTCCGGAATGAGCTGGATGTGTCTGCTTAAGATGTACAGCGACCATAGTCGATTAAAGGTGCTTTTTGCGTTTTCCAGCGTTCCCATTTCTATCGCTGTGGCAAAAGTCTGTTTTGCCAGACTGATGCTTGCCAAATACGCCGCGACACTGCCCATATTGGGGTACGATGTCCCCCCTGTTTCCGCGTTAAAATATTCTACAGAAGCGTCGTCCTGGTCACCAAATACGCGCGAAAAAAAGGCCCTCTCTTCGTCTGTTGGCGCATAACCTGGATGGCACACGGTGAGGTGTCCTTTTTCACCGTACCCGGTATGAGGATCAATGATCACACAGCGATCGTAATCTGCAGATGCCATTGTCACGAGGTCCGCAACCAGCTTGAGTTGTGGAGCAAGGTTAGAGCCAACATAACTAAATCCCATGGGATCGGTATTTTGCCCCATCATGGCGGCCTTGGCAAATCGCTCGGCTCCCATCGCCGCCTTCATCAAACAACGTGTGTAAAACAGCCACTTGTCAAAATGACTGTGTTCATATGGTGTGGAGGGGTTAAGCAAGGCAGAGACCCCGCGATAATCGGGATTGATGTTGCGACCGTCCCCAAAAGTAAATTCACGAGGTAGGGGACAGCCCCGGTTGGGGTCATCGCCGTTTTCGAACACGCGCATGCCATGTTTGAAGCCCCAGGCATTGTAACCGTGCACAAGGATAACCCCGGTGTGGTCGAGATCAATCTTTCCAGCAAGCAACTGGTCGAGCAACCAACGCATTTGCGCGCTACCCCAATGCCCTTCAATGCCGTGTGTGTCGGCCAATAAGACGACGAGGTTTTTGCGACGCAATCTTGGTTTGATGTAGGCAAGCCCCAGGCTTAATTTTTCATGACTGTTGTTGGCGATGGGGCATGATCTGGCCAAAACCCTGTGGGTTCCCAGTAATGTTTTTAGGGCCTGAATTTTTTCAAAGAAGGACTCGTGACACGCTTCGTAGGAATTTAAAAAGTATCTGGCGCTGTCAATGAGTGACGCGGCGGACTGCTGATACTGAGGATCCATTTGTTGATCGATAGCCATCTCACGCAAATGGGCCTCGGCCTTGCCCATAATCCAGGGATCGCCTGTGGCCATCATCATCCGCGACATTTTGTAAGTGGCCGCTGTGCGCCCCTGATGTGTGTGATCAAAAATGGCCCTCAAAACGTCCTTTGATGACGTTTCGAGATTGGTCACATAGTGATTGTCAAACGGGTATGTGGCACACACGTTTTGTGGGGCACCAACGGCGTGCAAAACAAATCGTTTTTTAATTGTGGGATCAAGTCCAATGGGTTCCAATAGAGTGGTCGCTTGTCTGGCCAATACAGGGTTTGTCCTTGCGGACAGGGCACAGGCCGTTTCAAAACTCAATGGTGAACGGGGCAAAGGTTGCATTGCGGACCACTATCGTTAATGAGAGGGGTTTGTGAATCAGGGAAATACTTTTTCGTTTCCTTGGGGAAACGGTTATTTCTTTTACCCCTCCACAAAGGAGCATGAAATAGATTAGAGGTCTCCTAAAGTGCCGAACGGGGACAGTAGGGCAATCAAGCGTGACCAAGCAACCTGAGAAAAGGAGACGACAATGCCAGCAACATTACAAAACGCGTTATTATGGAATGCCTATGCCAGAGTTTATGACTGGGGGGTCAACGGTATTGGTTCGAAGACAGTTGGGGCGGGTTATGTTCCCTACGCCGAGATGATGGGGAAAGCAGTTAATCATGTCTCTCGATCAAGGGCTGACAGACTTCTTGATTTAGGGTGTGGGACAGGCAATTTTCCAAAAGCGCTTCGTACCAACGGTTGGGGCGGACAATATTTTGGTGTTGATTCCAGTCCCGCGATGCTAAGCCGCGCTAAAGGCAAGAATCAGGATTCTCGCGACGCTTTCTTCTGTGAAACCTTTGAGCAATTTACAGGGCGTGGGGTGAAAAAGAACGGACAGTACGACGTCGTTTCTGCGCTGAACTCACTTTATGTTTTAACCGATAAGGCGCAAATTGTTTCCGTCTTGAATGGGATACGGGAGCACCTTGTTGATGGGGGACAGTTCATGGCCTCTATTCTT
This sequence comes from uncultured Nitrospirales bacterium, assembly GCA_964526915.1. Taxonomy (GTDB): domain Bacteria; phylum UBA10199; class UBA10199; order UBA10199; family JADGCS01; genus JAHJDR01. The sequence goes on from CAZGMS010000099.1 coordinate 7,786, forward strand.
CACGAAATCGATCCCGAAAATATGCTCAGAGCCCAATTTGGTTTGCCCAGAACGGAACCCAAAAACGATATGGCTTCGGCTCTAAAGTTGGGGTTTAGCCACGATCCGCTTTTGACATTGCGTCTTTTTCTGCCCGGTGTGATCACGAAAATATTGGGTGCTTCCAGCAACACGCTATTGGATAAAGCCACCTGGACGCGGCTGATTGAGTCGGCTGGTCTGGTGATTGATGACGCCGCCGGATATTACGGGGGCGCCAATTACGGAGAACCACTGCCGGGTACGTTTTTCCTGGCGCATAAGGCGTAGAACGTGGCTGTGCCGTCAGTCATGTTTATCAGGTTAACTCTTGTTGTTTGATTTCATTCCTGTGCCAAAGAAACCACCATAAATTTTATGCTGGTCAGATAACAATTGCCCGCCCCGCCAACACAGACTGTGTCAGTATTTCCTGGACACAAATAAAAAACAACAGAATCTCCCACAGTCAAACCACTGAACGAAAAAACAAATGGCGAGCCTGAGTTAATTGTTGCGGATTGAGTTTCTATTTGATCGTTGCGTTCATCAGCAAACAATCTCGTTATCAAAACGCGGGTTGTGCCTCTGGGGAGCACGGCGGTAGCCGTTTGGAAGGAAGGGACTACAGGAATTGCCTCTAAAGGTTGTTGGGAGCCTCTCAAAACAATTTCTGAGTTTTGTATTTCGTAATAGCGCGCTTTGCCTCTACTGTCCTCAATCGTGATGGTGAGAGGGGTTTTGCCATCTCCGCAGGCTGGTTCGACAGACTTGGCCTGTGCATCATCTGTCGATAGAGGTAGCTTTGAGGTGGGGAGGGAAAGTGGTTCTGTCATAATAAATCGTCCTGGGAGATTTTCGGAACCCCCTTTATGAAGCAGGTGGTGTGCTTGATGTGCTGATCAAAAAGGGCACACTGGCCGAAAAACACGTGGGCAAACAAGCAACCCCCGAATCGTAGGGGCAAAAGAAATAAGTGATTTCATCGCCCACATTGTTGTTCGCAAAAGAAAAGTAATAAGGTTGGCTGGTATCCACATTGCTGGCCGTTTCTTCGATGGTGTCGTTATGGTCGGATTCCAGACCCAAATATGTTTTGGACAGCGAACCCAGCGATTCCGTTTTTTGTACCCGTTTCGTGTCGGCGGGCAGGGTGGCAAAGGCTGAATCGACAGCGGGATTGATGTTGATCTCTTCTGCAAAATCCTTGGTGATGTTATACGTGGCCAGGACCTCTTTTGTTTCGGTGTTTTCCACCGTCACAGTCAGTTCAGCCAGGCCAGGGCTGTTGCAGTAATCACCGTCGCTGGCCGAACCGCTTGTCGTGGGGTCTGTGCTACTGGTTGACGAACCACCTGAACAGGCACAAAAAAAACACAGGGCCACACTAAAATAGATTGGTAAATTGTTTTTCATTGTTCCTCACCTCTTTATTCGCATTCATTTTTTAATTCTGCCTTGACTGATGTAAAGCCCTCGGGAGCGCCGCACGTGATATCGATGGAAGACTCTGTGTCGGAGACGGAATATGACCAGTCAAAACTGGTGGGATTTGTCCCAACGATATCTGTTCCCTGCAGAGAAAGTTCCAAATTTGAGAAACCGGCATTCGCCAATTTTTCTTGCAAAAGGCTGTCAAACGTCTGTCCCGAGGACACCTTCATGGCATCGACACTGGGGTTGCCCGGACAGCCAGAGCTTGTGACAGTACAACCGGATGCTTCAGGATGAGTTGATAGGTAGGTGATGGCCAGGTACTCCGCGCTCGTTATTGTTGCATAGGTGCAATTGGCGGCAGCGAGGGTGAGCGTGGCCAGATTGTCGGAATCGGATTCTACCCCCAAATCAAATGTGAGAGCCGTCGGATGGGCTTCTTGGTCCTGGTATGCTGAATAGGAACTGGCCAAAGAAACGTCCAAACGACCTTTTTGATAATTTGTGTAGGATATGGGACAGGAGGCCTCATAATAACACGTGGCAGGGGCGATGCCACTGCTGTCGGATTCGGTGCCTGCGCAGTCGACCGTCACGGTGGTCAATTCTGGAGAGGAAAAGGTTTCTTCAAAGGTGTTTGTGGCCTCTGTGAGTTCTGTTTCTCCATGATTATCAAAGGTGGCGTCAAGATTCGAAGAGCTGTCTGTTTTAATAATAAGTTTCACCGTGGCCACTTCCTTATAATCAAAGGTCATGTCGGTAGTCGTGTTGTCGATGATGGATTCGTAGGTAAAATCCTTGATTGTGGTTTCGTATTCGCATTCGAGTTTTAGATTGGCCGCAAAACCGGCACCTGAATATTTGGCAAACGGGATCATGTTGTGAAAGGTCTCAAAATCCAACAGCATGTCTTTGGTCGTGAATGTTGTTGGGTGCGTGGCATTCATCAGGGCCTTGTTGGTTGATTGCACATGACCGGCGCCCAGAATGTGACCTATTTCGTGAGCGATGTTTGCGTAGTTGAATTCTGTTTCGAGGTTGGGAATATACCCGGTGTATGATGCGGCGGATTTGTGGGAACAATCAAGGCCCGCAGGTCTGTCGGCGTATGCCAGTGCCTCGCCTTTGGCGGCGTGATTGGCGCAGTCCGTATTGTACTCCAAACCGGGATAGGAGAGGCAGGTTTCGTAATACTGGGTGTCATTGATTCTGTCGTTGTTTTTTGCCTCTGCCGCATGCCCGCGGTACCACCAGTCATACAAGCCTTTTTGGCCATATTCTGTTTCTGCCCCCTTCACGTCGATGACAAACAGTCTGTGTTTTTCTGGATTCAATGTGTGAAGGGCCTTGGCGTCGTTCACGTCGATCTGGTCGCTGATGTCCACCATGTCGAAAACAAATCTTGCCTGCGCGCATTTATAATATGAGTCATCGCGGTTATAAATTGTCTCAAGGGCTTTTTTGAGGTTGGAAAGAAAGGTTGCGGAAACAGCCCCGGGGGCGCCAACAAATTCCAGCTTGACGGTAAAGGTTACCGTATTAGTGGCGGTATCGACAGCGACCTCTGTGGCCGCGGCGTGGGCGATCGTTGTCATGAGAAGAAAGCAAGATAGAAGGGACATCATTTTTTTTAATTTATTCATTGTTCACGCCTAACCTGGCTTGGCCAGAAATACAGTTTGATACCTCTATTATCGTCAACGCCCCACCTTTGTTCACAATAAAGAGTGATTTGTGTACTCTTGAGAGTACGAAATCTGCATTTTACAGTGCACGGGGTTCAGAACAAAACCGATAATAAGGATGAAAAGGGATTTTGGGTTGTCATAAACCTAGAAACGGCAGTTCACCTGCTGTTTTTAGGATAAATGAAGTCATGATGGGGTAATTGGTTCCATGCGCCACTTGCCTTTCACATTTTTCAAAGGGAAGCGTTCATGATCGTTCAAGGCTCGTTCACAGATCATTTTGTTGCTAATCCCGTTTTACAACCCAAACTCGCTGTTGCCAACTATGTTGCGTCTCAGGGTTTTTTGGTCCCAACCAGATATGATTCGTTAGATGAAGCCCTCGAGAGTCAAAAACCATTTATTATGCGCAGTGAGCACCCGCAGGACTACGCGGGGGCCTCCGGTCTCATGCAGAGCTACTTTGTAAAACCTGATGTTGTGTCATCGCTTAAAATGCCAATAAATCATTTTGAAACAAATCAATTGTCTCGAACTGACATGATTTCTTTTTTAAATCTTTTGGGGCCAAAAATCAGAGGGGAGTCTGTGGGTCCTTTTGATGAGGCGGTGGCAAGGCTATCATCTGAAAATATGACGGATTACTGTCACTACATGGGGCTGTCGGAAGAATTGTTTATAAAAGATATCAGTTATTCATATTGGATGGAGCAAACGGGATTCAATATCAGCATTGTGGCTGACAACACTATCCCAGGGAGATATCACATTACATTGCGGGGGAAGGGGGTCTCCTATATTCTTAGAGAGGGAAATGATGTTCTTAAGATGGCAACAACTGAGAACGATACGGCCGTCGTGCAAGCAATCTCGACGCGCATGGTTCCCTGGTATGAGGCGATACGCAGTTTGCCGCATTTTAATCCTCAACACTGTCCAATCATAGAGGCCCAGTTTTTCAATGGGGCCATCTATTTTTTACAATATCTTCGTGCTCGTGATTTTAATCCGGCACAATTCGTTCTCGATAGATCTTTAGAGGAAGGGGAGCAAGAGGCGTTGTGGGTCCGGGGCGCCACATCACCCGATGGACACATATTTCAAACAGCCATCGATTATCCCGAGATCATTCATCATGGAGAGTATTTTTTTCCTGTTTTGGATGCGGAGGCTGGTTCTGCCAATTCAATAACTTCCCATATGTACAATGAGATCATGTCGCGTCGCCGCGAAGTACAGTTTTGTAACTTTGGTGACGATAAATCTGTTTTGCCACATATTGCTGACGGTCATCTCAAGATGACATTGTTGTTCAAACCGAGGATCAGTCTGATAGCAAATGTTTGGCAAAATGTTTCTCCTGAACTGAATGAAAAACGAGAAGCTATGTTAGAGAAAAATATGGTGCCACGAATTCCGGTACGAGTTGTTGCTGATGGTCGCAAAGCCTATTTTAAGGTTATCGATTGGAATCCCACCTGATCATTTTCCCCTTGCTCCCCAGAGTACGAAATCTGGGATTGTTAAAAACAAGATTCACACCTTCGCCTCGCCGAAACGGCTACGGCCGCGCAGGCGGGTTTTATTCTTATCGTCCTCGACTCTGAATGTGATTTTTCGTAACGAAAAGGGTTTATAGGGGGTGCTCTTAATTCTCGAAATACAGACGAACAACGATTGGACTCCCGCCAAACACGCGTTTGTTTGCCTTCACAGAAAAAAGTCTGGCTGAGAGACCTTGACTTACTGAGAGTCCTGGGACCAAGCGCAGCGGAAACCGAGAAAGAAGTAACGGTAGTTGGCATCGACGGAGTTGCGATATGCTGGTCGAAAACTCCATTCGCCGTCGAACCACGAACCGTTGCGAATTTCGACTTGCTGTTGATTTGAGTCTGTAAGGGGATTGCTTGGATTGACCGGTGGCATCCGATTATAAAAAACAGGGTCATATTGATCGCGCGTGGTTTCCGAAACATTTGCTGTCAGATCACAAACGCCGTAACCATTAGCACGTTCATTGTTGCTTCCGCAGACTTCAGCGGTTGTTCTAAAACCATTTCTCCAGAAGGCTGCTTTATCAAAAGGGGTACCACAAACATCGGTGTGACTTGGTCCCTTGGTCGCATATTCAATCTGAGCCGCTGTGGGTAGTGTTCCTCCGTAATATTCGCAGAAAGCTATTTTTTCATCATAGGTCAAACCCACAACAGGAAAACGATCGCCTTTTTGATTCTCTTTAAAATCAGGAAGGCTTGAATATTGGGTGTCTCCAGTCGCCGCAAGATGGGCCTTGTATTGACCAACAGTCACCTCGGATTTTGAAAGTTTAAAACCCGACAGGGTCACAATCATGGTTGTCCCATCAGATTTATGTTCATCGGAATTATCGCCGACCGAACCCATTTCAAACTGGCCGCCAGGAATTGAAACAATTCCGTCTCTGTATGTTTTGCCATTAGGAGTGGTAACATCGTTGCCACTGTAAACTTTGGGGGTTTCTGATTGATTTGAATCGCCTGTCAAGATTGCCACAAACGCTGCAACTTGATCTGCACCTGTTTCATTTTGCGCTGAATCCAAAATGTCATCGTGGCTAATACCCTGAGCATCTTCTGCTGCGTAGGTGGCATCACCAGAATCGCAGGTGTCTGATTCAAAAAATTTTATCGATTTATCAGCTGTGAATTGATCGGTTCGATCGCCAGATATAATTTTCATAGTTCGCTCCAAAAAATAAATCTTCAATTATCCCCCATCGTCCGGTCTATCGGCTGTGCTGTAGTATTGTTCACTCAATTTACACGATTTCGTGCTCTAAAGAGTACGGGTGGATTACAAAAAGTGTACTCTCCAGAGTACGAAACATGGTTTTTTTAGGAAACTAATCACAAACCCTTGCCGATGCTGAATAACCCACAACCCTAATCCGGAGGACAATATGAATTTGCAAAAGAATCACCATGTGAGGATCATTTTTCTGGTCATTGCGGCCCTGAGTTTTCAGTTTTCTCACGAGGCCGTGGCACAAAACCACAGCGATGGGGATCACTCTCTTGTTATGCTGAACGAGAGCCGACTCCCGCAAAATGCGCTGGGCAACCTGGGTGTGATGACCCGCCACGTGAACAGGATTCTCAGTGACAACGGCATCAACACCGAACAGCTGATCGCGGTCGAAGAACAATTGGGAACGTTTGAAGTCTCGTTGCCCCTGTCGGCACAAAAGACACAGCTCGAACAAGATCCGAGAATCGACATCGTGGCTGTCAATCATCTTTTTCATGTTGCTGACGAAGAACCCGGTGCAGAATTGTTGCCGGCAGAAACCACGTCCTGGGGCATAACGAGCGTTGGGGGCCCCGGGACCTACACCAGCGGAACAGCCTGGATCTTGGACACGGGGGTTTCTACCACTACGGGGGACTTGAACGTTGACACAACGAACGCGGCATACTTTATTGGAGATTCCTTTGAGGACGATAACAGACATGGCACTCACAAGGCCGGTATTATCGCCGCCATTGATAACGATGTTGGGGTTGTGGGTGTGGCGCCCGGTGCGCCCGTGGTTCCCGTCAAGGTCTGTGACAGCGAAGGAACGTGCCCTGCGGGTTGCGTTCTGAGAGGGTTCAATCACATTGCCACTTACGCTGAAGTGGGAGATGTGGTGAATATTTCACTCACGGCGGATTTTGTTGGAGATGGTCGCTTGGAAGAGCTTTTGAGAAGGGCTATCTCCATGGCCATTTTGCGAAGTGATGGGGCCAATTACGTTACGGGTTCAGGCAACAACGGCGAATGTCTGGACAAGATGAGAGAGGAGCTTCTTCCAGCCTCCATGAACAAACTTCATCTGACAACGGTGACAGCTTATAACGAAGATGGGACTTTCCGTTCCAGATCAAATTATGGCTCTGCAATTGACTTTGCGGCACCAGGCCAGAATATTGAGTCCCTTGATATTGATGGCGGCATGTACACCACAGACGGGACCTCTTCTGCCACAGCCTTTGTCTCCGGAATTTTTTTGGTTCAAGGGTTTGTTTCGAGTGATGGGACAGTTACCGACCCAGACGGCGTTGATATTTCCAAGGCCCATCTCGAGTGAGAGACATTGAATTTCCTCGTCTCATTTTACTTGCCTTGTCAGGCAAATGTTCGACCGAGAGATTTTGACTTACCGAAAAGGCAGGGCTAATTGATTCTGTAAAATCTTACAGCACCTGGATTGCCGCTCTTCCGATGGTCGCTCGCAATGACGGTTTCCTGCGAGTTCCTGTCGTCATTCAATAGCCTTTCAGGTCCTTAAAACCCCTCAAAAAAACTATCTCTGTATGGAATAGATTTTGCTTGGAAATAAGCAGTTGGACAGCAAACAACAAAAAGGCAAGTAATAATCAGCCCGTTGTTTCTCAATACGAGAAAACGGGTTGTGCTCAGCTTTTTTTGGTGGCAAGACCAGGCAAAAATTGCCTAGGGAGATAATCGAAGCCTGTTTCCACACAACGAGTGGTCACTGGAGGCGGATTTGTGCACGAAAGAGGTTTTTATGTGTCAGAAACCATTATTGCTCATTACCATTATATGTAATTTGTGTTTTTTCTCCTTCAATGCGCACGCGGCAGCGTCACGCACTTTCACAGTGGATAGCACAGGAGACGAATCAGATAGTTCTTTGAGCGATGTTGATTGTAAGACAGCAATGGGTAGGTGCACGTTACGGGCGGCCATTGAACAGGCAAATAGTCTTACTTCATCGACAAAAATTATTTTTAAAGCAACAGTTATCACCATTACAATGGGTGCCGACCTGCCAAGCATAGAAGCCGAGATAGAAATTGAGGGACATGACAATCTCACAATTTCGGGTGATGACAAATATTCTCTCTCTGTGTTGAGCGGAGGTCAATTGACCGTTTCCACGGTCTCGTTTGTCAAAAGCTATTTTCATAATGCGGGGACTCTCGCCATCAAAGAATGTTCCTTGTATGGTTTTTTTGGAGGCACGGCTATTATGAATATTGGTGAACTGGAATTAAATCACAGTAAGGTTTCCCACAGCCAGGGCATTGCTCTGAATAGCCAAAACAGAAGTACAATAACTTATAGTACGATTGACAACTCAAATAGCGAATACACAGCTGTTGCCATCAGTTGTGACGAACCGCCAAGTGATTATAACAGTTTGGGTATGTCTCATAGCACTATCAGTGACAACCGAGGTGCCGGGATAAGCATTGGTGAAAATTGCAAGGCGGATATCGCAACGAGTACGATCAGCCATAATCAGGGAACGGGCGGATTTGGGGGACTTTATAACGAAGGCACAACGACACTCAAAAATGTGACGATTGCCAACAATGTTGCCTGTCGCTTGTACTGTGATTCTGGAACAATAGGAGGGGGCGGCATCATTGATTCGTCAGGAGACGGTTCCCTTGCCTTGATACGCACTCTCTTGGTCGGAAATCAATATTATGATGAGTCCGACAATTTACAAAACAACAATTGCTCGGGTGTGCCGTTTGAGCATGTTTCTGGCTCTATCAGCGACGATGCTTCATGTAAATTGCAGGACATTGATACATTTAGTCAGGATGACCTCGACGTTAAACTCGAGGCCTTGGCAGACAACGGGGGCGACACAAAGACTCATATGCTTGGAAAAAACAG
>CAZGMS010000100.1:0-29274 GCA_964526915.1 uncultured Nitrospirales bacterium
CGCGCTCCAATACGTCGCGCAAATCGTGTTGCTCGTATTTGAGCCCGCCGCAGAGATCCGCGTGACCTGGACGCGGGGTGAGAATTTGTTTTTTTGAAACGAAATTTTTGATGGGGGCCACGGACATTTCGGCCTTCCAGTTTTCGAAATCGCGATTGTCCAGCCAGAGCGCAATGGGGGAACCGAGTGTTTTGCCGTGTCGCACACCCGCTGTGATCTGAATCTGGTCTGATTCAATTTTCATGCGGTCCCCTCGACCAGGCCCTTGCTGACGGCGTTTGAGTTGCGTGTTGATGTGGTTCTCTGACAAGTCCAGCTGTGCTGGAATGCCTTTGAGGATGGCTGTGAGAGAGGGGCCATGTGATTCACCGGCGGTTAAATAAGTTAGGGTCATAGGATATGTGTGAAGCGTGAAGCGAAAAAATTCACGTGTTCACGTGTTCATGTGTTCAAGTTAGGCTCAAGGCGTAAGGCTCAAGGCGTAAGGCGTATGGAGATCGCCACGCTCGGCTAAAGCCATCGCTCGCGATGACAATTCGAATCTTCCTTTCAGCTTTCAGCTTTGAGCTTTGAGCTCACTGTGTACCGGCCTCATCGTATGCCACTCGGTGCTTTGTTCGTACGCGTGGGCCACTTTGAGCAGTGTTTCCTCATCGAAGGCGCGGCCAATGAGTTGCAGACCAACCGGCAGTCCCCCGTCACCAAACCCGCAGGGGACGCTCATTCCCGGGAGACCAGACAAATTGGCCGGGAGCGTCAGCACATCAAGCAAATACATTTGCAGAGGGTCGCGGATCTTATCTCCCAGCTTGAAGGCCGTGGTGGGGCAAACCGGACCGGCGATCACATCGACCTGTTCGAAGGCCCGCAGATAATCATCGCGAATGATCGTGCGCGCCTTTTGCGCCTTGACATAATACGCATCGTAATAGCCAGCAGACAACACATAAGTGCCCAGCAGGATGCGCCGTTTGACTTCGGGTCCAAAGCCCCTGGTCTTGGTGTTGCGATAGAGGGTGTCCAGCGTGTCGGCTTTTTCGCGCAGACCAAAACGCACGCCATCATAACGTGCCAGATTGGCAGACGCCTCTGCGGGTGCGATGATGTAGTACGTGGCCACAGCGTATTTGGTGTGGGGGAGCGTGATGTCGATGAGGCGCGCGCCCAAGCGCTCCAATTGGTTGATGGCGCCCTCCACGCAGATTTTGACATCGCTGTTCACGCCGTCCGAAAAATATTCTTTGGGCACACCCACCTTAATTCCCTGGATGCCTTGTCCCAGCGATTTCGTGTAATCGGGAACACTTAAGCTGACGGAGGTGGAGTCTTTTGGATCGTGTCCCGCGATGATGTTGAGGATGGTGGCGCAGTCACGAACGTCACGGGTCATGGGCCCCATCTGGTCGAGGCTGGAGGCAAACGCGATGGTGCCATAACGGCTCACCCGGCCATAGGTTGGTTTGAGCCCCACGATGGAACAAAACGAGGCTGGTTGCCGGATAGAGCCTCCGGTGTCGGTTCCCAGCGAGGCCAGACACAGAGAGGCACTCACGGCGGCGGCAGAACCACCCGATGACCCACCCGGGGTACGTGTTTGGTCCCAGGGATTTCTGGTCGTTTTAAAAAAAGAATTTTCTGTGGACGAGCCCATGGCGAACTCATCCATATTTGTTTTGCCGACGATCACGGCCCCCGCGTCCAGACAGTTTTGCACGACCGTGGCATTGTAAGGCGCGACGAAGTTTTGGAGCATTCTGGAGGCGCACGTGGTTTTGATGCCTTTGGTCAGATAAATGTCTTTGGGGGCCAGGGGGATGCCGGTGAGGGGCAGGATTGGTTTGCCTTTGGCAAGGTCGGCATCGATTCGCCGGGCCTGTCTGATCGCCTGTTCATCACAGACAGTAAGGTACGACTTAAGCTCCGGATCAATTTTGTGTATTCTGTCGAGAAAGGCCTGTACCAGTTCGGTGACACTGATCTCCTTGTTTTTTATTTTTTGATGGGCGGAGGCGATGGTGAGATGATGTAATGGAGACATAGTTTATGTGTTTGCGTGTCCAGGTGTTCACGTGTTCCCTAGGGGGCATAAGGCATAAGGCCCAAGGCGTAAGGCAAAAAACTGCTTCAATTGTCTCAATACTCAATTGACAATTGATTGTTGAAGCAGTTGAAAATTGTAACAATTGTATTCTTCCCTTTCACCTTTTACCGCCAGAGGACAAATCGTCCATCGTCCTTTCGTCCCTCGTCCCTTCGTTCCCTATAAGACCCTCGGTACCTTAAAAAATTCCCCGTCACTCTCCGGTGCTTGTGAGAGCACGTCCTCAGAAATATGATTGTTGATCACGACATCATCCCGAAACACGTTGTTGACAAAAACGGCATGGGAGGTGGGGACAATGCCCACCAGATTCAGTTCATCAATGGTTTGCACGTATTCCAATATTTGCCCAACCTGCTGTGACAAGGCGGGCAATTCATTTTCCGTAATTTCGATTTTTGCCAGAGAGGCGATTTTTTTGAGGTCGGTTTTTGAAATCATGGCAAAATCCCGTGGATCGTGGATCGTGGATCGTGGATCGTGGATCGTGGATCGTGGATATAACGATTGTCATCCCAGCGTCCCGCAAACGGGATCAGTCCTATGGCTGAAATGCTGGGATCCATGCTTCCTGAAATTCGATTCACGATCCACGATTCACGACCCACGATCCACGATCCACGAAAATTTACCATTGTCATCTCATTTGAAGCAAGTTATGGTTGTATTTATTTATATTAGAAAGCCTTTGTTGTTCAACCATAAGTATTTCTAACTTTTCATGAGCTCTATTGATCTCATGAAAAGTTGAAATGCTATAGAAGTTTTTTACCATGACACAAGTACAAATCACATTGATTGTTGAGGCCATTATATTTGGTCTTGTAGTGGGGTCTTTTTTGAATGTGTGCATTTACCGCCTGCCCAAGAACATGTCGATTCTGGGGCGCAGTCTGTGTCCGCGATGCAAAAAAACCATCCCCCTTTATCGCAATATCCCACTCATTTCTTATCTGTTGCAAAGGGGTAAATCGGCCTGTTGCAAAGAGGTCATCAGTTCACAATACCCCATTGTTGAGGCCCTCACGGCGTTGTTGTCGCTCGTGACCCTTCTGCACTCACACACGTTTGTTGAGTACATCGTGTGGTTTTGTCTTTTTATCTGTCCGCTCATCATTGTGTCGGTGGTGGATTTTCAGCTCAAGATCATCCCCGATCAGATTTCGATCCCTTTCATTGTTGTGGGGATCGCTGTGCGCATATACGCCTCTTACCCGCACTGGACGGACGCCCTCATCACGTCGGGGATCGGCATTCTGGCCGGAGGTGGGTCCTTGCTGCTTTTGGGGGAGATCATCTCGAGACTCAAAAAACGCGATGCCATGGGCGGGGGCGACATCAAACTGGCGGCAATGCTTGGCGCTTTTTTGGGTTGGCGCGCCATTGTTTTTATTTTCTTTGCCAGTTCCATCCTGGCCCTTATCTACGCGCTTTTCTGTGTCGTGGCGCGCAAACAAGCCGAAGACAAAACCATTCCCTTTGGCCCTTTTTTGTCGATGGGTGCCATGATCGCCTTCTGGTACGGCAAAACGATCACTGATTGGTATTTTTTGAACGTAGCGAATCTGCCGTTTAATGTTTTGTTTCCTTAAGCGTGCCTTCTAAAAAACATTGATAACAGTTATCATTATATGTTATCATATACGTCATGAGAACCATCGTTGACATCCCGAACAATTGCCTCGTGTTACTTAAGGAATTGTGTGCGCGTTTGAATGAATCGAGATCACAAATCATCAGGCAAGCCATCGAAGAATATCTAAAAAAACTGGTCACCACAGGTGGGGATCAGGCCTTTGGAATTTGGAAAAAATCAAAAAAGAACTCTCTTGAATATCAAAACAAGTTGAGAGATGAGTGGGAACGGACATGAAGGCTGTCTTTGATACGAACATACTGATTGATTATCTCAAAGGGATCTCTCATGCCAATAAAGAACTTGCCCTATATCGCCGTCCTTGCATCAGTATTGTGACCTGGATGGAAGTGCAGGTGGGGTTGTCGGACAGTGACAGAGGGATCGTCAATAAATTCCTGAATCGGTTTGAAATCATTCCGTTGTCTCAAGAGATAGCAGAAACAGCTGTCAACATAAGGAAGGCACATCGTTTGCGTTTGCCCGATGCGATTATCTGGGCGACTGCCCAAGAGCTGGAAACCATTCTGGTGACAAGAAATACAAAGGACTTTCCCGCCAAAGATGTTGGGGTTCGTGTTCCGTATTAATAGTACTGTTCTCAGTCGATCCACGATCCACGATCCACGATCCACGATCCACAAAGCACATCACTCATCAAAAATATCCTGCAGATCAATTTCGATTTCGTCTTCGTCGCGGTGTTCCGCGAAGGCAAGTTCTTTGACGAGCAGGTTGCGGGCGGAGTCCAGCAATTTTCGTTCGCCGAAGGAGAGGTCTTTTTCGTGTTTGAGCAACATGAGGTCGCGATAGACCTCGGAGATTTCGTAGATGGAACCGGTTTTGATTTTGTCCATGTATTCGCGATACCGACGGTTCCAGGTCTGGTTGTCGATGGTGATGTCGCGTTCCTTGAGGATTTCGTACACGGCCTCAACTTCGTCCTTGGAGATGATCTCCCTCAAACCCACGGCGTTGATGTTCTTTGTGGGCACCATGATCTTCATGCCGTTGTCGAGAATTTGCAGAACGTAGAACTGATGTGTGCTTCCGGAAATTTCGCGGGATTCGATGCTTTTGATTTCGCCAACCCCATGGGCGGGGTAAACGGCCACATCGCCTACCTTGAACGGTAAAGAAGCCAGAAAATTTTTTGTTACCTTCGATGCCTTGCTGAACGTGGTTCTTGCTATTGCCATGGATCGATCTCCAAAAAAAGTTGCTATTCGGCTCTGCTAACCGGCTGTAATCATTATGTTATTATTGGTTTATGTCTCGCCCCTCGAAATTTGAGGGAAGCGTATAACACAACCAAATGTATTAATCAATAGCCTCAGGGGTAATTAATGTTGTTTTTTGAACAAAAATGGATGTTTTGTTGATAGATGAAATGTTCAATAACAACATATGACAAATTTGTTTCCGCCAATTTGACATGTGAGTCATCACACGCAAAGCGGTGATATTAGGTTGCGTTGAAAGCGGATGGGGATAATGAGTAACCCCTTAAAAAGACTTATGAAAATCGACCCAATCGCTGTCAACAAACTTTGTTTATCATGAGGCCCCCGTGTTCGCCCCATGACGTACATAATAGTTATCGGCAACTTCACAGGGATGTTGCGTGAAAAAAGTCATAAAATGCTCTTTTCTTTATACTCATGTTAACACAAGTAAAGGGATGTGGGAAGGGGGAAGGACGAGGGACGAAGGACGAAGGGACGAGGGACGAAGGGGAGGTCATGGGCAATTGCCGCAGTTAGCAATTGGGGATTGTGTGTGGGGAGGAGGGTCAAAAGGTCAATGGGTCAATGGGTCAAAGGGTCAAAGGGTCAAAGGGTCAATGGGTCAAAAGGTCAAAAGGTCAAAAGGGTAAAAGGGTAAAAAAAAGCCCCGCTTGGTAACCACACCAAATTCGGGGCTTTTGTTAAGGAGAGCTAAATGAAAAAAAACTTTAAATCTTTGAAGGCATCGATCTTTTACAGCGCCTTCATTTAATATCTACGCTTCACGGCAATAAACGGTCTATGGTTAGAAATAATTCTTTCTCTTTTCTGAGTTATTATTTAAAAGCGCCGCATGTCAGGCTTTTTTTCCATCACAAGCGGTTCCACCAATGAGACAAAGGCCAGGTGTGGTGAAATCCACACAAAACATGGTCGTATAAAAACACCGATCTTCATGCCAGTGGGTACGGCGGGGACTGTGAAGGCGATTACCCCCCAAATGCTCAAGGAACTCTCTGCCCAAATTATTCTGGGAAATACCTATCATTTGTTTCTGCGACCCGGGCACGAACTGATCCAAAAGGCCGGCGGCCTGCACAAGTTTATGGCCTGGGATGGGCCAATTCTTACGGACTCAGGAGGGTTTCAGGTCTACAGTCTGGCCAAGCTCAGGCGGGTCACAGACGATGGGGTGACCTTTCAATCACACATCGACGGGACAGAATATCACCTCTCACCCGAAAAATCGATTGAGGTGCAGGAGGCCTTGGGATCCGACATCATGATGTGTTTCGATGAATGTCCGGGGCTTCCCGCCACCCGAAAAAAAATCGAAGAATCCTTGGCGCTGACGTTGGCCTGGGAAAAAAGAAGTCTGAATGCCTGCACCCAAGAAAAAGGGGTGTTGTTTTCGATCATTCAGGGAGGGGTAGAGGTCGATTTGCGCAAACAATCACTCGAACAAGTGCTCGAGATCGAACATTCCTTTCAGCACGAGGGTAAATGTTTTGCGGGACATGCCCTGGGCGGCCTGTCGGTGGGCGAGCCTATCGATGAAATGTACCGGATCGTGGGTGAAATGGCGCCCCTCATGCCACAAGACAAACCGCGCTATCTCATGGGCGTTGGCACACCAGAGGACCTGGTGACCTGTGTGGATTTGGGGATCGATATGTTTGATTGCGTGATGCCTACCCGCAACGCACGCAATGGCACCCTGTTTACGAAGTTTGGCGATCTCAAGATCAAACAGGCCAGATTCAAGGACGATCTGGCCCCATTGGACGAAACATGTCGTTGTTATACCTGCCAAAATTTTAGCAGGGCCTATTTGAGGCATCTCTATTTGAGCCATGAGATCCTATCGAGCATTTTAAACACAATTCATAATTTACATTATTATTTGGGTCTGTTAGAAGCCTGTCGCCAAACGATCCTTGACGGGACGTTTTTAAAGTTTAAAAGGGAATTTTTTGGACAAAGAGAACAGCTAAATAATCAAGGAGCACTATGTTAGGACTACTCATTAACACCGCATACGCACAACAGGCTGGCGCAGCCGCGCCGACAGGTGGCGGGACAGGGCCGTTTGTGATGATGGCCGTCATCTTTGCCATTTTTTATTTTTTGGTCATCAGGCCGCAACAGAAGCAACAAAAGAAACTCAAACACATGCTTTCTGAGGCCAAGAGAGGCGACGAAATCGTCACCACGGGTGGCATGCACGGCCGCATCGTCGACATCGTGGAGAACAATCTCGTGATGATACAGGTCGCAAACAATGTCATCATCAAAATGGAACGAGGCGCGATTCAACACATCAAGGGTTACGATATCAAGGAACTCGAAAAGAAAAACGAAAAGGACGCCAATAAAGACAAAAAAGTGGCGTAACAGGTTACTGGTAACGGGTAACGGGTTTTGGTCAATGATCAATGGTCAATGGTCAACAGTCCTCACAAGGGTGACTTTGGACTTTGGTCTTTGGTCCTTGGTCTTTTAGTCAATGTCTGGAACTTTAAAGTTTAAATTTTGGATGTTCATGTTGAGCATCGTTTTTTCCATCTATTTTCTGATCCCCACCGTCATTGGGCTCAAGGACCTCAGGGCAACGTTCGAAAAAGAAGGCAAGGCCCTGCCCTGGTACTATCAACTTCTTCCCAATCAGGAAATGAATCTGGGTCTCGACTTGAGGGGAGGGGCCTATGTAGAAATGGAAGTGAGCCTTGAAGACGCGCTCAAACAAGAACTCAACGGGTACGTGAACGGCATTAACCGCGCGGTGCTTGATGATTACAACCAGGATGCCGACAAGACCGAAAACAAAAACCCGGTTTATCAAGGTGTGTTGCTTCAAAACAATCGTATCCGCGTTGAATACCCCGCCGACAAAAAAGATGAAGTGTTGAGCGGTTTGGTTGGCTATCTGGGCAATCAGGCCTTCACTTTTGGCAATGATCGTTATGAGTTGTTTCTTAATATCGTATCGAACGCCGCGCAGGCCCGCAAGATAGCCTTTGAGGCCACCAAGGGGCTTCCGGATTACCAGGGGGATGTTCTCTTTGTTGGTCAGGAAAAATATCTGGCAGTTTCTTTTAACTCACAGGAACAAAAACAGAAACTCATCGAGCTTTTTTCACTGGAGCAATATCAAACCGATTTTACCCTGGCCGATCAAACGACAGTTTCGGTCGCTTACCTGACCCCTTCGGACAAGTTTCTGGCCGGAAAAAGAAAAGACATCATCGATCAAGCCGCCAATTCGGTGCGTAACCGCATTGACCGCTTTGGTGTGGCCGAGGCCAGCGTGAGCAGGCAGAGCAGTGATCGCCTGGTTGTTGAACTCCCCGGCGTGAAAGACCCGGAACAGGTGATCAACATCATCAAACGGACAGGCAAGCTCGAGTTTCGCATTGTGGACTCGAGTTTGACGCAACCCGATCTGGAGGATCTGGTTCAAAAGAAACGGGAAGAGCTAAAACTCAAGAACATATACGAAGACGAGGCTCTCGCGCAGGTCAATCAAGCACTGAAGGGGAGTTTGCCGCCTCATACCGAGATTTTATTTGAGCTCAAGCGGGATCCGGTGACCAAAAAAATCAGCAACGCGGTTCCTTATTTATTGGAGGACAAAGCCGATGTGACCGGCGACATGCTCGACAGCACGAGCGTGCAGACAGAAAACAACATGCCCTACGTTCTCATGACGTTTAACAACACGGGGACGAAGAATTTTGGCAAACTCACGACCGACAATGTAGGGAAACAGCTGGCGATCGTGTTGGACAACGTGGTGACCAGCTCGCCAGTCATCAGGGGGCCGATCACGGCGGGACGGGCGCAGATTGAATTGGGCATTGGGCCGTACAACGATCTGCTCAAGGAGGCTCAAGACATTGTGATGATCCTCAAAGAAGGTGCCTTGCCCGCCACGCTGACTGTCGCCACGAAAAACGTCATAGGCCCCTCGCTGGGCAGAGACTCGATTGAAGCAGGACTCAAGTCGGTTTTTGTGGCGGCGATCGTCGTGTTCTTTTTCATGCTGGTGTATTACAAGGTGGGTGGCATGATCGCCAATTTGGGACTGGTCCTCAACGTCCTGCTCATCTTTACGGCGCTGACGCTGTTTGGGGCCTCCTTGACCTTGCCGGGGATCGCGGGGATCGTGCTCACGCTGGGGATGGCTGTGGATGCCAACGTGATCATCTTTGAGCGCATGAGAGAGGAGCGCTTTTTGGGCATGGACACGGCGTCCATCGTAAACAGCGGTTACGATAATGCCATGAGCGCCATTGTGGATGGCAACATCACCACTTTTATCGCGGGGCTGGTTTTGTTTGAATTCGGGACAGGACCGATCAAGGGTTTCGCGACGACCCTCATGATTGGGATCGCCACGACGATGTTGACAGCCGTGGTTTTTACGCGCGTTTTTTACGATATCCTGGTGCAGAAATACCGGGTGGAGAAATTGAGTATATAGAAAAGGCATAGGGCTAAAGGCTAAAGGCTAAAGGCGTAGGGCGGGTACAATAACGCAATTGTAGCAATAGGCAATTTTGCAATGAGCAACGGGAGAAACCCGTTGACCGTTGGCCGTTAGCTGTCAGCTGTTAGCAGAAAGTTTGAGGAATTATGGAAACAGAATTAAAAACATGTACCGACAAAACCCCTTTTCCCTTCATGAAGTACAAGTGGCTGTTCATGAGTGTGTCCGTTTTTTTCATGGCCATGAGTGTCTACCAGATTGCCTTCAAGGGACTTAATTTTGGGGTCGATTTCAAGGGTGGCAACAAAATGATTTATCAGTTTGTGCAGGATGTGGCGATAGAGGATGTCCGCGCGAGCTTTGCCAAAAGCGATGTGGGTGATGTGGAGGTTTTGGAATTTGGTGCCGTCGTCGGGGAGCATCAGTACCTGATTCGTTCCAAATACATCGAGAACGTCAACAGCGAAGCCATCATCACCCAAGCGCTCAAGACCAAATTTGGTGCCGAGCAGGTCACCCTGCTCAGTCAGGAACTTGTGGGGCCCAAGGTGGGACAAGACATGCAATGGAAGGCGCTGAAAAGCATTGTTTTCACGTGTGTCCTCATTTTGATCTATATCTGGGTGAGGTTCGATTTTTTATTCGCTCCGGGTGCGATCATCGCGCTCATTCACGATGTGCTGATCAGCGCCGGTTTTTTTGCGTTTTTTGGCAAAGAGTTTAACCTCCCGATTCTGGCCGCTTTGCTGACCATTTTGGGTTATTCGATCAATGATACCATTGTGATTTACGACCGCGTGCGCGAGAATATCGCCAGACTTCCCAAGAGGACGACGACCGAAGAACTCATCGATGTTTCCGTGACCGAAACCATGTCGCGCACGATCGTGACCTCATTAACAGTGTTGTTTGTGGTGGTTGTGTTGTTTTTCATCGGTGGGGGCGTATTGCATGACTTTGCCTTTTGCCTGATCGTGGGCTTGATATTTGGATCTTATTCCACAGTCTTCATAGCCTCACCCTTTTACATGTTCATGCAGAGGTGTTTTCCCGGGCGCGGACTCAAATCCGTGGTGCCAGAGGAAAAAAAGCGAATGGAAAAAGTGGCGGTTTAATCGTGGATCGTGGGTCGTGAATCGTGGATCGAAAAGAGTGTCATTCCAGCTTTCGCTGGAATCCAGAATTGAAAACATATGGATCCCTGCCTTCGCAGGGATGACAAAATAAACCGCGATCCACGATTCACGATTCACGATCCACGTCCCCCATGTTTACAAAACTCGAACAAGTTGAGCAGAAATTCGAAGACCTCACGCAACGCATGGCGTCAGGCACGCTTGCGCCCAGGGATCTGACGGCAATGGCCAAGGAACAAGCCCGTCTTCGTGAAACGGTAACAACGTACCGCGAGTACAAAAAAAACACACAGGAACTGGCCGAGAGCAAATCTCTTTTGGAAAAAGAAAAAGACGATGACATGCGCGTGATGGCGCGTGAGGAAGTCACAAAGCTCGAGAAAAGACAAAGTGAGTTTGAAAAAAAACTCAAACTCCTGCTGATCCCCACTGACCCCAACGACGAAAAAAACATCATTCTGGAAATCAGGGCAGGGACCGGAGGTGAAGAGGCAGGCCTCTTTGTGGCCGACCTGTTCCGCATGTACACCCGTTTTGCCGACTCGCAGGGCTGGAAGATCGATATCGTGTCATCCAATGAAACCGACAAGGGCGGGTTCAAGGAAATCATTGCGATGGTGACCGGCGATCGTGTGTATTCCAAATTGAAATACGAGAGTGGCATTCATCGTGTGCAAAGGGTTCCCGATACCGAGGCCAGCGGGCGTATTCACACCTCGGCTGTTTCTGTGGCCATTTTGCCTGAGGCGGAAGACATTGAACTCGACATCCCCCCCACGGATCTGCGCATTGATGTCATGCGCGCGGGGGGGGCTGGTGGCCAGCATGTGAACAAAACAGAATCTGCCGTGCGCATCACGCATTTGCCGACCAATCTGGTTGTGGTGTGCATGGATGACCGGTCGCAACACAAGAATAAGGCGCAGGCGATGAAGATTTTGCGATCCCGTCTTTTGGATAAGATGCAACAGGAACAGCACGCCGAAGAAGCCCAAAAACGCAAAACCATGGTGGGGTCTGGTGACCGCAGTGAAAAAATCCGCACCTACAATTTTCCCCAGTCCCGCGTGACGGATCACCGTATTGGTTTGACGGTGCATGCCCTTGACGCCGTTCTGAACGGCGATCTCAACCGGCTCTGTGACCCGCTCCAAGCCTATTATCAGGCGGAGGCGATGAAGGGGGGGGTGTAAATCGTGGATCGTGGATCGTGGATCGTGAATCGCGGATCCGTAGCTTTCGTCATTGCGAGATTCACAACGTGATTCGAAGCAATCCATTTGAACATTTCCATTGCCACTTTGTTAGCCTTATGATTGTTTCACGACGATGTCAGATCCTTGGACAATATTGCGCATCATTCAGTGGACGATTGATTATTTCAAACAAAAAGGTTTCGACACCCCGCGTCTGGATGCTGAGGTGATCATCGCGCATGCCCTGGGCTTGAAAAAGATTGATCTCTACCTGCAGTTTGAGCGCCTGCTCCAAGAGGATGAGCTTGCCCATGTCAAGACCCTGATCAAGCGGCGCATCAACCACGAACCGGTCGCCTACCTGACCGGCAAAAAAGAATTCTGGTCACGTGAATTCGTAATCGATGAAAATGTCTTTATCCCGCGTCCCGATACAGAAATAGTTGTCGAACAGGTTTTGGAACAAGTCAAGAAAAGGGGATGGCAGGATAATAAACTCTTGGGATTCGAGGCGTGTCTGGGATCAGGTTGTCTGGCGATCACCCTTTGTTGTGAATTACCACAGTTGACCATGCAGGCGATCGAAATTTCCCCCAAGGCAATCGAAATCGCCAAGAAAAATGCGGAAAAATTTGGGGTGGTGGAAAGGCTCAATATTGTAAAAGGGGACGTATTTAGATTAAAGACCAAAGACCAAAGACCAACGTCAGGGTCGCAGGGTCACGGGGTCGATGGGTCGCAGGATCAATGCCAGGAAACCAGTGCTTCTGCGGCCCTGAGATCCTTCTGCCCCCCATTTGACTTTCTTATCGCCAATCCCCCCTACATTGCCCTGTCCGAAAAGGACCAGCTTCCCCAGTCGGTAAGAGGGCATGAACCTCACTTAGCCCTGTTTGCTGATAATGAGGGACTCGCCTTTTATCCAAAAATTGCGGAATTTGCGAAAAACTATTTACGAGATGACGGATTTGTTGCAGTAGAAATAGGCGAACAACAGGGAAGGGCTGTGAAGGACATTTTTGAGAGCGCTGACCTTCATCACGTGATGGTCAAAAAAGATTATGCGGGGAAGGAGAGGGTGGTGATCGGGAATCGTGAATCGTTGATCGTGAATCGTTGATCGTGGATCGTTGATCGTTGATCGTTGATCGTGAATCGTGAATCGCTTGTGCCCTTGAGGGTATGAATCGTTGATCGTTGATCGTGGATCGTGGATCGTGGTTTGTTTTGTCATCCCTGCGGATGCAGGGATCCATGTATTTTCAACTCTGGATTCCAGCTTTCGCTGGAATGACACTCTTTTCGATCCACGATCCACGATCCACGATCCACGTTTTATTATGACACAACAGCAATTTTCAGATGGAGTACAGGTTTATATCGATGCCGCCACGAAAGCCTCTCAAAGAAAGGCTGAGGATTTGGCAAAAATAAAAAAATGTCGGTTCGACACCATCGCGGTGCATGGTGCGTACACGGCAAATGAGGCACTCAACTTTAATCAGGGGGCCATCATTGAGCCTGTTTACATGTGCTCTTCGCAAGCTTATCGTGATGCCGACGAGATGGAAGCGGCGCTTGCGTATCAGGTCCCCACTTGGTGCTATTCACGTATTGGCAACCCCTCAATGTATTATCTCGAGAACACCCTGGCCCTGCTGGAGGGCTACGGTTTTGATGGCGAAACGAGCTGTTGTGCCACCTCCTCTGGCATGGCGGCCATCGCTTCCGCCACGGATCCTTTTTTGACCGTAGACCACCAAACCCCCGATCGTAAAATCAATTTTGTCTCCACGTGTCAGGTCTATGGCGGCACCTTTCAGCAGTTTGCGGTACGTAAAATGCAGGAACGAAATCTCGAGTGTCGCTGGGTCATCAATTCAGCGGATCTCAGTGAATGGGAATCAAAGATCGATGCCAATACGCGTTTCGTTTATGGCGAGATGCCCTCTAATCCCGGGCAGGCTTTTTTTGATCTGGAAGCTGTCGTCAAGTTGGCACACGCTCATGGGGTGCCTGTGATCATTGACAATACAGTGGCAACGCCCGCTCTTATGAGACCCATCACATGGGGCGCCGATATTGTTATTCAGTCGGTTACCAAGTCGCTCACAAGTTCGGGTTTTGGCATTGCTGGCGCTGTGATCAGCAAAAAGAATCTGGTGAGCCGGTTTGGTACGCAGAACATGAAAAAAGATTTTGCCATGTACCTCAAAACATTGCCCAACAGAGACAACGGCCAGAATGTTTCTCCCATGAACGCCAGTCTGACCCTTAACGACATGCGTACCTTGAGATCAAAAATGGATTTGTTCAGCCGCAACACTATGGCAGTGGCCCATTTTCTGGCGGCTCATCCCCAGATTGAACAGGTTGATTACCTGGGCCTCGAAAGTCACCCGTTACATGCCCTGGCGAAAAAATATCTGTTTTTGGTCGATGCCGAATTCGATTCGCTCTATGGAAAGCCTGTCAATCGTTATGGCCACCTCATGTCGTTTCGTGTCAAAGGTGGGGCACAGGCGACACGCAATGTGTTTGATTCCCTGCAACGCATCTGGCGTGCGACAGATCTGGGCCGTATCAAATCGGTTGCCACAATCCCGGCCATATCAACACATTCACAACAGGGAGAAGAGGGGCGCAAACTTGCTGATATTCCGGCCAACCTGGTCAGGCTGTGTGTGGGAGGCGAACATCACGATGATGTGATCGCCGATCTCGATCAGGCACTGAAAAATATTCGGGGCAAGGTCAGTGCGGCCGTGCCTTATGAATATTCATTTGGAGGTTCGTCGCGTGGATAAAATTGTCATCGAAGGAGGACGGCCCCTCAAAGGTCATGTCAAAATTGGTGGTTCCAAGAACGCGACCTTGCCCCTCATGGCCGCCAGTCTGCTCACTGAAGATAAAATCGTCCTCACCAATGTTCCCAAATTATATGATGTGGCTACCATGACCAGACTCTTGGGCGTGTTGGGCGTACAGACCACCACTATTCTGGGGCGTGTGGCCCTGCTGGCCAAAAAAATCAAAAGGCATGAAGCCCCATACGACCTGGTCCGCAAAATGAGGGCGAGCATTCTGGTGTTGGGTCCCCTGTTGGCTCGTAACGGTGTGGCGAGAGTTTCTCTGCCCGGTGGTTGTGCTATTGGCGCCAGGCCGATCGACTTGCACATCAAGGCCCTCGAAGAGATGGGGGCCAATATCAAATTGGAAGAAGGTTACGTCGAAGCCTCGTGTGAGCGCTTAAAAGGGGCGCACATTAATTTCAGCACAGTGACCGTGACCGGAACTGAAAACATCATGATGGCGGCTGTGCTGGCTCAGGGGACAACTGTGCTCGAAAACGCGGCGCGTGAGCCAGAGATCGTGGATTTGGCGGACCTGCTCATCAAAATGGGTGCACGGATTCAGGGTGCCGGGACCGATGTCATCACGATCGAAGGCGTGGATAAATTGCACGGGGCCACGCATCGCGTGATCTGCGATCGCATCGAAGCGGGGACGTACATGATCGCGGCGGCGATGACGCGCGGTGATTTGACGATCGACGACATCGAACCAAAATTTGTGGAAGCGCTGGGGAAAAAACTGCAGGAGGCGGGTGCACGGGTTGAGGTGATCGGTCGGAGCGTGCGTGTTCAAGGCCCCAAAAAAATTCTGCCCACCCGGGTGATGACCGAGCCTTACCCGGGTTTTGCCACGGATTTTCAGGCGCAGTTCATGGCGCTCATGACCATTGCCGAAGGGATCTCCACCATCACCGAAACGATTTTCGAAAATCGCTACATGCATGTGCCCGAACTCATGCGCATGGGGGCCGACCTGAAGGTGGAAGGCAATACAGTGACCGTTCACGGCGTTGAGCGATTGCAGTCAGCACCGGTGATGGCCTCGGACTTAAGGGCCAGTGCCAGTCTGGTTTTGGCGGGTTTGGTGGCGAAAGGGGTGACCGATATCCACCGCGTGTACCACATCGATCGCGGGTATGAATCGATCGAGAAAAAACTCAGGAAAGTGGGGGCGCGGGTGAAGAGGGCGAGGGTGAGGTATTAGTTATCACATGGCCTCAAACACGCTTTCCACGCCCTCTTGCAGGCCTTGCATGTCGTAGCCGCCTTCGAGGACGAAAACAATTTTTCCACCGCAATGAAGGTACGCCAGTTCTATCAGCCGTTTGTTCATGAACGCGAATCCCTGTTTGGTGAGCTTCATGCCCCCCAGGGGATCACGTTCATGCGCGTCAAACCCTGCCGAAACCAGGATGAACTCAGGCTTGAAGGAATCGACAGCAGGGACGATGATGTTGTCAAAGACCTTCTTGTAATCATCGTCATCACTGTCCCCGGGCAAGGGGGCGTTGACCGAAAAACCTTTTCCACGACTTGCCCCTGTTTCAAACGAGCCGCCAGTCCCTGGATAAAACGGGTAATGATGCACGGAACAAAACAGGACGTCATCACGGTCATAAAAAGAGGCCTGTGTCCCGTTGCCGTGGTGCACATCGTAATCCACAATCGCAATGCGTTTTTTGTGATGCTTCTCGATCAACTGTTGGGCGGCAATGGCAATGTTGTTAAAAAAACAAAAGCCCATGACACAATCATGCTCCGCGTGATGTCCGGGTGGACGCGCAAAAGAAAAACCATTGTCCCATTCCCCCTTTTCGACCTTTTCCGCCAGCGCGATTGTACTGCCAGCCGACAAAAATGCGGCAGTGGCCGTGTGCTTGTTGGAGAATGTGTCGGGATCAAAACACGTATTTGATTTTCCACGGCTCTCATCGACAAGCCGTACCAGCTTTTCGGTATGAATGGAGCTGACTTCTTCAAAAGAGGCCAGTCGTGGCTCGATGTGAACCAAACGGGGATTTGCGTCAATGACCTGTTTAATGGCCCAAAGTCTTTGTGGGGACTCGGGATGTCCTCGTGACATTTCGTGTTTTGTACACCTTTCGTCCCAAAAAATGCCTGTTTTCATGGGGTCAAGCTACCATATTCTTATTTCTTTGTCATCACACCCTACGCAGGGATGACAAAATTCCAGAAAATCATCCAAATCGGCAGCATCAATAAACAGCTCCAGTTTTTTTCCCTCTTTACTGCAAAAATAGATAGCCAATAACAAATAAATGATCGATAACCTTTCAATAAATCGTGAAAACACAATTAAACGTAATATCAACTTGCCAATAGGGTGATTTGATCTTATCATTGATGAGACTCAAAAAAAACAGCCACATCTGGCAAAAAATTTGTGTTTGTGGCAAAAAAAATCAAGAATTGGTCAGTAAATTTTAAGAAGAGAGGATGTTTCTATGGAATACGACCAAGATGACAGCTCAGGCGGTGGATTTGGCAACAAATATTCAAAGAAATCCATTGGTGATCCCTCAAAAATCAAGCAAGTACCGGCCCTTCCGCTCAGGGACATCATCATTTTTCCGCACATGGTGGTCCCCCTCTTTGTGGGGCGGGAAAAGTCCATCAATGCCCTCGATCAGGCCATGAACGAGGAAAAGGACATATTGCTCATCACCCAGATCAATGCCAAAACCAACGATCCCAAGCCGGAGGATATTTACAGTGTAGGTTGTTTGGGCAGTATCGTACAACTGCTCAGGCTTCCTGATGGCACGGTCAAGGTCCTGGTGGAGGGCAATAAACGGGCGCGTGTGCACAGATACATCACTACGGAACCTGTTTTTATTGCAGAGGTTGAAGAGATTGAAGAAGACAAGGAAATGACGGTGGAACTCGAAGCCCTCATGCGTTCGGTCAAAACCACCTTCGAAACCTATGTCAAACTCAACAAACGCATCCCGCCCGAGATGTTGTCGAGCGTGTCGGTGATCGATGATTCTGCCAGACTGGCCGACACCATTGTCGCCCACCTGAATTTAAAAATTCCCGACAAACAAAGCATCCTCGAAATCACGAGCCCCCGAGAGCGTCTGGAAAAACTGCTTTCTCTCATGCACGGCGAAATCGAAATATTGCAGGTGGAAAAGAAGATCCGCACGCGCGTGAAAAAGCAGATGGAGAAAACGCAGAAGGAATATTACCTCAACGAGCAGATGCAGGCCATTCAAAAGGAATTGGGCGAGCGCGACGATTTCAACAGCGAGATTCAGGAACTCGATGCCAAACTCAAAAAGAAAAGGATGAGCAAGGAATCGTCGGAAAAAGTAAAAAAAGAAATCAAGAAGCTCAAGATGATGTCGCCCATGTCTGCCGAAGCGACGGTGGTGCGCAATTATATCGATTGGGTCCTGTCTCTGCCTTGGGCCGACAAAACCAAGGACAATATCGATGTCAAGCGGGCCCACGAAATTTTGGACGAAGATCATTACGGACTCAAAAAAACCAAGGAAAGAATCCTGGAATATTTATCAGTGCAGAAGTTGGTGGGTAAGGTCAAGGGACCCATCCTGTGTCTCGTTGGCCCTCCGGGAGTGGGCAAAACCTCTCTGGGCAAATCCATTGCCAGGGCCTGTGAACGCAAGTTCGTCCGCATCTCACTGGGCGGCGTGCGTGATGAGGCCGAGATTCGCGGTCATCGCCGGACCTACATCGGCGCGATGCCGGGCAAGATCATTCAATCCATGAAAAAGGCCGATGCCAACAATCCGGTTTTTCTCATGGACGAGATCGACAAGATGAACATGGACTTCCGCGGTGATCCGGCTTCGGCCCTTTTGGAGGTGCTCGATCCCGAACAGAACTTCACTTTTAATGACCACTACCTCGATCTGGATTACGATTTGTCCGACGTCATGTTTATCTGTACGGCAAACAGCCTCAACGGGATTCCCCCGGCTCTCATGGATCGCATGGAGACCATCCGCATCGCGGGGTACACTGAGGACGAAAAGCTCAACATCGCTGTCCGTTACCTCATCAAAAAGCAGATGGAACAGAACGGTTTGTCTGAGGAGACCATTTGTTTTTCCAACTCGGCTCTCAGGACGATTATCCGGCGTTATACCCGGGAGGCCGGTGTGCGTAATCTGGAACGCGAAATCGCCAACATCTGTCGCAAGGTGGCTCGGACCATCGCGGAACTCAAAGAAGGTGAACCTCGTGTCAAAACCAATATCAGCTCGAAGAACGCCCATAATTATTTGGGGATTCCGAAATTTCACTACGGGATTGCCGAAGAAAAGGACGAGGTTGGTATCACCACAGGACTTGCCTGGACCGAAGTGGGCGGTGAGTTGTTACAGATCGAAGTGACCATCATGCCAGGCAAGGGCAAGCTCACCATCACCGGCAAGCTGGGAGAGGTGATGCAGGAGTCGGCTCAGGCGGCGATGAGTGCGGTGCGGTCACGCGCGCGTGAGATGGGACTCAAAAAAGATTTTTACGAAAAAATCGATATTCACATCCACGTGCCCGAAGGGGCCATTCCCAAGGATGGGCCGTCGGCGGGCGTGACTATGGCCACGTCGATCACCTCGGCCCTTATGCGCATTCCGGTTTACAAGGACATCGCCATGACCGGTGAGATCACGCTCAGGGGCAAGGTGCTGCCGATTGGCGGACTCAAGGAAAAACTTCTGGCCGCTCACCGCGCGCAGATCAAAACGGTGATCATCCCCAAAGAAAACGAAAAAGACCTCAAAGAAGTGCCCAAAAACATTCTCAAGGCGCTCAAGATTCATGCCGTGTCGCACATCGACCAGGTTTTGGAAAAAGCCCTGGCCATCAAGAACATCGCGGTCTTGTACAAGAACGAGAAAAAGGGCGCCGACCTTTTGGACATTTACGAGACGGATGAGGTGAAGCCCGTTGAGGTTGTCATAGCGGGCACGGGCGAAGAAAAAAAGGTTCCTGACGTGATTGTGCCGAACTGAAATTCGGGTCGTTTTTCCCGACACATTACATTTGCAAAATGATCATTATCCCCTTATACACTTGTGTGACTTTTTCGTTGTTTATTCCTAACCCAATTATCTTAAGAAAGGACGGACATGAAGTCGTTTAAACGTGTTTTATCCTGGTTGATTTTTTTCCTGTTTGTTTCCCTGCCCGCTTTTGCCAGCGAGGCCGATCTGAAGATTCCGGATTTAAAAAATGGTGATCCTTACATGTTGTTGGGGGGCATCACACCCTGGAATCTTCTGTGCTGGGGGGCTTTTATCATCATCGGCACTTTGGGCATCAGCCTTTGGTTGCGTCATCAAATTCACAAATTACCTGCACACGAATCCATGCTCGATGTGGCAGAAACCATTTTTCAAACTTGCCGCACCTACCTGATCCAACAAGGCAAATTTTTGATTGTGTTGTTTTTGTTCATTGCCGCGGCCATGGCCTTCTACTTTTTGTTCCTCAAGGGAGAGACGATCACCACGCTGGCTTTGGTGTTGCTCTTTTCTGTTGTGGGCATGGGGGGGTCTTATTGTGTTGCCTGGTACGGCATTCGGGTCAACACCTACGCCAACGCGCGAACGGCCTTTGCCTCATTGGCAGGCAACCCTTGGGACGTGGTCAATATTCCGTTGCGTTCGGGCATGAGCGTCGGCTTGTTTCTGATCTCATTGGAACTGGTCATGATGGTCATTATCCTTCTTTGCGTGCCGCGAACCATCGTGGGGTATTGCTTTCTGGGTTTCGCCATCGGTGAATCGCTGGGGGCCTCGGTATTAAGAATCGCCGGAGGTATTTTTACAAAGATTGCCGACATTGGTTCGGACCTCATGAAGATCATCTTCAAACTCGATGAAGACGACCCCCGCAACCCTGGCGTGATCGCGGATTGCACGGGCGATAATGCGGGTGATTCTGTTGGACCCACGGCAGATGGCTTTGAAACCTACGGCGTGACGGGGGTGGCCCTCATCTCTTTCATCACGCTGGCTGTCGTCAATGCTGATCTGGCGGCCAAAGAGGCGATCCAAGGCAAACTCATCGTCTGGATTTTCGCCATGCGCTTCCTCATGGATTTCTGTTCGGGGATTTCTTATTTTATCAATCAAGGGATTTCGAAGGCCAAATACAGCGGCAAAAAGGAGTTCGATTTTGAGGAGCCCCTCATGCGGCTCATTTGGATCGCAGCTATTTTGTGCATCAGCACATCGTTTGGAATGAGTTACCTGTTGCTCAGTGACCTCACGATCATGCAAAATGGTGTTGGCGTGGCCATGCCCCACGTGTGGTGGCAATTGGCGATGATCATCAGCTTTGGGACCTTGGCCGCAGTGCTCATCCCGGAATTCACCAAGATCTTCACGAGCGCAAAATCCAAGCATGTCAAGGAAGTCGTGACGGCTTCTCGAGAAGGTGGGGCCTCGCTCACCATCCTGTCGGGGATTGTGGCGGGCAATTTCAGTGCCTTTTACATTGGCATGCTGATCGCGGGACTCATGGCGGGAGCGTATTTTACCAGCCTGTTCATTCCTGCCGCTGTGATCCATTACCCGTCCATCTTTGCGTTTGGTCTGGTGGCCTTTGGTTTCTTGTGTATGGGCCCGGTCAATATCGCCGTGGATTCTTACGGGCCGGTCACTGACAATGCCCAGTCCATTTTTGAGCTGGCGCAAACCGAGAAAATCCCCGGGATCAAAGAAAACATCAAAAAAAGATTTGGTTTTATACCTGATTTTGTCAGGGGTAAACACTACCTCGAGGCCAACGATTCGGCGGGCAACACGTTTAAGGCAACAGCCAAACCTGTGCTCATTGGCACCGCCGTGGTGGGGGCCACGACCATGATCTTCTCGATCATATTGCTTTTGGAGAGCAAAGGCCTGTTGCATGTGCAACTGACCGATGCCCCGATCCTGTTGGGCTTGATCTGTGGTGGGGCTGTCATTTACTGGTTTTGCGGGGCATCCATGCAGGCGGTGACCACGGGGGCTTACAGCGCGGTCGAGTTCATCAAAAAGAACATGAACCTGAAGAAGGCCACTGCTGACATAGAAGATTCCAAGACCGTCGTTAAAATTTGCACGGTGTATGCTCAGAAAGGGATGTGGAATATCTTCATTGCACTTATGGCCATTACGTTGGCGTTTGCGTTTCTCAACCCCAATTTTTTTGTGGCGTACCTGATCTCCATCGCCTGCTTTGGTTTGTATCAGGCCATTTACATGGCTAACGCCGGAGGGGCCTGGGATAATGCCAAAAAGGTGGTCGAGGTTGATCTCAAAGACAAAGGGTCAGACTTGCATGTGGCCACAGTGATTGGTGATACCGTGGGAGATCCTTTTAAGGATACCTCATCGGTTTCGCTCAATCCTATTATCAAGTTCTCAACACTCTTTGGTCTATTGGCCACAGAGATAGCGATTGAAATGGCTGTTCACGCCAGAGAAACGGGTAGTGTTAATTACGCGCCCTATTTGTCTATTCCCATGTTTATCATCGCGATGGTTTTTGTGTGGCGGTCTTTTTACAAAATGCGGATACCCGAAAAACTGTGACGGGTGCCGTGTCTCGGTAAAGGGCGGTCTTAAAGCCTATGTCCCATATCATCACCCTCACAAGCGATTTTGGAAATGCCGATCATTATGTTGGCGCCATGAAAGGGGCCATCTTGAGGATCAACCCCAATGTCACGTTGGTGGATATATCCCACGAGATTCCCAGCTTTGGAGTGCCGATAGCGGCCTACGTTATCGGTTCCTCTTTTCTTGCCTTTCCCAGGGGGACGATTCATGTGGTGGTGACGGACCCCGGTGTGGGCACGTCGCGTCGGCCTATTTTATTGTGTACCGAAAACTATTTTTTCCTGGCGCCAGATAATGGGGTGTTGAGTCTCGCCGCGGAGCGCGATGGCGCGCGGGCGATTTATCACCTCGACAAACCCGAATATTACCTCGATCATCTGAGTGCGACCTTTCATGGGCGCGATATTTTTGGTCCGGTTGCGGCTCATTTGGCGGCGGGAGTGAACCCCGTCAGATTGGGTTCCAAACAGGATGATTTTGAAAAGCTCAATCTTTTTCGGATCAGCCGCAAGAATAACAAGTTGTCTGCCAAAGTGATCAACATTGATCGTTTTGGCAACGTGACCATCGGCATGACGTTCGAGCACTTCAGACATTTTATCAAAAACAATAAATTCGAGTTCACAATCAAAAAACAATCATTCACCGAGCTTAAAAACACCTATGCTGACGTGCAACCGGGTGAATCGCTCATGTTGGTTGGGAGCAGTGGTTTTTTGGAGATTGCCATGAATCGCGATTCGTTTGCCCTGCTGTACAACGTCAAGGTGGGAGATTCCGTGGAACTCACTGTGTAGGGCATCATGAAGACCTCCGTGATCAAGAAAAAGATTTCTTTAAGAGACCTGAGACCACTAAAAGCAAAATTGAGAGCCAAGGGATTGCGTACGGTTTGCGAAGAGGCCAGATGCCCCAACGCGGGTGAGTGTTTTTTACGTGGCGTGGCCACGATCATGATTCTGGGGGATGTTTGCACGCGGGCCTGCAAATTCTGCAATGTCAAGACCGGCAGGCCTTTGCCGCCTGACCCTCGCGAGCCGCAAAACGTGGCTGATCTCGTCTTTGAACAAAAATACAAACACGTTGTCATCACGTCGGTTGACCGCGATGATCTCACAGACGATTTTGGGGCGGGACATTTTGCGCAAGTGATCAGGGCGGTTCGTCAGAAGAATCCACAAACCACCATAGAGGTCCTGACCCCCGATTTTCAGGGACGACAGGATTGTCTGGACACGGTCTGTCGGGAGGCTGTCGCTGTGTTCAATCACAACATCGAAACCGTTGCGCGCCTGACCCCATTGGTTCGCTCTGTGGCAAGGTATCAGCGTTCTCTGGAGGTCATCAGCTATGTGCACAAGACCTACCCTCACATCAGGACGAAGTCGGGGTTGATGCTGGGTTTGGGGGAGACCAGGGATGAAGTCTTGCAGAGCATGCGTGATTTGCGTGCGCACGGGTGTCAGCTCCTCACGCTGGGGCAATACTTGCAACCGACCCGGAAGCACTACCCAGTCATGGCCCACATTTCTCAGGAACAATTTACCGAATACGAAAATTTAGGCAGGGAAATGGGCTTTGAGACCGTTTTTGCAGGAACCTTTGTGAGGAGTTCGTATAGGGCAGGGGGATACACGAAGGACGAGGGACGAAAACACGAGGGACGAGGGACGAGGGACGAGGGGACGAGGGACGAAAACACGAGGGACGAAGGGCAGGCTGAATGGACCCTTCGACAGGCTCAGGGCAGGCTGAAGGGACGAGAAAAAACAAAAATAAAAAATGAAAAATGCAAAATGCAAAATGCAAAGTGCAAAATGCAAAATGCAAAATGTCAACCGCACGACTGATTCTGATTTGCTGGGAAAATAATTGCAACAGTTGTTGATTTTTACGCATGCACGCTCTCATATGAACACGGACCTCGAATCAATCATGGAACACTGTCGGGAAGGGCAACGCCTGAGCGAGGCAGAGGCATTGTTGTTGTCTGAAAAAACCGATTTGCTCACATTGGGCAGGTTGGCCCATGCCAGACGTGAGCAGAGGTTTGGTCGAAACACCCATTACCGTAACAATCTGCACATTGATTATTCGAATATTTGCACTGCACATTGTCTGCTCTGCGCGTATGCCAGAAATAAGGGACAGAACGGTGCGTTTACAAAAACCATTGATGAGATTCTGGGCAGCATCAGACGGTACGCTTTGGCTATTTCCGAGGTGCACATTGTCGGTGGGCATCATCCGGATTTGCCGTACGCCTATTATCTTGATTTGCTCAAAAATATTCGCCGCGAATTTCCCAAGTTGCACATCAAGGCGTTCACCGCCATTGAGATTCATTATTTTGCGCTGAAATTTGGGAAATCGGTTTCACAGATCCTGACAGATTTCATCGCGTGTGGTTTGAATTCCCTGCCCGGTGGGGGGGCAGAAATTTTGGTGGATGAGGTCAGAAAAAAAATCTGCCCGCAAAAAGGCGCATCGCAAGTTTGGCTCGATGTGCACAAGACAGCGCACAAGTTGGGCCTCACATCCACAGCCACCATGCTTTATGGGCATGTGGAATCTCTGGCGGACCGGGTGTCGCATCTGGAAAAAATCCGCCGTTTGCAGGATGAGACCAACGGGTTTACCGCCTTTGTTCCCCTACCATTTCATCCCGCTAATACTGCCTTAGCAGACATCCCTCCCGTCACCGCGCACGAAACACTCAAGATGATTGCCCTGTCACGAATATTTCTCGACAACATCCCTCACATCAAGGCGTACTGGGTGATGCTCACCATGCCGGTGGCGCAGATAGCGCTGGGCTTTGGCGCGGACGATTTGCATGGCACGGTGATTTCTGAACACATCTCTCATTCAGCGGGAGCCACCACACCGCAGGGGTATTCCGAAAATGACCTGATTTCTGCGATCAAAGAGGCGGGAGGGAATCCAGTGATCGAGAATTGATGCTACGCACACGATGTCGGCCGCATACCTGCAATTTTTTCGTCCACAATTGTGGACTGAATTTTCATGCCCCCATTGTTTTTCTACCAACAAATCAACTAAGAAGCCAAGGTGTCTGTTGTGTTGTGGATAGGCTGGGTCTGTTCGGGAAAACCAGACGATAACAAAATTCGCGGGAGGGCATCATGGCAGTATTACAAACTTTACCAACTCAGTTTCATCCCAGTCAATCATACATTCCGCCCTTTGAGATAGCCAATTTGTTAGAGGCAGAACGTGATATTCTGGGAAACGAACAGCATAGAATGCCACCCGAATGGTTGCCCTTGTCCCGTCCGCAGGCTACTGCCCTCGGAGATCTTGCCTTAGCTGGCCTGACGTTATCCGAGACCAGCGTCAGGCTCCCCGATGCGAGCCCCGAAATTCGCAGGGCGAGTGACAGACTCAGGACACAATTGAATGAATATCAGGAGATGATGGAGGGGCGACCAAGGGCTTCGGATTTTCGCACTGCCCCTGTGCCTGTGTTGTCCGCAGAATCGACTCAGGGGGTAGACGATGTGATGGAGATTTACGCCCTTTCCCTGAGAGTGAGGAAGCCCCACTGGGAGATTCGAACAATCCCCGTAGAAGAAAATCGGGTTAAATTAGTCATTACCATACCAAAGGGCGAGCCGGTTTATATTCATGATATTTTTGGTTCGGCAAGTTCTGTCAAAGATCATCTGGTGGACTCTGTCAACATTGACTTGGATACAGGGGCCCTTCATCGAGAACTTTTCTCTAAGAAAGCTGATCCCGATGAAGAACCAATATGGGCCGTTTATAGTGATAGGATTAGTGTCGTCACGACATTTACCGATGAGGGCACACAAATCGAAGTTGTGCCTGCGGGGCAACTAGGTGATGATTTTATCTTGGATGATTATGATTCTAGCTTGGACTTGCGAGAGGGCAGGATCCCCAATTCTCTGTATTTTGAAGGGGTAAGTGCTAATATGTCTGAGGATGTTATTCGCAGAATGCAGTTTGGAACTGAGGGGGCCGTGCCTCGTCAATGCTCCAAAATCAGCCGCGCTGTTACTGTTGGAGGAGAGAAAGTGGCCCGTATTCTTGCAGGCAGGGAACAAAGAACTCCTTACCTGAACGGTTATATCTTATGCTTTGCCCTGACATCGGCGGGCAGGGAATGCGATCTGGGCGAAGTTATGTCGGCAGTGGGTCTCAGGGTATTTGGAGAGCCATTTGTTGAAGGGTCAGATGGGTTTGGGTTGTCTGTTGCTGGGGCCAGAATTTTGGTGCAAGGAGGAGAACTTGAACCAGGTTGGTATCATGTTCAGATCAAACCCAGCCTGCCCTTTGAAAACGGTCCGGCGATGTTTGCGCATGAGTTGGCCTTTGAGAATTTGTTTGGCGATGCTGGGCACGTTGTGTCTTTGAAATCGAAATTACCAGCAGAGACTGATCAGCCAATGACAGCAAAGCCTGTTACCTTACTCGTTCGCGAAGAAACTTATAATCCTTTTGATGTGAGGTTGACGACACTAGCGCGTGAAAGGGAGGCGGAGGCTGGTTTGCTGGCACTGGGTGATGGCTCACACAGATTTCACCTGTTATGGCAGGGCAGATATCCCCTGATGCTCACGATTGTCGAGGGGATGGTGAATGGGGGTGGCGCAGATGTGTCCATAGAAGTCAGGGTGCCTCAATCGATGCATAATGAATTGGTGGAGGAGGCAGTGCGCGACTATTTGACACTGCTTCTAAGAGAAGCCACAGAAGTGTTGCCAGAGCGAACGGATCTTGTGACCAGAAATTTGGTGCCTTACCAATCAATGCCGGCAGTTTATCGACTTGATTTGGGGAAAGGCAGGGGTTCATCTCGAGTTCAAAGATGGCAGAGGATGGAAAAAATTGCATCCGTCATCAGGGGCTATGAGAGGTTTGGAGGTCGATAAAAGCCTATTCGAATCGAAAATCTCTCTGTTTCTATTTTTTCGGCGGACAGGGGACGTTGTTGACTCAACGGAATAACTTTATTTCAAGTTTATTTCGGAGACATGTCAATCTGAACTTTCCCAACACTCACAAGCTCAGTCGGCCCACCTCACCCAAGGCGACTGATATCTTTTTAGAATGCAGAAATTCCTGAGAGTGCCTGTTAGAACGAATGATATATTCTTAGAAAAGAGACTAGGAGCATCAAGATCACGATCAAAACGAATGGGATTCCGAACAAGCACCATAAAATCAATCTTGCGCGTTTTTGTTGTTTTTGGTCAGGGACAACGGGAGAGAGACTTTGGTCTTGGGCGCTGTCGTCGTGGAGGTTTGCTTCGGGCATTGTAGCCAGGTTTTCTTGTAGAATCTTCTTGGCCTGATCGAACATGTCGGCGGTCACATAAAGGTCCTCCCCAAACATGTTTGAGCCTAAGGCGATGTTGAGGTAGCCACCAGCCCCTCGCGAAATCTGACGACACGGAATCCCCTGTGCCTCAAGCAGGGTTACAATCATCTTGGCCTCAATATTGCTTTGCGCGGAGAATAGCAGGACGTCTTGCTGGTTGTTTGTGGTTTGATGTTGCGAGGGATTCATAGGATACTATTATTTCTTTATTGTTTGATAGTCATCTATAATTTGACGCACAAAGGGTATTTGTACAATGTCCTCTTCCGGACGCTCCGACCTGACCCACCCATAAACAGGCCAGCCATCACCGGTGTACACGCCAGTAGGCCGCCATTCGTAAAATTCCCAACTGGTTGGCTTGCCGTTTCTGCCCCTAACAACAATTTTTTGTGAGCCCTCATATATCGCACCAGTGCCAAAGGCCCCCAAAGGCCCAAAATCTGGTTTAAAGGCGTGGTGTCCACCACCGATGAATTTGTTCTCGTGTTCCGCAATGATGGGATCATCCGAATACAAACCAGGTCTGGTTAGGTCTCTGTAAGCTCCCAAAGGACTATCGGTAGCTGATGCTGACGAACACGTAACATATCTGTTTGAGTTGATATTGTTGGCTGTAATCATCTTAACTCCTTTCATTGTAGTCATAAGCAAGGGTCGTGCCAAAAGAAGCAAAATTAATTATATAAAAAACAACAGGTTGGTGAAGATGTGCTTGTGCGCGTCCCACGAGTAATCCAAAATTGTGGGACGGTGGGATTTTTTTGAGACGCTGAACCTCTAATAACTCGCATTGGTACTTGTTGCACAGATTCCCATGTCACCCATAAAATGCTTATGGAAATCGATAGCGGTGCCAGATACCTTATTTCGATAGCGGTGCCAGATACCTTATTTCAAAACTGTGAGAAGGTCGCTGTTTTTGTGATAATATATTCAAAACGGTATTGGTTATTGAAGTTGAGGCAGGCCTCTGAGTTTGTTCAATATATGATCGAAAGAATTTTCGTTAAACAATGCAATATTCGGACTTTCTCTAGTCGAGTCAGAATGTGAATAATATGTGCTTGGCAATATGTAGAAATCAAACGTGATTCAATTAGCTATTTTTCACACATGACATTTTTTCATGTAGTTCAAAACGATTTCTTTTTTTGTTTTAAGAAGGGGATGTAATAATTTGGCACGCCACAGGGTTTCTTCGTGTTCAGGCATTTTCTCTACAAAGAATCTAAACTCAATCTGTTGTTTTTCTGGGGTATTACCGAATTGTTCATAGGTAAAAATGGGTGTGATCAAGTCATTCGGTTGCCCATAAGCATAATAGTGATAACTACTCCATTTTGTGTCTTGGAGCTCCTTGACCATTCCTGCCCTCAATTGATTACGGTAAACATAACGTTGGCAACTCAAGGCATATTGATCGGTGTTCACATTGCTTGCTCGATAACGCTGTTGAAATAAATGGCCTTTTCGATTTTGCATCTTGTTATATTCAAAGGAAAAGCGCCAACAGAAATCATGCATGAATTTGGGAAGATCAGTATAAACATCGATATGAAAAATGAAATGAGCGTGATTACTCATCCATTCGTAGTCAGTGAGTTTGATAGTGGGATATTTCTTCAAATACATCCGACAGATTCTATTGAATAGCTCAAAATGT
>CAZGMS010000101.1:0-56562 GCA_964526915.1 uncultured Nitrospirales bacterium
TATTTATTCCGTTCCCCGCACACGCGGGGATGAACCGATCACCGGATTCTTTGAGGTCGGACAGCTTTGCCGTGCCCCGCACATGCGGAGTTGAACTGAGAGAACTTAGCGAAAAACAGTGCGTGCCTCACTTCAACTCCATGGCCCCCAGCATTTTGATCCCGCTCTTTTCGATGCTGTACGAGGTGAGGGTGTCGCTTACCGACCGATTATGACCATTCCTTTTAAGAGTTGCTTTATTTTACAAAACTGCCATATTGTAAAATAACGTTAGCTCTTATTTTAGTTTCTAAAATAGTCTTATGAAGAGAAAAAACACCGGAAATTACATTGTGTCAACCGTAGCGGGTGAGACTGTTCGTGCCTTCGTCCCGGACCCTTTGCCACCCCATCCGTTTGTTGTCTGGTCTAATGACCTGATTCAAAAACAGGAAGAAGCGGCGATCGCCTTGGGTCGTCTTGATAGTATGACATCTTTTTTACCTGAGCCATCATTATTTTTATACAGCTATGTCCGGAAAGAGGCAGTTCTCTCCTCACAAATCGAAGGGACTCAATCCTCTTTGTCGGATCTTCTGGCGTTTGAAAATGCTGGGGCTCCGGGACTGCCCGTGGACAGCGATGTTGTTGAAGTCTCAAACTATGTTGCCGCGATGGAACACGGTCTGAAACGGTTGCGTGGAGGATTTCCACTCTGTTTAAGGTTGCTCTGCGAGATTCATGCGATCCTTCTGTCAAAGGGCAGGGGACATGCGAAACAGCCGGGGAGCTTTCGGACTACTCAAAACTGGATCGGTGGAACTAGGCCGGGCAATGCCACCTATGTTCCTCCTCCTCACCACGTGCTTTCTGATTGTCTCGGAGCCCTTGAAAAATTTTTGCATGATGATCCTGTCAAAACATCTGTCCTTGAAAAAGCGGCTTTGATTCATGTTCAATTTGAAACGATCCACCCTTTTCTGGATGGGAATGGACGCGTGGGACGCCTGCTCATTGCCTTGCTCTTGCATTGGCAGGGAGCCCTTAACCAACCACTTTTGTATTTGAGCCTCTATTTTAAAAAAAATCGTCAGGTTTATTACGATCTCTTGCAGAGCGTTCGTAGCGATGGAGATTGGGAAGCTTGGCTGTCCTTTTTCTTTGAGGGTGTGCGCGAAACAGCAAATCAAGCTGTGGCAACGGCCAAATGCCTCTTGTCACTTTATGAAAAAGACAAGCAACGAATTGCCAGCCAAGGTCGGGTAGCCGCTTCTGTTTTACAGGTTCATCATTATTTTCAGGGAGCCCCGTTGAGTTCGCCCAACATAATAGTTAAAACATTGAAACTCTCTTCCGCGACTGTGAACAAAGCCTTGGACTATTTGCAAGAGACACAAATTCTGCGTGAGGTGACTGGCAGACAGAGGGATCGGTTATTCTCATATCATCGGTATTTGAAAATATTGAACGAAGGGACAGAGGGCGCGAGTTAGTAGGAGGGGACGATCCAACGGTAGAGAGGCACGCGAAGTTTACTTTCTATTTCAACTCCATGGCCCCCAACATTTTGATCCCGTCCTTTTCGATGCTGTACGAGGTGAGGGTGTCGCCGTACAGTTCCTTTACCATCTGCAGGGCCTTGACATTATCGTCAACGAGCTTGGCCATTTCGGGCTTGTCTGTGGGGACACTACTGGTCAGCATGCCGGCCATGTAATCGGCATAAGCGGGGAAATTGAGATACATTTGCAGAAACGCCGTTTTGTTGTCAATTGAACCTGACAAGGTGTTATACAAACCCTTTTTTTCGAGGACGTTGCCTGCTTGTGCCTGGTTAATGATGCCTTTCAGCGCGTCAGGACTCATGGCTACGAGGACATTTTCGGCTGAAGATGCGATGGCAAATTGGCCGAGGTTGGTGAGGGTGTAATTTTGGTAGGGTTCATCTGCCAGCTCTGTGGGAGTGGGACCCATGAGTTTTTGCAGGACGTCTTTGAGCGCCGCGCTGTTTTTTGTGCCAATCATGACATAGGAATGCTCAAACATTTTCATGACATTGTTGATCATGGCGGCGGGGTCCGCGTTTTGAGGTGCCTCTGGTTTGGCCTGGACCAGTTCAATGATCAGGGACAATTCACCGGTGATGTTGGCCAAAATGTCTTTGTCGATATCGACGCCTTTGGCGAAGATGCCCGCCAAAACACTGCTCTTTTGGGCAGACAGGGCTGGATACAAAGCAACAATTTTTGTGACCATCTGCCAGAGCGCGCGTGCGTTGAGACTGAAAGTGTAGGTGGCTGATTGCGAGGCCAGTTTTGAATATTGTGGAGTCAGGGTCTGGTCGATCGTGGTGAGGGCTTCACCAATCGGACCAAAGCGGGTGGGATCCCAGACCAGATTCGAGACAAATGTGCCCACATTTCCTTGTGTGCCCATCGAAAAATTCAAATACTGTAGCGCATTGAGAAATTGATCATGTGGGGAGAGGGGGGCTTTGGGATCCTGTTTTGTTTGTTTGAACATGTTTTCCAGATTGGCAAAGAAGAGGGTCTCAGTATTTTGGGCCAGAGTGGTTTTGGTCTTTTGGTACAAGGGGGCCTGGGCCAGATCGTTCGTTCCCTTGTCGAGCCGATTCAGTACCGTGGTCATGTCACGATCATTCGTGGCGAAAACGAGCAGTTCGTTCCAAAAGGACCACTGCAGCTTGAGTCCGGGATGGGCCTTGGATTGCAGGAAGGACACATCATGGTCGGCAATTTGCCCCTTGCCGGCTGTGAATTCTTCCTGATTCTGAAAGGACGACAAGGCCTGACTGATGATGGCGGCCACGCTGGCCTTGGGACCCAGGTTCAACAGAGCGGCCAGGCCAAAGGGGGCTGAGCCATCAGGGGAAGTTGTTTTGACGGCCGAAAGAAGGGATTGATCTTCTTGGAGAGGCCATAACATCAAAGACATGCCTTGCGGATCGAGGGTGTTGAAGAGCTTGGGATCCCAAATGATTCCGTAAGATTTGTTGATTTCATCCAGAAATTTTTTTGTAGCTGGGTTTTTTTGAAAATTCTGGTAGGTTTTTTTGCTGAGCGCGTACAATTTGCCTTGTGTGTCGGGTTGAAAGGCAAAAAAAACCTTGGTGTTGACGGGGGCCGCTATTTCAGAAAGGTTGATAAAAGTCTTATCTGTCGTCAATGACGGGACAGGCCGGTGGAAATAATAGTAGTAGGCGAAGGCCGCGAAGGCCAGGAGCACGAGAATGACTAAAGTTGGTATCCAGACCCATTTGCTGTGACAGGGGCAACAGGGTTTATCGGTCGTTGTGTTATCCTGCGGTGAGGGTTGGTTTTGATCTTGGGTCATAAAAATCCTTTCGGGTTTGGTCGGTATGAGCGCAACAAACAATTAAAGAAGCCGTAAATAATATTGTTACTGTCTTTGCGCAAGCCGAATGTTGGCGATCCTCGTTCCTTCGTCCTATCGTCCTTTCGTCTCCCTTTACCTGTACCCCGACGTCTGTCGGCGGGCGGGGTCGGCGAAAAGAGCGTCATCAAAAGTTTGTCGTCGGCTGTTGAGTTTTTCCAACTCTATGGCGATCCTGAATTGCTTTTCGATGTGACTTTTGGCCGCCGTGAGCAGGGTGTCTTGCCCCCGTTGCAGGTCTTTGAGCGTTTGTCGCAGGGGCACGTCGGGTGAGATACCCACACCCTCAACCAGCGAACCGTCCGCAAGCACAACGGGCCAATTGGTGTAACAAAAGGGGACCTTGCTGGGAAGTCTGGCACAGGAGTATGTCCCGCCCGCACCAGCGGTTGTCTGACCGATGATCCTGCCACGCCCTGTCATTTTAAAAGCGGCCGAAAACATGTCACACGCTGAGCGGCAATAGGAATTGGTGAGTAGTACCACGGGGCCGCCGTACATGTAGAGATCGGGGTACGTGGTGTAGTTCATGGAGAGACGCAGTTTGGATTTGTTCTGTACAATGCAGTTTCGCGATTTGGGATGGCAGGTTTGCCTGAGCAAGGTTTGATCTGGCATAAAAAAACTGGCCATGCGGCACACCTCGTCGCCATAGCCGCCGTTTGTATTCCTGAGATCGATGACAATTCCCTTGGTCTGGCGCTGAGACAGGCCTCGTAAATGATTCCTGAACTGTGAGGACACAGAAGGTTCCTGGCCCTTTTTGTGTTTGAAACCGGTGACCTTGATGTAACCTACGTTTCCGGGAAGCGTTGTGGACTGGACAAGCGGGCGGCTTGATTCCCATCGCCAAAAGGAACGCTCGGTCAGTTCAACCCCTGCGGGGACGCTGAGAAAGATGTCTTTTTCTTTTCGCTGTTGGTCAAAAAAAGTGAACGTCTGTGGCGTGTACGTTTTTTTACTTGTGCCCGGAACTGTGGCGAGGAGATCTGTGCTGTACGCCCGGATCCATTGAGGTGATCCCATGAGGTGCTTTTGGAAATCGTTGAGCACCTGCGCTACGGGCTGGTGTTGGACCCTGGTCAGTTCAAAACCTTTTCTGATGCCGGATCGGTAGGCGGGTGAGTTGACGCTGACCTCAGAGACAATGTATTTGTTTTCGATCTCATTGATCACAAAACCGGGATTAAAAC
This sequence comes from uncultured Nitrospirales bacterium, assembly GCA_964526915.1. Lineage (GTDB taxonomy): Bacteria > UBA10199 > UBA10199 > UBA10199 > JADGCS01 > JAHJDR01. The sequence goes on from CAZGMS010000101.1 coordinate 4,587, forward strand.
GCTCTGGCAGGGTGGGGTTGATGATCAAACAGTGACTGTCGCGCAATTCCTGCAGAATGTTGGTCAACAATTCGTAGTGTTTTTGATCGGTCGTGTGACTCCGTACCAAGGGGATGTACTTTTCCCTGAGGGCGTCCCAGTCCACTCTTTTGAGCCATGTGTAGGCGTAGTTTTGTTCGAGTGTGTTGAGAAGGAATTTGACATCGTGCAGGCGGGCCTTGTCTGTGAGGGCCTGTGCGGGTGACACGCACAACAGACAGAAAAAAATAAAAGACAGAGAAAATGAAACGAAGCTTGGGTGTCTCACAGTTACGGACGTGCCTAGCACATCATTTTATGTCTGTCGAGAGAGACAAGCTCAAAGCCTCAACATTTGGTGCACAGACGAGGAATGACCAATGTGTACAGGAAAATCAAAATTAAAACAAAGGGCGAAATCTGTTGTTTGGGATTGTTGTTAATGTTCTGTGCCAGTGAGTACCCACAGCCCCCGTTCGTCCCTCTTAATTCATACGATCCACCGGGCGCGGTGACCAAGAGTGAAACGCGGTATACATCATGGGCACCCTTGGTTGTGTAGAGTTCGTTCACTCCGTTATTGTTCAAGTCCCCCAGCAGAAAGTCTCCTCCAATCTGGTCATTCGCACTTTCTCCGAGGACGGTGAGCAGGGTGGTGTCCGAAGTTATCGAAACGGAACTTGGCCAAGTCATTCTGCCAAAGATAACAAAGACGGCACCCGTCAGGTTGTCTCCGTAATCGGGTGCCCCCACAATGATGTCTTCAATCCCGTCACCGGTAACATCACCGATCGTTAACATCTTCCCAAAACCATCGAGCACCTCGCCATCTGTGATCATGACATCTGCATCCTCCTCAGAGAGGTCTGTGCCCATTTCGATGGGGCCAAAAAAGAGACTGATGGTGCCATCAGACGATGCCAAGGCCAGATCATCTTCATCGTCGTGATTGATATCGCCCAGAGCGGCGGCTTGATAAAGGTCATCGCCAATGATGGCATCAATGTTGGCCTCATCAATATCAATCTCCTCTTCGAAGTCAGTCTCGCCCGACAAGAGGAAGCCGTGTTGACTCATGTTGGCCTCTTGAGGGGCATCATGTCGTTGCAGATTGGCGTTAAGGGATTTGTGATCCGGTCCCAGAAAAAGGTCATCGGGCACGGCCGAGATGTAATTGTTTACAAATACAGAGGTGGCACAGTAACCATCACTGCCAGACACCGTTCCAATCAAATCAAAATGGGAATCATAAATATAAATCTCACCTTGGTCATCCTCTCCCGCATCCGGTGCCACAACAAAAATCTCATCCACATCGTCCCCGTTGATGTCGCCTGTGGCCGCATAGGTGCCCAGATGATCGTTTTCCTCAGCCCCCAAAACGACTTCAAATTCGTCCAGACTATCCTCTGTGCTCAAATCAATATCGCCGGACAATGAATCAAGGGGTGTTTTTGAGAAATAGACCTTTCCCCGCCCATCGTTGGCGCTGGGGGTTCCGATCACGAGTGTGCCCTCTTTGGTGATGGCCAGGGCATAGCCCAAGTCTTCATCTGCCACGTCGCTTTGTACCATCCTGATCTCGGCGCTGTTATAGCTGAGGATGATGTCATCTTCATTTCGGGTTTCGTATATCCCTGTCCCATTGTGAATCATGACCAAGGGCTGATCCAGGGTTGCCCCCAACGTATCGAGTGCGATCACATGGACGGTCACCTCACTGCTGGCACTTTCGTTGTTGATATCTGTGACAGTCAGTTTTGCCACGACATCACCTTGGCTGTAATACGTCGTGAGTGTTGGGGCTTGCGCAGTAGAATCCGAAAAGGTGGCATAGCCTGATTCGATGGACCAGCTGTAGATAAGGTCCTCTCCTGCTGAGTCGGTGCCATCAAGGGCGACTTTGCTGTTGATGACAACCGTCTGGTCGGGTCCCGCATTGGCGACGGGTGATCACGTTGCGGAGGCCGCTGACAGCCTGACCACCACATCATCAACGGCAAGGTCATCGTAATCAGGATCCGAGCTTGTTGCCGCGTGTTGGATGAACACACTTGTTTCGGCGGGAATATTTTCGGCGGTTGTCACCGTCACGGTTTGGGGAACATTCCAGTTTGTGGTTGTCCATACGAGCGAAGAGGGGTTTGTCTGCACGATATCATCCGGCAGGATGGTGATGGTAACGTTATTTGCGGGTTTGGTGTCGAGGACCAGGGTGTAGGTGTCTTCTGTGTCAGTGGCTACGGACGTGGTGTCATCTGTCTCCGTGAGGGACACACCGGCGGAATCATTGTCGGTGATGTTCGTGGTGATGTTCTCAACGGGCACTGTGGTGTAGGTGGGGTCTGCTGTTTGAACGACTGCCGTGATGGTGCTTTCGTGATCGCCTTCCACGCTGTCATCGTTTACAGCCGCTACCGTGACAGTTTGAACCGTGTTCCAGTTGACCGGAGTGAACGTGAGTGTAATGCTTGTGCTGGTGCTCGCTGTTTTTGTGGCTGACGACAATGTCAATTGGTTTGCATCGAAAGTGAATTTGATTTTGACGTTAACTTCAGGTTTAGAATCGAGGACAACCGTGTAGGTATCGGTTTCCGCTCCTTCTGTGACAGCGGTGGTGCCGCCTGTCTCGGTGACGGTGATTCCCCAATCACGCGTGATTGTGTAATTCACATCATCTGATTCATTCAGAGACAGGTCTTGTGTGGTGAATACGAAATTGTTGCTTCCAGCAACTATCGGAAAATCGTCTATGGTCCAGGTGGTCAACGCATTATTGGCAACCCATTCAATGCCATCAACCCACAGACTTGTGTAGGCAGGCTTGGTCCCCGTCAGCGTCGGCGTGGCAGAACTCACAGCAGAACCATTGGGTGGCGATGTGATGGTGGGTGGACCTGGTTCCTCCTCGTCATCAACAACCAACACCAGTGGCGTGACTGTTCGGGATGTGCTGTGATTCGCGTTGGTGACTGCGGCGGAAACCCTCGCACCGGAAGGGATGGCGGCATGGATAGACCAGTTCCCATCATCATCGGATGTGCCAGAGGCCACGTAAAGGCCGTTGGCATAAAGATCGATATCACCATTGGCAATGGCCGTGCCCTCTACAAACGAGGTCGTGGCGGTGAGGGCTGTGATGGTTGGGTCGGCAATGGCTTCGTTGCCATCGCCATTACGCGCGGAGTTGAAAGTGGTATCAGTTTCTGTCACACAATCATTGCCACGAAATTCATTGAAATCGCCCGCCGTGTTTTCTACCAAAAAACAAGCGGTGCCTTCGGCCGTGACAATGATATTGGGCGCATCATCTGTGATGCCATTGATCGTGTTGGAGGCTGACCCGTTGGCCACGTATATCCCGTTGCCTGCATTTGTCCTGATGAGTGGCCCCTCGCCTCCATAAGCAAAACCAATGTAGTTGTTTAAAATCGTGGTGTCCTCGACATTGTCGAGATAAATTCCAGACACGCCATTGCTGGCGATGATGTTTTTCGCGGTGACATCGTCAGAGGATCCAATGAGGGTTTGATCAGCCTGCCAGACCTGAATGCCATCACCGCCATTGCCCAACGCCGTGGTGCCGTCAGCGGCCAAACCAACAATGTTTGCCTGAACAGAGTTGCCTGTAGTCGTTGCTCCTTCCAGTCGAATTCCGTCATCAGTGTTCCCCGAGATCACGTTTCCATAACCGGGAAGGCCGATGAAGTTGTCTTGTGCGCCGTTGACGATGTAAACACCGATGGTCCCGTTTGGAATGGCCGCTGTTCCCTCTGCGTTCGTGCCGATGTAGTTATTCTCGATGAAATTGCCTGACCCGCCTCCCCAACCGGAATTGATATCGATACCCGCCAATGTGTTTCCCGATATGATATTTCGAGCCGCATCGACTGTTCCGCCGATCAGATTGTCCGAACTCGCAAGAATCCATATGCCCTGTGTCCCGTTTGGAATGGCCACAGTTCCGGTGGGATTGGTGCCAATATAGTTACCCTGCACTGTCGAACTGCCACCTTGAAGCAAAACTCCAGCACCGCCGTTTCCAGAAATTACGTTGCCAGCGCCCGCTACGGTGCCGCCGAGCAATATCGAGTTGTTGGTTCTAATTCCCTCAGAACCGTTTGGTAGCGCGGCTGATCCATCCGCTGTGACGCCAAGATAATTGCCTTGTACAATAGCATTGATTGATGTGCCGTCATTGGCAATCCCGCAACTCCCGTTACCGGAGATCACGTTGCCTTCACCAGCGGCAGAACCCCCGATCGTGATGTTTTCAGTGTCTCCCTCTGTCAAAATCCCCCATTCTGTGTTACCCAGATCATCAAAACCGGTAGCCGTTCCAATATAATTCCCCTTGATCGTGATGTCTGAAGACGCCCCGATGCGCATCCCCGCACCGTTATTGACAATGATGTTTCTTTGATTGGCCGCCGCACCTCCGATGATGATGTGCGAACTTCCGATGCTACCGAGACCTGCTGTTCCATTGCCTGCTGTCAATCCGATCACGTTATTATAAATGGTGACGTTTTCTGTGTATTCATTGTTGATCCCGCTGAACGTACAATTATCCATCGTGTTGCCGTCGCGATCCCCCACACCCCCAACCATCATGTCTGTGCTGGAACCACCAACAATAAAACACTGAAACCCGCCAGAAATGGCAATGCCCTTCATGACATTGCCACTGCCCGAAGAAAAAATCACCGTGCCGTAAAAATCGGGGTCGCCCACAATCGTGATGTCGGGGCCGGGTTGCACATCGTTGGCCGTTGTGCCATCAAGAATGACCGAGCCAGGTTCCGGCAAAGTGGTGAGCAGTGTGATCTCACCGCCACTGACAGCGACATCAAAATTGATTGTATCCAAACCGGGAAGGGCATTGGCATCGATGATGGCCTGACGTAAAGAGCCCACACCCGAATCGTTTGTGTTCACCACTGTGAAGGTGGCCGCAAGGGTTGGGGTGGAAAAAAACACCGCCAAAAAAACGACCAAGGCCCCTATCATACGTAGTTTGAACGGCCGATTTTTGCGACAACGCGCCAAGAGATTTTGTTCTGCTTTCCAGCCCAACATAGAGACACCTCTCCCCGTGACGTAACATGCATTTTTTGTACCAAGAAACAGGTGATTATTGTTGGTTTGGGAGTGGACTTTGTTTAACAACCATTGACTGTGCTAACAGGGAGTTTGAGTAATAGGAATTATTTGCCGATCAGAGGGTAAAAGGAGGTAAAAAACAACACCTGAAGCACATACAGTGAATTCAATCAAAATTACGGAAACCTTGCCAAAATAACGACAACTTTCTATAGGCAACGACACAGGGGGTATAGAAAGGATCGACATCATGCAAATACTGCCAGCCTATACCATTCGCCTTGTTCCGGGCAACACCATTGGTTTGTCAGAAAAAGGATTTCAAGGACCAGCCACTGGCCCTGTCGATGCTTATTCGCCCGGTACTCACTCTTTGGGATTGCTTTCCCTCCCTACGGCCGCAACAGCCGCAAGAGCGATCCCTCGTTTCAAGGCCCCTTTTGACACTGACTCCTCATTGCCTGTCAGGCAACCCTTGTCGTTGGCAAAATCACTGGATGTAAAACTGTCACAAGAACACCGCATCCAGTTCAGCCCTACAGATGTGGTCAATTATTTTCATGATCCCCTGATCACCTGGCTCGAAAGACATCACATTGAAATGCGCACGCGTCAGGTCACTACCGCAGAGCCTTGTCCCAGTGAGTTTTTGACGTTGCTTCGTCAGAAAGGACGCACACACGAGGAAACAGTTTTGCAGAAAATGCAAAGTGAAAAACAGGTCGTGATGGTGTCACGCGATCAGGATTTCACCTTGGAGAGACAAAAAACGCTCATCGCCATGGAAATGGGGGCGGAGGTCATATATCAACCCGCCCTGTCTCGTGCGAGTGATCCTTTTGTGGGACACGTGGATTTTTTGTTTAAAGTCAAAAATTCCGCAGGAGTCAAAACCCGTATCAACGGACGCGACTGTGATTGGCATTATGTGCCCTGTGAGGTAAAACTCTCAAAGCGAGCCAAACCCGAACACCTCCTGCAACTTAGTCTGTACGCCCATATGCTGGAGGACATGCAGGACTACCTGCCCCCATCCCTGTACGTCATCAATGGCAAGGGAGAAACCGAAGCCTACCGCACACAGGATTATTTTGATCTGAGCATGCATTATCGCGAGGCCTTTTTGACCCAGCAGGAATTGTTTGATGCGAATGTGGTGCCTTTGCCACACAGATTGCCCTTGGGTGATTGGCACAGTTATGTTGATGAATACCTGACCAAATGTGATGATCTCCGCAGCCTTCCGGGCATGATGGAGACGCAGGCTGTGCATCTCAACAACGCGGGGATTCGCACCATCACTGAACTGTCTGCTAGTCCCCTCAAGACTGTTCCTCAAATGCCTGAACCTGTTTTTGCTAAATATCAATTGCTGGCCCGGCTCATCGTGCAGGCCAAGACCTCCGGTACCATTCAGTTTCAACTCACGGATGATCTTTCTGATCAAAAAAGAGGCCTGCAAACGCTCCCACCGTCTGCCGGTAAAAAAAACGATTTGTTTTTGATCCTGCAAGCCTCCCCGTTGGTTCAGGGTGACCTCTGTTTCAACATGGGAGTTACGTCGTATGGCACAGACACCAAAGACGGCGTTGCACAGAGAGGGCAGTTGTATCAAAGCTGGGCCAATGATGAAACAGATGAAGAACGGAATTTTTCCAACCTGATGGACAATATCCGGCGCCGCTTGTCTCATGATCGTCACATGCACGTGTATGTGTATGGTTCCTCCACAACAGAAAGACTCAGAAAGCTGGCACAAAAACACGGCAAACACGAGGCTCTGCTGGACAGTTTCTTTGAGCGTGGCGTGTTTGTGGATTTGGAAAAAATCTTTAAGGACAGTTTTTTGACCAGCAGTGTCAACACCGAGTTGGTCGCTCTTGCGCCTCTGTTGGGTGCCAACGGGCTTTCCTCTGAATACCGTGTTGATGATGCTGTCATGCTGGCTGGTCATTATTTTGAAACCGAAGATGCTGAAATCAAGCAAAACGCACTGAACCGTTTGGGTATTAAAACCAAAGCTGACACTGCCTTGCTTTTTCGAATGTATCAGTTTTTGAGTTCTGCCCAGACCCAACAGAAAGCCAAATATCAGCCTCGCACCCGGCCACTGGGCCCACGACCACCTTTCGCCAAGACCTTTGATGGCGCTCACACGACTGTGGACCTTAAAGACACCACGCTGTTGATCCAAAGATTATGGGGCCGATTCGGATCCAGCATCGCGGCCCACCAGCGCGGGGAGAGAACCCCTGACGCTGAGCGGGGAAGAGTGGCTCTGCTCCTCACGCAACTTTTGCAGTACCACATTCGTGAAAAGAGGGCCTGGTTTGGACAAATTCAGGGGCGAATAGAAAAGACACCGTTTGAACTGGTGGCCGACACGGTCGCGTTGGGAGATATGCAATTGTTGCCGTCAGCCCCCACAGAGGTCAAACATGGCAAGGTTTTTCGGTTCACATTCCCTGCGCAGGAAACCAAGGTCAAGCAAGGCCTGTCTTGTCTTGTGTCTCAGAATCTTCGTGTGGGGGTCAAGATTGAACACATCGATTTCAAACAGGGAGAGGTTTCCCTCCGCATCTCCGACAACATGCTCACCCGTTTGGGGGGCACCATGCCCGAAACCCTCGCTTTGCTCCCGTACGATTATGTTTCCCCGCAAGCCATGCACGATGCCATTTACCGAATCGCGCAGAGACTGGATCAAAAAGAACCCCGATTGCCAAGCCTGACGGGTGCTCTGCTTTTCAGAATGCCCCCGCACATTACGGAGTGGGATGAGCAACACGGCACGGTGGGCGAAAAGCGGGCTGGGAGCCTGATCAAGGGCAATGTGTATGACCCCGATGAAACCGGAATAATCGAAGGCGTCAATGCGATCAGTCATATGCGCGGGAGTGTGCTCTGTGTGCAAGGTATCCCCGCTTCGGGCAAAACCACCCTCGCGGCGCGTGCCATCCTCGAACAAATCAAGGCAGGCAAGCGCACCGCCATTTCGGGCCTCACCCACAGGGGCATGAATAATCTGGCCGTGCGGGTAGCTGAGTTGGCCAAAGAAGAAGGGCTCCAACTCAATCTGGTCAAGGTGGATGATGGGCAGGAACAGCGCGATGAGCGCCTGAGCGCCTTGGCCGGTGACAAGATCAAAATTCAGTTTTACCGCACGGGAGAGACCTTGGCCAAGCATGTTACGGAATATGATGTGGTGGTCGCCAGTCCCTGGGTGATGTCACGGCCGGAATTTTCCCACCAGTTTTCGCACTTGTTCATTGATGAGGCAGGTCAGTTGTCACTTGCCAACGCTCTGGCCATGACACACTGCGCCGCCAACCTGATCCTGTTGGGTGACCAGAGACAAAACAGACAACCCTTGCAGGCAAGACATCCGGGGCTTTCCGGGTTATCGGTGCTGGACTACATGCTTTCTGGCTTGGGCACTGATGTCCCGGTGGTCCCCGACGACTTTGGACTCTTCTTGGGTCAGTCTTTCCGCATGGCCCCGCCTATTGCTGAATTTGCCAGCCAGGAATTTTACGATGGCAGACTACAGACAGCCGAAGTGGCCACGCGGCGCCAACTGATCGCGCCCGAACGCCCTGTCCCTGTTGAGGTTCAGGGCAAGAGATTTATGTTTCCCCCCGCGGGCATAGTCGCCTTACCCATTACGGGCCCAATACATAGCCGACAAAATCCTGAAGAGGCGCTTGCCGTGCAGGCCATTTTGGAATCACTCAAACACTTTCATGTTGAGCAAAGAAACGGTGCGGGTGATGTGGTGGAAAGTGCTCCCCTTGATTCCGCGCGGGTCTTTGTGATGGCGCCTTTCACGGCACAGGTGAACGCCTTGGCCCGTGAGTTGCCCCCAGATGTGCTGGTGAGTACGGTGGATGGTTTGCAGGGGCGCGAAAACAGTGTGGTCCTGTATTCTCTGGGAGTCAGTGACCCTGATTCGCAACACGGGGTGACATTTGCGATGGACCCGCGGCGCATCAACACAGCGCTCACGCGGGCGCAGGTGCTTTTTATTTTACTCGCCAACCCGCATTTGCTGGACAGACGCCCCGGCACCATCGCGGAGATGAAAAACCTCAATCGACTGGCGATGCTGTTGCGCCGGTACGCACCGGAGCCGGCATCAGGGCCAGATAGAGATTCAGCCCGTTAAGACCCGACCCCGCACATAGGCCATACCCCATTGACGATAATCAATGCCTAAAAACGCGAGGATTCTTTTCAAATAGGCCACGTCACCCATATGATGCCGATACATATTCATTCTTAAAAATGATCCCAGGAGTTTTGACAGAGCTGTTTTCAAGGGAAACCTGATGACCGTACCGTGATTGGCATAATACACTTCGAGCTGATTTTGAATGGCTAACAATCTATCCATGGGTTTCGTCAAAGCTTGTATGTTGTCTAATGACAAAACATAATCCAGGGCTTCATCAAGGTTTTGTGGTTTGCCTTCTCCTTCAAAAATATCTGTAAAGCGTGACCTCAGAAGTTTTTTGAGCTCAGTGCCGGCATTTCGTGACGGGTTGATGAGCGCTCTGAATATGAATTTGAATAAATCTAATTCTTCTTTTGTGATGGTTGTGATTTGAGCGTAATCCACACGAACCAGATTTCCATTGGCCAGATCAACAGGCCAGTTCCCCTGATGCCCATCAGGATCAAACACCAATCTGCCTTCGTCAAGCGCTTTAATTTCTGCATCCACAATTTGGGCCGCAATGGCCACTCGCAATGTGCGGGGTCTGATTTTATCCAGCTTTGTATGATCAACAAACGCATACACAGAGGCCTGTTTTCGATACTCTGGTTGAATCATTGTTTGGATTTCAAGATCTGGTGCCACCGCAGTCACTCTGAGTCCTGTCTGTGGACTGATTTCAGCGTGCTGATACGCCCTTAAGCCCAAGGCGGCCTTTGATCTTTCCTGCTCCAAGTCCAATTCCACACCACCGGGTTTTAACGTATCATAGGCCTGTTGCATCAAATTCTCGATGAGCATGCCATAACGAAGAACCTGCGGTGGCCTATCTGGGGCCTTTAATTGTTCGATCACTTTTAACCACACCTTATGTTCGTTTTCGATCAAGCCAGACACATGTTCTTTTTGAATGCGCACACACACTCTGCGCACTTCACCTGTGCTCAGACGCACATAGACTTCGACCGCATAATTGAGAGATCCCGAGCCAGCCAGTTTCCCCACGGCCAGTATCTTTATATAATTGTCACCAAAAATCTGCTTGAGCTGTCTTATGATGATCTCTCTGGAGGGTGGCAGGGCAAAATCAAACGAACTCATGAGATCATCTCTGAGTGTTCCTGTCACCAGACCACTGGTCACCAGATTCTGAGCCGCCTTTGCCCCCAGAGGCCCGCTGGTTTCAAGCAGTCGTCTGAAAGACGAGTGTCCGGTTGTGGGATCATAATTTGCCAGAGCCAGGGCAATAAGGATTTTTCGCTCGCCGGCAGGCAGGACATTCATGTAAGTATCAAAAATTTCACTCAAGGCAGGGTCCTCATACGCTCCATCCATGATGATGTTTTTGACAGCATCGTAAACAAATGTGCCCTGCAAGGTTTTCAGCTCATCACCTAAAATGACCTGTAGCGTCATTGCCTGAAACAAGGCCCCATTCTGCTGATACAATGCCTTGAATCGAATAATCTGGTCTTGTGAATCTTCCTGGTCTTGTTTGTTTTGATATTTTTGTAAGTGTGGCACATGAGGAGAGACACCGATCAAATAGCAGATTAAATCAAGACGCTCCTGTTTGGTGGTGATTCCTTGAGCCAGAAAATCCGGTGCGTCGAGAGCATACAAAGCTCTCATCTGCACCCAGTTATTTTCATTCAATCTGAGTTCAGCCAAAAGCCGTGTTTCATTTTCTCCTGGCAAGAGTGCGGCTTCAACAAAGTCCAAAACAGAATAACTGGCTGGCGTTGGCTCGGCAAATTGCTCTTGCAGAAGCGCACGCACATCGCGGACAATCTTTCGCACTTCCTGAGGAGTGGGCAATTGCGCAGGATACGCCTTGAGGTCTTGTTGGTGTTGTCGAAAACCCGGCAAGTGCTCAATCTGCCATTTGGCAATGTCTGTTTTGAAACCCTCATACCTGCAAAGCCTGATGAGGCCCGGATATAAAAATAGTTCTCCGACCTCCTGTTCAAAATCTCTGAATTGCCACAAATACCCCAGCACATCCTGTATTTTGTCTGGTAATAGGCCCATTTTGTTTTTCACTCTAAACAAAAGAAGCCTGGCAACGAGTGCTCGGGGATACAGAGTCACACACCTTAAGTCCGAAAAGAAATCGTCCAGAGTTCTTGCAAAACACCTGAGTAACAACTCATCACTGGCTGATCCTTTGGAAGAATACTTTCCGGATTTTTCATTGATCAATTCTTCAACCCCAGCAACATACTCTGCATAAACAGACAGATCCGAAATGGTTCTTTTGCCGGCACTGACAAACGAAAAAGAAGACGAGACTCCCGCTTCAATACAACGGAGAGATGAATATGTTGTTTCCAAGTGAGCTCTGTCAAAGGCTTTCCAAAATTCATAAGAAGCCTTTGTGACTGAACCATGTCGCATGAGAAACCATTGAAACGATTTTTTATAAAACCCTGCTATGGCATCACGACAGTCAGCTTGAACATCTGGGTCTAAAAAGAATGCGGCACGCGCTAAATCCCAGGGCCTTTCCAGGGAAAGTCGCTTCAAAGCAAGCTCTGTCAATTGACCGGGTTGAGGATCGTATTTCGTTGCCTTTCTTTGCATTTGCGCATGGGTTTTCTCTGCTAATGTCCAATGGTCGATGGGGATAGCCATAAATATATCATAAATGGCATTCAGTTTATCTTCTTCGATTTGCCTGAGTCTCTGCCTGACCTGTGCGGGAATGCTGCTTTCTTCATTGTTGGCGACTAACATTTCAACGATGCTGTTCAATTCCGTTTCTTCCTGCGTCCACAAAGCAGGTTCATTGGTGTACACATGAGCTGTTTGTCTAATATCTAATTGTCCCTTGAACACCCCCCAGAATTTCTCATTGTTGGCCAGTTGGATCATATCAGAAAACATAGCCTCGCGGTTCAGGCCCTGTTTGGCCGCATCAGGCATCATCGCTGGGATCATGAGATAGACCAGATGTTTGATTTGCTCGCGTGACACCCCTGCGTCACCGGCCGCCTTAAATATGAGCCATACCAGTCTATCCACCCCTTGTGCCCTATTGGCATATTGTGAGTAATGAATAGAATACAACATCCCCATTTCATCTAATTGTTCCTGAAATCCATGCAATGCGTTTAACCACGATTCTTTGTTGAGAGAATTCAGGTTTTCAATCAACTCTGCTGTGGCTTTGTCGAGCAAGCTTGTCTCACATTCTTTAAGATCTATTTCTGCACAATATTTCGCACCTCTGATAAGTTCTGCTAAATTTTTTAAAAAATGAGGGTTATCATGATAATAACCATGTATTTTGACAGCAGAACTACAATGTATTTCTACAGTTTTTTTGATGACATTTTGGATGAGTGTTCTTGTTTGAGTCGGAAGGCATTTAGAAAAATAACTAATTAAGGTGGGGAGACAATCGCGTATGAAATGGAAAATTTCGCAATATTGTAGTTCCCTGTTGCCACCGTCCCTGTGTTGAAGACATTCTTCAAAACTTGTTGCTAAATGATCGGAAATCTTGTTCAAGATTTGTTCCAGCACGGCTGGAGAAGCCTTTCGATAGCCATAGGTTTTTATGAGCCCGGCTAACCGAACACTGTCTTTTTCTGATAACAGAAAATTCAAATGATGATCTTTTCTTATTTTTTTGGCGCGTTTTGGGGCTTGAATGAGCATATCATGGGCAATGCGCAACCTTAAACCACCCGATTCAAGACTATCTACAAAGAGACCGTGTTTTGATTCTAAGCAACCCACCGGTGGTTTTCGGTAGCCCTGATCGATAAAGGCATCAAGCGCTGGTCCTTGCTCAAAATACAATTTTGCAAGCCTAATTCCTGCTTCACATCCCGCAATCTTTCCTTTTAGTTCTTTAATCATGTGTTGGTGAAAGCTGGTATTCCCACAAGTGGCGGAAGCACTTTCAAGCTCTTGGAGGCTCTCTTTATTTTCGTCTCTTCTCTTCAAAAAGTCTATGAGATCCCCATTCTCAATGTCTACCTCTCGTGCTTCCAATGATAGGTATGCTTCTAACTGAGTTGTGTTTTGAGGTACAAAATCTGGTCCCAGAATCGCGTTTTTGGCTCTTTCAAATTCCTCATGAAGATTTTGGGCCAGTTGTAATTTAACAAGAATAAACCACTCTTCCCATTTACTGTGACTGTAAGGCAACCAGGATTTCATTTCTGCGAGTCGCAAAGCATAAACATCTGCAAAGCTCTTCACCCCACGTTCAAAATCCATTTGCGTGCTTGCCGCGATCTTGCGATACATTTCATCGGCCAAACCAGTCACCTCTAATAAACGCTCAATTCTTGCCCGAAATACAGCTTCGAGAGCACCGTACTTAAACAAAACAGATTTGACGTTCCCCAGCACGATCTGTGATCTTGCGCCATCATCAAGGCGGTGTTCTGTATTACCGCCTTGGAGCCTCACCAAAGCGGCCACAGCACCCTCCAAAACGGATATTCTTGTTGTTAATTTTGTGTGTGTCTGCGACAGACAGTCCCCTGATCCTTTTCTTAATCTGGTTAACACATCAATTCCCGCTTGTGGATTTTTATCTTTACGGATCAAACGCCTCACCAACGCTTTGGCATCGGCCTCATTTTCAACAGACCGTTGTAAAAGAAAGCTCCCCAATTCACCTCTATTCGCGTTGATTTTTTCTTGAAGTTGAGACAACCCGTGTTCCAGTTCATGTCCCAATATAAAACCGAGTTCCTCATCATTTTCTATCAGTTCTAACAACCCTAAGGTGATTCCCACAATTTTTTCTGATCCGTATGTTGACTGGACAAAACAAGCGTTAGGTGACCTGTCTCTTAAAATCACAAAATAAACGGGGCCCGTGCCGTCTTCGGGAATCAACATGTCTTCCAACAGAATGCAGGCTCTATTGATAAAACTTGTTAAAGCTGACTGCATGGGTTCAGGAAAAATAGTGACATCAAGTGCCTGTGCTCCGATTCTCTGCAATAATACGGCAATTTTCTCATCACCATGACCGACTTGCACCTTGTGCCCAGGTGTTGGCATTGCCATATGCGCGGCAGAGACCATGACCGTATCTGCTGATGGCAACGTGTGTAAATACTGAACACGTGAGTGATCCAAAAGTGATGGGGGTTTTTGGGCTTCTACCCCTTCCTGCTGTCGATAATCACCAAGGCGTCTTGCCCAACAGGGAGTTGCCTGCAAAGATTCTATTTGATCATGGCCAGACAACAAAGGGGATCCCGCCACGTCTGTCACGTCAGACCTTGATAAGGGGACATCTTGTCCCCAGGCTGAGCCTAGAGTTGGGGAACCAGTAACACCAGAAGGGATACAATATGAAAGGATACCAGCCATGTTTGTTTGCCTATTATCGGCAATCACACACCCATGGTTGCGCAACTGAGATAAATAACGTCCACACTTGTGGACAGAAAACATGTATGAAAACATGTATGACGGAGGTCATTGGGCAAATAATAACATGTATGACGGAGGTCATTGGGTAGTGTCGGCAAAGAGTATAACATGTATGACGGAGGTCATTGGGTAGTGTCGGCAAAGAGAATCTCTAACAATAAACGCTATTACAATTATTGGGTTGTGCCGATTGACATCAGGTGTTCGCTTGGGGGTCGCTGGATTTCTGTGAGGTCGTGATCAAATATCCTTGAGCTGATCCATCATCTTCATCATTTCTTCGTTGCGGTATGTTTTTTCGATCATGCCCATGAACTTTTTGGCCTCGGGGTTGTTGGGATCGATCTCCAGGACCTTCTGATAGTACCGATAGGCCCCATCCTGTTCCCCTTTGTGTAAAAACAATTTACCCAATAGACTGTATACGTAGACCAGCTCCTCTTTTGTGACCTCACTGCTGGTGATCCTGACGGCTCGTTCCAGATAGGATAGGGCGTTGAGGGTGTCCCCCTTCTCGTAGGCCAACATCCCCAACAATTTGAGCAACCAGTAACTTTTTGATGATTTAGCCGCCCTTTTTAAAATAGGGAGGGCCTCATCTTTTTTCCCGCTGTTGTAGAGGGCACGACCATAGTTTTCGTCGAATGTTTTGTAAAAACGGTGCTCCTTGTTTGTCTTCTTAAAACCCTTCTCTGCCATCTGGTAAAACTCCAGCGCACTGTAATATGATCCTTGAAGTTCCGTCAGAGTGGCCAGCATGAAGACGACGATGGGTGACTCACAGCCTGAGTTGAAAGACTGATACAGAGATTTATGCGCGGTCTCGTAATCTCCCGAGTGATAGGCCTCCATACCCTGTTTGACCTGAGCATCCCACTTGGATGACGCGTATTTTGTAGATTCATAGGCCTGATAATCCTCGTCAGCATCATCAGCAAACGATGTGGTTGACAGAACTGCCAACAGCACAAAGAGACAACAAAACAACCCCAACTTCGAAATGTGAAATTTATACAATATTAACATAATGTTATCATACAATGTTTGGCACTACAATCAAGGGGAATCCTGCTGATGTTTCATGTTGCGTTAAGGACAGCCGTGTGTTAGCGAGCCGTGGCCTTGATTACAAGGGGCTGTCCTGTTTTTTTGGGACGGCAGTATTAGTAGATCAATCAACAAAAAAACACAACCCAGTTGTCCTCCTGGTTGTCCTATCAAGGATTATGGGGGGTTAAGACTTTTCTAGTCCAAAAAAGCAACTGAGTTGGAAGCCGGTCATGAGTGACTTCATTTGTCGCGCGTAACTGGGTAAACCAAAGGAGAAATATGGCTCAAGTTCAAATTCCAGAAATGATGGAAGTCGGTGCTCATTTTGGGCATCAAACAAAAAGGTGGAATCCCAAAATGCGCCCCTATATTTACGGGGATCGTTCAGGGGTTCACATTATTGATTTAGGGCAGACCAAACAATTGGCGGACGCCGCATTGGCGTTTATCAAATCTGTGGTGGCGAGTGGTGAGCGCGTGCTTTTTGTGGGAACAAAAACGCAGGCTCGCCAAATTATTCGCGAGCAGGCTGAGCGTGTTGGCATGCATTACGTGAATAACCGTTGGATGGGTGGCACGTTGACCAACTTCAACACGATCAAAAAGAGCATCGATCGCTTGATTGATCTCCAGACACGTCGTCAGAACGAAGATTTCAAAGGGTATACCAAAAAAGAATTGCTCGATGTCGACAGAACAGTTGTCAAACTCGAGGCCTCCTTGGGAGGGATCAAGTCTTTGGATAGAACACCTGGTGCTGTGTTTGTGGTCGATCCAACACATGAACGCATTGCTGTGCGTGAAGCGCGCAAACTGGGCATTCCCATTGTGGCGATGGTTGATACGAACTGTGACCCAGATCCCATCGATTACATCATCCCTTCGAACGATGATGCCTTGGGCGCCATCATTTACTTCGTAAATAAAATCACCGAAGCTTGTCAGGAAGGTTTGCAGGATGGCGAAAAAATTGCACAGCACAGGGGTCAGCAAGCCGATGCTGGCAGAGGTCATCCCAAACGTCGTCGCGTGACCAAGGGTGAAACCTCCGGTAAAAAAGCGGCCTTTGTTGACAGGTCCAGCAAGGACCAGGCCGCTGAGCAAGGCACGACCGACAGCTATTCAGTCAAACTCGAAGAAACCAACGATGCGCCCGCAACGCAAGAGGAAGGCACCCATGTGCGAGCCGCGGCCGGTTGATTCTTGAAGGTGACTATTCGATCATTTTGGTGAACCCTGTTTACCTGAGGTTGTTGCCTCTAGACAGGGTTTACCCGATTTTTTTTGAAGAAAGGTGAACACATGAGTATTAATGCACAAGATGTCAAGACGCTCCGGGAAAAAACCGGGGCGGGGATGATGGATTGCAAGAAGGCCCTGACCGAATCCAACGGCAACTTTGAAGAAGCTGTCGATTATCTGAAGAAACAGGGTTTGGCGAAGGCTGTAAAAAAAGGCGGGCGCATTGCCGCTGATGGTCTGGTGTTTTCAACGATTGCTGGCTCTACGGGACTGGTGCTTGAGTTGAACTGCGAAACCGATTTCGTGGCTCGCACCGATGATTTTGTGAATTTTGGAAACCAGTTGGTCCAGACGATTTTGAAAAACAAACCAACCAGCCTCGAAGAGGCCCTGGCCGTGAAAATGGATGAGAGGACCATCGAAGAGAGCCTTAACGACAAAATAGCCAAGATTGGCGAAAAACTGTCATTGCGTCGTTTCAAGATCGTCACAGCGAAGGCTGGCGGCAAACTGGGGTTATACAGTCATGCGGGCGGGAAGATTGCTGTTCTGCTCGAAGTGACGGGCGACAAAATCGATGACGAAGTCATCAGAAACCTGGCCATGCAGATCACGGCCATGTCTCCCCAGTACACCGACAAGAGCGAAGTCCCTCAGGACATCCTGGATCGAGAAAAGGAAATCCAACTGGCGCAATTGATCGAGAGCGGAAAACCAGCCAACATTCTCGAGAAAATCATTGTGGGAAAGCTCGACAAATTTGCCGGTGAGATGTCTCTCATGCAACAGTCTTACGTCAAGGATTCCAGCGGCAAAACCAGTGTGGCAGCGTATCTCAAGACCGTTGATCCCCAGGCCAAGGTCGTGCAGTTCTTGCGATACGAAGTGGGTGAAGGGCTGGAGAAACGCAAGGACGATTTTGCACAAGAAGTGGCCAGTATGGTAAAGTGATCAATCATTAATTGAGGCCCTCCTTTGCGGGGGGCCATTTTTATATGAAACCAGATAAATCACGGGCTCAATACAAGCGCGTGCTGATCAAACTCAGCGGCGAATCATTGATGCCTGAAGGTGGTCACGGGATTTCACTCGGTGTCACGCGGGCAATTGTGAGCGAAATCAAGCCGGTATCCGACCTGGGTGTGCAGATGGGGATTGTGATTGGTGGCGGGAATTTCCTGCGGGGCATGACCTTTGCCGAACACGGCATGGATCGCTCAACAGCCGATCACATGGGCATGCTGGCAACCGTCATGAATTCATTGGCCCTGCAGAATGCCCTCGAACAGGAGGGGCTTCCCACGCGTGTGATGTCGGCCATTGACATGCGCGAGTTGGTCGAACCCTACATCATGCGGCGCGCGATTCGTCATTTGGAAAAGGGTCGCATTGTCATCTTTGCCGCGGGCACTGGAAACCCTTATTTTACAACCGATACGGCCGCATCCCTGCGCGCCATGGAAATCCACGCTGACGTGATCTTAAAAGCCACCAAGGTTGATGGTATTTACGATAAAGATCCCAAAAAACATCCCGATGCCAAACGGTATGAACGTCTCCGATTCATTGACGTGCTCAAACAAGGGCTCAAGGTCATGGATTCCACGGCGATTTCTCTCTGCATGGACAACTCGTTGCCGATCGTGGTGTTTGACCTGTTTCAGAAAGGCAACGTCAAGAAGGTTGTTTTGGGTGAGGATATCGGGACGCGGGTGAGTTAGTGCAGGTGAAATAAAAACAAGGAGGTTCTATGATAGATGAAATCATGCTAGACACCATGTCCAACATGGACAAGGCGATCACAGCCTTACAACACAATTTGTCCAAACTGAGAACGGGCCGCGCCTCCCTGACGGTACTGGATGGCATCAAAATTGATTATTACGGAACATTGTCGCCCCTCAATCAGGTGGCCACCCTGTCCATTCCAGAGCCGCGCATGATCACTGTCCAGCCCTGGGAGCCAACATTCATCGCGACAATCGAAAAGGCCATCGAGAAGGCGAACATCGGACTCAACCCCACCAGTGATGGGAAGCTCATTCGTCTCCCCATCCCGCAATTGACCGAAGAACGTCGTCTCGAGATTGTGAAACAACTCAAGAATTTTGGCGAGGATTGCCGGGTGGCCGTACGCCAGGCCCGAAAAGAGGCCAATGACATCCTCAAAAAAATGAAGAAAGACTCCGAGATCACTGAAGACGATTTTCACAATGGCAGTGATCAGGTTCAAAAAACAACAGACGATTACATCGCCAAGGTTGACGCTCTGATGGCCAAGAAAGAAAAAGACATTATGCAGGTGTAGTAGCGTGTTCATGTGTTCGTGTGCGTGCGTGGAAGTGGGCGCAGGGCATAAGGCTTAAGGCGCAAGGCTTTTTGAGCTTTTGGCTTTGATAGAACTGCGATCTGTACCCTAAAGGGCACAAACGATCCACGATTCACGATTCACGTTTAGGCTTTCGGGTTCTTCATGCAGGATCAGCTTACGACAATCGATCAATCTTCCTTGCCTCGCCACATCGCCATCATCATGGATGGGAATGGTCGTTGGGCCAAGGGCCGGGGTCTGCCCCGCATTGAAGGGCATCGCAGGGGGGTGGCTGTTGTCGAGGAGATTGTGGAGGAGGCCAGGGAACGGGGGGTCAAGTTCCTGACCTTGTATGCCTTTTCCAAAGAAAACTGGAACAGGCCCTCGGAGGAAACCACGGCGCTCATGCAGTTGTTGTACGAGTTTCTGGTGACCAAAAAAGAGAAAATGTTGCGGCAGGGCATTCGCCTGAACGCCATTGGTGATCTCAAACAATTGCCAGATGTGGTTTGGCAATGTCTTGATGGGACGATGAAAGAGACCTCTGGGGGACAAGATATGGTGCTCACGCTGGCGTTGAGCTATGGGTCGCGAAACGAGATCACGCGAGCCGTTCAAAAACTTGCCGGTCAACTGAGTGAGAAACGGCTTTCAGTGGAACAGGTCAGTGAAGAGTTGCTCGCCTCCTTTTTGGACACGCAGGGGTTGCCGGATCCCGATTTGATCATCCGCACCTCCGGAGAAAGTCGTATCAGTAATTTTTTGTTGTGGCAGGGAGCCTATTCCGAACTGATTTTTCTCAAATTCTGTTGGCCGGATTTTACCAGGGAACACTTTGTGCAGTGCCTGCTTGACTACCAGAGCCGGGAACGGCGATTTGGCATGACCAGTGAACAATTGGATTGATGTTTTTCGTATTCAGCTCTGTGCTAAAAAGCTCGGGTCAGGATGCGGGAGGCATTGTGAATTATGGCACGATGGATCACGGGAATACTGTTGACCTTGGTGGCAATCGCCTTGTTGCTGGTTGCCGACATCTATTTACTCAAATGCCTGCTGGTGTTGCTGTCGGTGGTGGCTTCTCTGGAACTGCTGAACGTCATCATGCGATTTGGGGGCACTGGCAAAAAATTGGTGGGAGCGGCCTTGACTGGTTTGGGATCTTGGCTGGTTTTATTTGACGCGCCTCTTGTGCGCCTTCACATGTTTGTCTACGCCGTGCTGGCGATCGGTTTTATTCTGGAATTTCCCGGGAGCGTGAATAACAGCACCAAGATCAAGCAAACGGCTTTTTTTGTATTCGGGATTTTTTATCTGGCCTTTCTTTTTGGTCTGATCGGCAAACTCTGTGATGTGCCCCATTATCGGTTCTGGTTATTTCTGACACTGGCCTGCACGCATCTGGGAGATACGGGGGCTTACATTGTGGGCCGCTTGGTGGGCAAACACAAAATGGCACCCACCTTATCCCCGGGTAAAACCATGGAGGGGCTGGCGGGCGCACTGGTCTTCAGTGCTTTCGCCGCGTATGGTGTGCGAATGATTTTTTGGCCCACCTTCGATCTGGTCCTGGTTATCGTTTTGGGGATCCTCATTTCGCTGGTTGGGGTGATTGGTGACTTGTGTGAGTCACTGCTCAAACGGGGTTTTGGTGTTAAGGATATGGGAAACATGATTCCTGGGCACGGCGGGCTTCTGGATCGCTTTGATTCCCTCCTGTTTACGGCTCCGCTGGTCTATTTCATCACGCAATTATTACCATGATGGCAGAATATCAAAAAAAGATTTCCCTATTGGGTTCGACCGGATCGATCGGTGTTTCCACACTGGATCTGGCCAGACAACACCCGGATCGTTTTCAGATTTTGGCCTTGGCGGCTGGTTCCAACACAAGGTTGTTGCTCGAGCAAATCGCAGAGTTTCGGCCCCGCCTGGTGTCAGTCAAATCCAAACAGGATTATGAGGAAATCAAGGCTCAGCTTTCGTGCGACACAGAGATATTTTATGGAGACGATGGGGCACAGCGCGTGGCTACCGCAGAAGGTGCAGATTTAGTCGTCTCCGCCATTGTGGGAGCCGCTGGACTCAAACCAACATTGGCCGCCATCGAAGCGGGCAAGGATGTGTGTCTGGCCAATAAAGAGAGCATGGTCATTGCGGGTGAGATCATGTCGCAAAAGGCCAGGCAGAATCGGGTTCGCATTTTGCCTGTGGACAGCGAGCACTCGGCCATTTTCCAATGCTTGAACGGTGAACATCCTGATGATGTCGACAAACTTATTTTGACCGCGAGCGGGGGGCCTTTTTGGAACTTGCCACAGTCAGCCTTCATCCACATCACCAGAGAACAGGCCCTCAAACACCCCAATTGGGATATGGGGGCCAAAATCACGATTGATTCGGCAACCATGATGAATAAAGGTTTGGAGGTGATGGAGGCCCACTGGTTGTTTGGCATGCCCGTTGCTAAAATCAATGTCGTGGTGCACCCCCAGAGCATCATTCATTCCATGGTACAGTTTGTGGATGGTTCGGTGATGGCCCAGATGGGTTCGCCAGACATGCGCGTGCCCATTGCCTATGCCTTGATGTACCCACGACGCATCACAACAGGTGTGAAGACGCTCGATCTTCCAAAAATCGAGAAGCTTTCTTTTTTTGAACCGGATCTCGAAAAATTTTCGTGCCTGCGCCTGGCCTTTGATGTGGCCAGGAAGGGCCTGAGTTATCCGGCCGTGCTGAACGCGGCCAATGAAGTGGCCGTGGATGCCTTTTTGAAAAAGCAGATTTCATTTGTGCAGATTCCCCAATTCATCGATGTCTGCCTCCAGCGGCACGGTCCCTTCGCTGTGTCTGCGTTGGAAGATGTTTTGGCGGCAGACCTGTGGGCGCGTGAATTTGTAAAAAACCAGATAGGAAACAAAACATGATGACAGTGATCATATTTATTCTTGCCCTGAGTATCCTCATTTTTGTGCATGAGTGGGGTCATTTTATTGTGGCTAAAAAATCAGGCATTCGGGTGGATGTTTTTTGCATTGGGTTTGGTCCGAAGCTTTTCAGCTTTACCTGGGGAGGGACCGAGTACCGCATCGCGCCCTTTCCCTTTGGTGGTTTCGTCAAAATATTCGGACACGAGCCCATGGAAGAGGCCGAGGGTGATGCCGTGAGGGCCAAGGAGATCGCTGAGCATCCCCAGGCCTTTGTGTCCAAACCCCTGTGGAAGAGGTTGGCCGTGGTGTTCTCTGGCCCCCTGATGAATATCATTTTGTGTTTATTGCTGTTGCCTGTGGTGTACATGGTGGGACAGTACAAACCAAAAATTGTTTTTGAAAAACCGGTCGTGGTTGAGGTCACTCACGGGTCTCCCGCAGAGCGGGCTGGTTTGCAAAAAGGCGACGAGATCACCAAATTCAACGATAAAACAGTCACCAACTGGGAGGACCTGATGACACAAATCATGGTCCACCCCGAGGAAGAGGTGTCACTCGCGTTCCTCAGAGCGGGTCAATTAAGGACTGTCAAGACAAAGCCAGTGATCAAAAAAGAGGGTGATCAATCCATGGGGTATCTGGGGATAGAATACTATGAATTTTATGGTAACGAACCAGTGGTCGGAGAGGTGCAGAAGGAAACACCCGCGGATCGTGCGGGAATCAGGTCCGGGGACCTGATTGTGGCCATCAACGGAAAGCCAATACAGTACTGGACCGAAATGATGGAGGTGGTGAGGGGGAGCGAAGGACGTTCGCTTGATGTGACTGTGGAAAGAGCTGCCGTGAACGGAGTCGATGCCAGAGAAAGAATGATCATGGTGGTCAAACCCGAATTTTCGGAGAAAGCTAAATACTGGGTGATGGGGATTCAGAAGGACATCATCAAGGATGGTTTGGTTAGAGTCCGTCACGGTTTTACCGATTCAGTCAAATTGGGTGTGAGAAAATTCGGAAGTCTCACCAACATGACACTGGATGTTCTTTACCGGCTGTTTACAGGGCAGCTATCGGTAAAGGTCCTGGGAGGGCCTTTGCAGATCGCCAAACTCACTTCATCGGCAGCCAAATCGAGTTTTGGGGATTTTTTGTTCATCCTGGCCTTTTTGTCCCTGCAACTCGGCATCTTGAATCTCATGCCCATCCCGGTGCTGGACGGGGGACACATCACCTTCATGTTGATTGAGGGAGCTGTCCGGAGGCCATTGCCATACAAGTTTAAACTGGCGCTCATGCAGGTGGGGTTGGTTGTGTTGATGGGGTTCATGTTGTTCGTGACGATCAACGATGTCGACAACCTCTGGGGTTTTGCGAATATTTTCCAGAAGCTCAAAGGGGTGTTTTGACCCATGAAGGATTCTGTGGCAATCAAATCTTATGGGATCTGGTGTTGTCTGGATTGTTCTGTCAGGAATGTTTCTGTGGCGCTCATACAGGATGGCACGGTGCTATCTTCCTTCAACGGATTTCCTCCTATCTCACAATCCGAAGACCTCATGCGCCTTATCGAAGGAGTTTTTCTCGGGGCAGGTCGTAAGCCAGCTGACGTGCGACATGTTTTATTTTGCTCTGGCCCGGGTTCATTCACGTCACTACGGATTGGTTTGGCCACCCTCAAGGGATATTTTTGGACGGACGATGTGGTGTTCTGTACGGCGTCGTCACTTTTGTTTCGCTGTTATTCCGCTCATCAGAGCGGAGATCGCTTAACGATCAGTTTGATTCGTTTGGGTCGCAAACGAGTCGCCGCAGGTTTTTTGGAATGCAATGAAAAAGCTGAAGAGGGGAATTTTTCAGAAAAAATATTTGATGAGTCCGATTTTGGCCAGATCGTCCCAGTCGACTGCGAGTGCGTTCACCTGACGGGTGATGGCGTGGAGTTGCTCAAACCCGGTGTCGATCTTTCACGCGTGTCGCGACTCAGCCCCACCGACCCCCACAGCGTTGAGGCATTTTGGTCCATCATCGGGAAGGGACAATTCATAAAAAGCGATTTGAATACGGTGGTGCTCAATTATCTGACACAACCCGATTTTGGGAAATCGAATTAAAAATTCACGACGTATTTGGCTCCAAAGGCCAAGCCGTGTTGCCTCACATCGTAATCACTGAATCGATAGGCGGCCAGGGCACTGAAATTTCCCCACACGCGAACAGCCAGTTCATTCTCAACAACGAATGAGTGATGATTGCCGTTGGCAGGACCGCCGTAGTTCAGGTAGTGATCCAAAAAGCCGCTCATGACAAATCTCTTGCTGAAGCGTTCGGGCAGGATCTGCAGAGACCACCTGTGCTCAAAAGAGAACCCCCAGCCCGCGGAGGCGTCCAGGTCTGTTTGCAGAGGGTGGACCTGGCTGGACAGGGTGAGGTGAATCATCTCGCAATAATTTTTGATCCAGACCGTGTCGGACAGGCGCCACCTGAGTCCCAGTTGGAGCATGTCGTTGCCAGCGCCTTGGGCAATCACGTATTGCAGGGCCAAATCGACAGGGATGGGTTCGTAGGGATTCCACCACAAATTGTGTTCGCTGTAAAAATTGTCGATTTCAAAATTGGCTCCATCGACGGCCATCTGAGAGTTGAAGTTGAAATAACTGTAATAACTGAAACGATAGGGGAGTTGAATATTGGTATCCAGCGCCAGACGGTTCATATCGCGCGTGTCATACGTGTATCCCAGGCCCACAGCCCCGCCAATGCTATTGGAGCTGGCAGTGGGTTCGATGTACTCGACATCTTCCTGGGCAAAGGCTGTTGCGGTGGCCAGGCAGAGCACGAGAATAATGGGAAATAAAAATATTATTTTTTTCATAATGACTCCTTTTGCTGATCATAGAAGAAGCAAAATCATGAGTAAAGTGGAAACATCTCTTATTGACGTTCTGCTTGGCAATTGATTATTGGTGGCACGTATTTTTGTCCTTGTAGCTCAGTGGATAGAGCAGTGGCCTCCGAAGCCATGTGCGCAGGTTCGATTCCTGCCAGGGACGCTGTTAACATGCGGGTGGTTCTGCGAAGTCTGGGGCGCAAAGCGCTAAACATGCCCAATGGCATGTTCATCGCATTGCACGGTTCGATTCCTGCCAGGGACGCAATTAACTCGTGGATGATTCTGTGAAATCTGGGTTTTTTAGAGGTGTCCTTAATCCAATAATATCAATCAGATAAACTGTGATTGCCGCAAGTAGTATCTTTCTCTTACCCATCAATTGTACGATAGGAGAAATTCTGATAAAATAAGTTGTCGTTTATTCATTGTATGAAAAAATATTATCTATCATGTCTGTTTTTGTTTTTGATCCTTTGTCCTTGTCTGAGTTTCGCTCAGGTTGACGACGAGTCACAGGCGTATGACGGAGGACAATCGGAAATTGTTGATTCTCAAGATGTGAATGATGTCTCAGCAGACGATCCCTCGGGGAAAGATGTTTCTCATAGTGCCGCTATTCCTGACGATTTTACGGGGACCTTCGCAGAAGATGACCCTGATAGTGAGGTGTATCAGGAACATCAAATATTCGGCGAGGATGAAGCGGAGGATGAAGAAGAAGAGGGGGAAGCTGTCGATGAAGGCCCCACACATTTATTAAAACTTGAGTTTGAGTCACAGGTGGTCGTGAGCGATGCCTTGGCGGCGACTCCTTTTTTGGAAATCAGCTACACGCTCAAGCTTGAACAGGAAATCGAGGTTGTGAACAGACGTTTTCGCACCAAAGCCGAAGCCCAGGTCACCACAGACGTTGTGGGTACGATCGCTGGGAACGAATTGTTCACCTGCAAACTGGAGGTCCAACTTAACCAGGTCGAAGCCGATATCATGGCCCGTTACACATTGGTGGAAGAAACCGAGGAAACCGAGGCCATCAGCCAATTGGCTGTTCAAATCAAGTTTGCCCGGGATGGGCTGATGGAAGATTGGTTTTCGAATTGTTTGGGGACTGATGGCAGTATTCTCAACACCAAGGGCGACCGCGAAAAATACCTGCTGACCACGCTCGATAGTGTCACTCCAGATCTGAAGGGGATCGTGTTCGAATCCTATGACATAACTACTGAGGTTTCACAAGACATTGCCGCAGAACCCTTGCTCATCGAAGATGCTGACACACACGAGGAGTTTATGTTGCAGGGGAGTGGCTCGATTGAAGTGACTCCCATTGAATGAAGGTTCCTGAAGCACAAACAGACAATCAACCAACCAGGCACCTGCCGTCTAAGCCACTGGGGATGGCTTTGCCCATGAGTTTGAGCAGGGTGGGGAACACATCAACTGAACGGATGTATTGAGCCTCGATGGGATAATTCATCAGCAAAGGCACTTTCATGTGTTCCGGCAATAGGGCACCGTGGCTGGCTTTGTGCAAGGGAACCTCGAACCGGTTGCGGAAATCGTACCCGCTGTTGGCCGACAGGACAATGTCGCCTGTTCGGTGTGAGCGAAAAAGCTGGTGCATTTGTACAAACACATCGGGGTATTCAGAATCCCAAGTGAGCTCCAAGCTTTTATCGAAGGTGAAGCCTTCTTCAGGGTTAATGCTTTTGTTATTAAAAATACCCAAGGGATCTGTTTGAGTGAAGGTGTAGTGAATGATGTTCTGTGTGGTGTCGACAGAGAAATGGCTACAACCCTTTTTGTTCTGAAAGTAGATTGTTTCGTCTTGCGCTTGTGTGATGACCAGGCTGACCTCCGGTCGGGCTACCAATTCGGCCAATAAATCGGTGTCTTTGACAAAATCTTCATGGGGAATACGACCCGACCACCCTTTGTCGTCCTTGAAATACAGGTGGCACATGCCGTTGCCCGAAACCATGGAGGCCGCATCGAATTTTCGTTTAAAAATATTGGTGTGATAGAGCGTTTTGATTTTTTTTTCTTTTTCGAGCCAAGGTCCCACGTCAAAATGTTCGGTTGTTTCACTCAGGCCGTGATCACTGACGATGACGAGAAGGGTTTCCTGTAGAATTTTTCGATCTTCCAGCATTTGAATGGTTTTTCCAATGTATTGGTCGGCTTCACGATAGGCTTGTCTGGTCCTTTCCGAAAAGGGTGATGTTCTGTGCGCGTACTCATCAACTCCGGGAAATACCGTAAAAATGAAATCAAATTCTCTCTTGGTCACAATGCTCTCAAGCTTCTGAGCGGCCAGATGATCGATGAGGGACCATCTGTCTGTGAGGTGCGCGTAGTAATAGTAGAGTTCGCGTTGCTGTCGTGTCAGGTTGTGTTCTTTGATGAGACCTTTTGTGAGGCCTCCTAAAATATTGTAAGGGTGATTGAAAACATGCCAGGCGGTCGTGATGTTGGCAGCAAGATCGCGGTCGAGCAGTCGGTTCTCCGGTCCACAGTAACTACGGATTGACCTGAACCCCCAGCCTTTTTTGGCATAGGACGCTTTGTCGAACCAGCGAATGCCAGGGATGTTGCATGTGCCGGGAAAGGCTCCGGTGAGGTAAGGAAGGTGCGCTGGCCCGGTTGTGGAGGGAAAACAGGTCAGCATTGTTTTTTGACATCCGTCCTGAACAAAAAATTTCTGCAGATGGGGCAAGTGGCCCTGCATGATCTCATGCGTCATGACATCCGCCCGGGCGCCATCGATTAAAAATAGTATTGATCTTTTGAAAGGTTGAAATGGTGTCTGTGCGGGAGTCATTTTTGGTGAGCGCCTCCTGTCGTTTGGTTGTTATCCGGGGGAACCCCCTTGATTTTGTTTAACTGCTTTTCCATACGGGCAAAGAGCTCATCAAAACCTTTTGTGGAAATGATCTGGTTGAATTGAAATTTGTAATTGGTGAGTAGGGAGGCATCGTCGACAACGACATCGTAAATCTTCCAGCCATAGGGTGTGAGCAGGAGCTTGTACGTGATGTTCAATGTGATTTTTTCCTTGGGCACATGCATGTCTGTGAAGACCGTGGCTTTCTCTTTTGTTTCGTCATCGAAAGATTCATTTTTATAGGAAATGCTGTAATATTTGTTTGTGCCTTTGAGCTGTTCCTTGGAAAAAATGGCTTTGGTTTCAAGCAGGGTCGTCATCATGCCCACAAAATGTTTTTGTTGGGCTTCGGATATGGCGTCCCAGTGCTTCCCAAGCGACAGGCGGCACAGCTCTTTGATGTCGAAGGTGCCCCGTATGATTTTCTGTTTGAGTGAACTGTTGTGTTCTGTCTGCTCAGCCGTGAGCTCTTTCCCGAGGTGATAGGTTTCGATCATTTGATCGAGACCTTTGATGGCTTGCATGGGCGTGCCAATTTCTTTTGGGTCAAGAGCCTTGGGGTTGTACTCTTCCTCCGGTGGGTATTGTATCTGATTGGTTACAGCGACCTGGTCTGATGGACTTGATGATGGCGCCTCCGGATTTTTTTTGGATGAGCAACCACCTACGAAAATGAGGAAGAGTATGATGGGGATGAATAGGGGTTTGTGACTTGTCAAAAGATCCTCCTTAAAGAGCTTTAGTTCTTGCCTCTTGGCCGATCGTTCCGAGTTTTTGTTTGAGCGTAGCCGCAGCCATGTTATAGTTGTAAATATTTTCTAAAACAGCGGCTTGAATCACCAAATAGGATTGCAGGGCATCCAGATATTCTTTTTTTTCTCCCAGACCGATGTCCAAATTGCTTTTGGTCAAAAAAACGATCTCCCTGGCGGCGCGCTGTTCCTTTTCGGCACGGGATAAAAATTTCTGCTTCTGTATAAAATCCAAATAGGCATTTTTCAAATCGACCTCGAGCAAACGATCATTTGACCGTTTTTCGGCGATGGCCTTGAGGTGCTCAGCCTTGGCTTTTTCGACATTGGCCTGGATTTTTCGAAAATCGAGTTCGTTGGACAATTCAAGCCCCGCGGCCGCGCGTGTGTAATTGAAAGGGTTATTGAACGTATTGTCATCCTCGTCACCGATTATGTGAGGGCTGTTGCCGTATTCAAAATACCCACCAAATTTGAGCATGGGAAAATAGGCCTTTTTTTCAAGCTTGACCTGCAGGTTTTTGGCGTTCACCTGATGTTGTAATAACTGAAATTCGGGACGTTTTGCCTTGGACGTCTGTAACAGGTTTTCATAGGCTTCGATGGCCAGGTAGTCTGTTGTGAGGGCCTTGTCCTTGATGTCGAAATCCACATCATCCCCGATGCCGGTGCGGACTTTGAGCATGGCGAGGGCGATGGTTTCTTTTTTATGTGCTTCATCAAGGCGTTTTTCGACCTCATAGTACACCGCTTTGAGCTTTAATATTTGAAGCTGGTCGATATTCTCTTCTTTTTCCAGTTCGGCAATTTTTTCATGAATGGCATCCAGACCTTTGTTGGCCAGCACTTTGAGTTCTCTGGCCAGCAGAATGCCGTGATACAACTTGTGGATGTCGAGGATCACCTCATCGGTTTTTTGTTTTGTCTTGAGCTGGGCGGCATCGATGCCGATTTCGGCCAGGTGTTTGTTGACTTCGATGCGGCCGAATGTGGTGATGGGAATCCCTGCCTCAAGCTTGATGGAATTGAAAACGGAGATATCTCCCGAGAGGAACGATACAGCGGGATTGTTCAAGTCTCTTGGGACTGGGGCCATGCGGTATTTGATGGTGACAACAGGGACATACCGCTTGGTTGCTTCGATCTTGCGGGCGATGTAGGCTTGCACATCGTATTCCTGCGCCTTGATTTCCTCGTTGTTTCTGACGGCCATTTCAATGCAATCGCTCAAATTCAGACGGTATTGGGGGGGGGCGGCTAGGGCCCGTGATGGGAGAAATAATAAAAACGAGATGATGAGCAGTGAAAATCTTTTCATGGACATGGCAATCATTGAGCTCGGCGATTCTGTCACAGAATTGGCCCTGGTGTCAAAAGGGGTTTTGCACTGGCATGTTATTTACAATATGTATTTACTCAGGTCCTGGTTATCGATAATTTTTACCAAACATTTCTGCACATAAGGGCTTGTGATTTCAAATGTCGTTCCCGCACGTTCATTGGCATCGTAGGAAACTTCTTCCATGACCTTTTCGAGGATGGTGTGTAATCTTCGAGCGCCAATGTTTTCCATTTGCTCATTGGCCTTGGCGGCAAAACTGGCGATTTCTTCCAACGCATCGTCCGTAAATTGCAGAGTGACATTTTCTGATCCCATGAGTGCCTTGTATTGCTTGGTGAGAGAATTCTGGGGCTCGGTGAGGATACGCAGAAAATCATGTTTGGTGAGGGAATTGAGCTCCACCCTGATGGGGAAACGTCCCTGAAGTTCGGGGATGAGATCGCTTGGTTTGGAGACATGAAACGCGCCAGAGGCAATGAATAAAATGTGATCTGTTTTGACGAAACCGTACTTGGTGGAGACTGTGGAGCCTTCAACGATGGGCAGGATATCCCGCTGAACACCTTCACGGCTCACATCGGGACCTCCTCGAAGATCAGATCGTGAGGCGATCTTATCGATTTCGTCAATGAAGATGATCCCGTTATTTTCAACGAACGAAACGGCCATTTTGGTGACTGTTTCCATGTCGATGAGTTTGGCCGCTTCTTCATGGGTCAGGATCTCGAGGGCTTCGGGAACGGGCACTTTTTTGCGTTTCTTTCCCTGTTGGAACATGCCTCCGAACATGTCGCGCAGGTTACTGGAGATGTCATCGAGAGAACCGCCGGCCGAGATGATTTCGACCATGGGGACTCCCGGGCCTCCGGTGAAGGCAGGGGGTTTGGGGCCTATGTCGAGATCGACCTTGCGGTCGTTGAGTTTGCCATCTCGCAACATCTGACGCAACTTTTCGCGGGTTCTCGATGTGTCTTCTTCTTCGGGAACCGTGGTCTCTTCAATTCTCACCGGAGTCATAGTCATGTCTACGGGAGGTGCTTTTTTCTTTTTGATGGGGAGCAGGAGATCCAACAGACGCTCTTCAGCCAAATCTTTGGCTTTGCCTTTGACGCATTCTTGTTCGCGTTGGCGAATCATGTTGACGCCAATTTCGGTGAGGTCACGGATCATGGATTCCACATCTTTTCCCACGTAACCGACCTCTGTGAATTTGGAGGCTTCCACCTTGTAAAACGGTGATTCCGCCAGCTTGGCGAGTCTGCGGGCAATCTCGGTTTTTCCCACACCGGTAGGGCCGATCATGATGATGTTTTTGGGGATGATTTCATCCTGCATGTCGCCTTTGACATTGAGTCTGCGCCAGCGGTTTCTCAAAGCGATGGCGACGCTTCTTTTGGCCTCATGTTGGCCGATGATGTAACGGTCAAGTTCCTGAACAATTTGTTTGGGTGTGTAATTTTTTATTTCGTTCATGCTGTACGCGTGGATCGCTGATCGTGGATCGTGAATCGATTTTTGACAGGACATTGACAATCTGTGCGTGATTCACGAGACACAACTGACAATTCACTCTTCAATGCTCTCCAGGGTGATGTTGTGGTTTGTATAGATACAAATATCGCCGGCGATTTTCATGGACTCTTCGGCGATCTGCTTGACGCTTAACTTTGTGTGCGTCATCAAGGCTCGGGCCGCGGCCAGGGCAAACATGCCCCCTGAGCCAATGGCCGCAATGCCATCGTCTGGTTCGATCACATCTCCATTTCCTGAGATGGTGAATAAACTTTCTTTGTCTGCCACAATGAGCAGGGCTTCAAGTCGTCTGAGGACTTTGTCTGTTCGCCAGTCTTTGGCCAACTCGACTGCGGCACGTTTGAGATTGCCGGAATATTCCTTGAGTTTGGCTTCAAATCTTTCGAACAAGGTGAAGGCATCGGCTGTGGAGCCTGCGAACCCGGCGATGACTTTGTCTTCGTTCATGCGGCGCACTTTTTTGGCCTTGCCTTTGAGGATAGTATTGCCCAGACTAACTTGGCCGTCACCTGCCATGGCGACCGAATTCCCTTTTTTGATGGCAATGATGGTGGTTGCGTGTGTTTCGTACATATTTCGTGGATCGTGGATCGTCGATCGTTGATCGTTGATCGTTGATCGTTGATCGTGGATCGTGGATCGTGGATCGTGGATCGATAAATTATACGATCCACGATTGACGATTAACGATTAACTTTTGGGATGCGTCTTATCGTACACTTTTGACAACTCTTCAACCCCTACGTGTGTGTATCTTTGGGTGGTGGAGAGGCTTTTGTGACCCAACAGTTCCTGAATGGATCTCAAGTCCGCTCCTGAGCCCAGCATGTGTGTGGCAAAGCTGTGACGGATCATGTGGGGTGTGGCCGTTTTTGAAAGACCCATTTCCTGGGTCATGTGGGCCACCAGGCGTTGTATGGAGCGTACCGTCAAACGAGTTCCATTTTTGTTTAAAAACAAGGCGTCGTCATCGCGGATCAACTGGATGGAACTGCGCTCAGAAAGATAGGCTTGGAGCGCCCTGACGGCTTTATCTCCGATGGGGACGATGCGTTCTTTATTCCCTTTGCCGTGAATTCGTACCAGACCTTCGATCAAATCCATTTGATCTTGATTGAGATTGACAAGCTCGCTCACACGCAGACCGCATGAATAAAGGAGTTCCAAAATGGCCTTGTCGCGGACGGCGTATTTCTTGCTTTCCAATTGCATGGCCAGGAGAGCATTGATTTCGTCGACGTTGAGAAACTTCGGGAGTTTTTTTGGCAGTTTTGGTGAATTGATGACCTTGGCTGGGTTCTGGTCGATGGTTCCTTTTTTGACAAAGTATTTAAAAAGGGATCGCAGGGCCGACAGTTTGCGGGCGATCGAGGAGGCACCATTTTTTTGAAACAGGAGAGAGAGATATGACCTGATCATCAATGGGTTGATGCGGTCAAGCAACATGGCGTTGTCGCTGATGACTTCTGCCTGGTGATTTAGCAGGTAATGGTAAAATTCAGTCAAATCGCGCCGGTAACTGAGAATTGTATTTTCCGCGGCGTTCTTTTGGTTCATCAGGTACGTCATAAATTCTTCGATGTTTTTTTCGACAGTCATAGGAAAATCTCCTGTTGATAAGGGTAGTTGAAATTATGCGAACTTAAGCCAAATTGCAAGGTTTTTTTATATGACGAAGGTCACGGAATTCTGTCGGACACATTCCACGGTGCTGTGCCCCTAACCAAAAGATGCGCCGATGGTTGACGGGCTGTTTCAAGGTCGGTTGTCAAGGGGGTAGCTCGGTGCAGATGCGCTATGGGCTCAATCTGGCTGACCCTTGTGCTAAGACATCATAGTATTCTTGAGTTTATGACAAAGAACTCATCGAAATATGTTGAGATTTTGTGTCTGCGTTCTGTAGAAAGGTAACCATGACAATGTGTCCACGCCTATTCATTTTGACTGCTGTGATCTTGTGTCTTTGCGCCTGTGCCAGTTCAACAAAGGATTCCTCCAAGACTGGTGTCGACAATACGGGGACGGATCAGGATACGGCTCAAACCGGTGATGTTTCAGGGGACGATCCTGCCGCATCCGATTCTGATTCAGAAACTGTCCCTGATTCTGGCGCTGAGATTGATACTGGATCTGATTCCGGCACTGGTACCGATAGTAGTCCCAGCGAGGATACCGACGATGAAGTTCTTCCACCTGCCTGCGATCTTTTAGTTTCCACCGCATTTTTGGCAACAGCGTCGAACATTGGTGCCGGTTTGGAGACCTTGTTTGAGCCCAGCGGGATTGTGTGGCACGAGCGTTTGAATCAGTTGTTTTTGGTGAGCGATTCCGGAATTCTTACGCGCATGAATCTCGATGGCTCAGATGTGACTAACTGGAGCCTTCCTGGTGACCTTGAAGCCGTGACGGTAACTGACCCCGCGAGTGATTTTGTGTATGTTGGTGTTGAACATGTGGCGGCAATCAAGGAAGTCAATATCAATACAGGTTTGGTGACGCGCACATTTACTTTGCCGTCCGGGATTTATTCAGAAACTAATCAAGGTCTCGAAGCCCTCACTTTTGTGCCTGATTCATCGTCGGTCGAAGGCGGTTATTTTTGGGTGGGGATACAGCAAACCGGGATGATTCACGTATACGAAGTGCCACTTTTATCGACAACTGGTGATATTACTATTACTGACAGCCAGCAAATTGTGGCTTGGGCTCCTCTGCCCGGTGTCACCGATATTTCCGATTTGTATTATGACGGAGTTCACCAAAAAATCTTTGCCCTCTACGATTCGTCCAACAAGCTGGTCAGCCTGACGCCCGATCGTATTTTGGAGTCGCAATATGATCTGCCCTTGTCTACGCACGATCAGGAGGGGTTTGCGGTTGATGGTGAGTGTCACCTCTACATTGCCGAAGACCCGGCGGGCACGCATGATGTTTGGCGGTATTGAGTCGGGTGGTGAAACTTATGCCGCGGGCTTGCTTGCACTGATGCGTTTTCTGAATCTGAATAACAGCAAGGTTGAATAGAGGGCAGATGCCAAGAACAGCGACCGTATCAGCGACCGTATGACGGAGGTCGTGTGGCGGCTGTATGACGGAGGTCGATTGGAGTTGTGTAACAGTTCAACATATCAATAAGTTGTGTTGTTTTGCAGGACCTTATTTGGGCAGGTCTCAGTAGGTTGGTTTCTTTTTTCGAGCCACGATGGCGCCTATCCAAGGGGCAAGGGCATGTTCGCCAAATAGCGGAGCATACGGGATCACCGTAGTATCAAATCCAGCCTGTTGTAATAGGTGAGTCACCATAGGCATGGTGTAGGGAAAAACCTGACTTGTGACTTGTTCGCGCAAATCGTTTGGGGAAGGGGACGCTCCTTTATAGGAAGATAGTGCGCGCAGGAAGGCATTGCGTGCTTGATTGTCCTCAACGGCGTGACGAAATACGCGTTTAAACGGAAACGAAAATCCGGAATACTCACGTGTGACTTCGCTGGCTATAGTCAGGTAGGGTTCTGTGTCAGGCATGAACAAATCATGAATGAGCCACAGACCGCCGTCGGTCAGAATGCTATGGACATTTTGCGCTAGTGTATACACTTGTTCTGGTTTGCCTTGGTGCAATAGCATGCCCGTAAATAACACATCGACTGGTTGTGGCAGAAACTCAGGACGGAGACGCCCCACATCTGTGGGGGACCACGTATTGCCACGTAGCATGCGTTTTTCGACAATCGATTTTGGGAACGGCGAAGAGGGAATATCAGCAGACTTTTTGCCCCATTTGTCTTTACCGGGGGCCGGAGTGGTGGCCAGATCACAAAAACGGTTGATTGCTTGTTGATCGCTATCGAGGATGGCCAGGTGAAAAAGCAAACGGGAGAAGCTGGGATCCTTGGCGGTTGCCAGTTCCGCTAGAATTCTGCAGAGGGTGATAGGAACAGCGCCTGAACCCACATCGGCCAACTGAACAGGGCGTAAAATGGTTTTGCCACTGAGCCACTCAGCAAGTTGTTGTGCCAGCACATGAGCTGTTTCGGTATGCATCCAAACATTGGAAGCCATCAGGGTCTGATCGGGTTGTGGGATGAGTTCGAGGAGGGGATCAGCTGTTGTTGGTGCTGTCCTTGCAACAACAACGGGTTGTTGTTTTGCTGGTGCAGGTTTTTGAGGAATTGTGGGTTGTGGGCGCGGGGCAACCCGGATTGGCGCAGGAACTTTTGTTGATGTGGTGACGCGCGTGGGGACTTGTGTTGGTGATGGAGTTGGTCGTTGTTGGGGTGCTGGTAAGGAACAAGCACCATCAGTAAGACAAACATGTTCATCGATCTTGGCGATTTGCAGGCGTGTGACATTATTGATCTTACAGTTGATCAGCACACCCCCATCGGTTGGAGATCCTGCGTTGACAGTGGTTTTAACGCCCACAAAATGAAATCCTTTATGACCTAAGGGGGAGTCAACCTCTGTTGGTGAGTATATGACAGAGATTAAAAGTTGAGGTTTTGTGTTGTCTGTGATGAGCTTTTGCAATGATCTGAAGTCATTTCCCACACTCACCGGAGGTTTGGGAATCGCAAACTGTGCCCATTGCACGTTCAAGGTCAGAGTCATTGCGCAGGCGCTCTGCGGATCAAACTCCTTGAGTGTCCTGATCCATTCAATCAGATCGTCCAGATTTTTTCCACTGAGTTGTCCTCCGCTCAAACATTCAGGGTCATATTTTATTAAATCATGATCTGTTCTGACCACATAGGCGGCCATGGCGTAGGCTAGACGCGAGTGGGCATCAACCCCGTTGAGTCTTTTGAACTGACCGTCTGTTCCAATCAAAAAGGCACTGCCCAGATAAAATTGAATCACGCCTCTGAGTCCTTCGGGGTACCCAAAACCGATGGCGGTGTTCGACGTGGAAGCAAGGATGTTCGACAAAGTAACGTCGCTTGTGACACTGGCGATGTCACCGCGAGGATGAATAAAGCGTTCAAGGGGATGACTCCTGATCAGCACGTTTCTGCATGCTTGCAGTTGAACGGGATGACCAATCTCGTGTGTGGGCCGGGGCGTGCCTGTATTTCCATCAACATTTATTGTCCTACTGGCAAAATACCCCTGAATCTCGGCGCCCGTGGGTAAGGGACCATGTGAGGGGATGGGGTTGGGCTGTCCATTACCTTCTAAGTGAATGGGGCGCGACAAAGAACCGTGTCCAATGAGTCCTGATGATGACAAGATTGACGACATAAAGTGATCTGGTTATTACCTCTAACCGATCAAGATATCGAAAGATTTCTGTAAAAGTTTCGTGTTTTTTGATGATTTACGGATTTTTTATGTAACTCCGTCATGAGTTTTTAATGAGTTTTTATAGCGTTGAGCTGTTTTGAAAGATCAAAATGAATATAGCGATGGACTAGGCTGCTTGATCGATGGTCTTTCGAGGTGGTTGCTTTGTCCAAAAGTCGGTATTAGCAATTCCCAGATCATCGGCGCGGAAGACTGGATTGATTTTGAGTTTCTTTTGTCTTTCATAATCCTGCAAACATAAAAACGCCGGTTTTCTGAGCATGAAGATCGCTACCAAATTCAACCACGTCATTAGTGCCACACCAATATCGCCCATTGCCCAAACCAGATCGGCCGTTTTGATGGAACCATAGAAAGTCGATGCAAGCAGGATAATGCGCAGGGCAGTGATCAACCATTTTTGAGAGGGGTTTTTTTTGAGATAGGCCACGTTGGTTTCAGCAATGTAGTAGTAAGCCATCAGTGTGGTGAAGGCGAAAAAGAAAAGAGAGATGGCCACAAAAATGGGCCCAACACCAAATACGGTTTCCACAGCCTTTTGTGTGTACATGGGACCGATTTCAACGCCTGGGATGTTGTTAACAATGCCTTCGACATTGTATTGCCCGGTTATCAGTATCATGAAAGCAGTCGCCGAACACACAAAGAGGGTGTCGATATAAACCGAAAAGGCTTGCACCAGTCCCTGTTTGGCAGGGTGTGTGACTTCGGCCGCACCTGCGGCATGGGCCGCGCTCCCCTGACCGGCTTCATTTGAAAAAATCCCGCGTTTCACACCAAAACTGATGGCGCTCCCCACAATGCCTCCAAAAACCTGATGAGCACCAAAGGCAGACGACAAGATCAGGGACAACACAGCCGGCAGTTTTTCGAGATTGAATGCCACAATGATTAGGGAACACAAAACATAGCCAATAGCCATGAATGGAACAACATACTCAGCCACTCGGCCGATGCGTCTGATGCCTCCAAATACAATCGCACTCAGCAACATCACAACAAACGCACCCGACACTGTCTTTGGAATGCCCATCGCGTGTTGCAAGCTCACAGCAATGCTATTTGCCTGAATGCCTGGGAGAAAAAAACCACAGGAAAAAATAGAGGCCACTGCAAACGCCACAGCATACCATTTGAGTTTGAGGCCTTTCTCAATGTAATACGCCGGCCCTCCTCGATATTGACCATCCTTTTCTACTTTATATATCTGAGCCAGAGATGATTCCACAAAGGCCGTGGCCGCTCCTAAAAAAGCTATGAGCCACATCCAGAAGACAGCGCCCGGACCGCCAAGAGCGATGGCTGTGGCCACGCCGGCGATATTACCCGTCCCTACGCGTCCAGACAGAGAAACCGCCAGTGCTTGAAAGGATGAAATTCCCTGCGCGGAGCTTTTGCCCTCAAGTAACAATTTAAGCATGTCCTTGATCAGTCGAATCTGCAGAAATCGTGTTTTGAGTGAAAAATATATTCCCGCGCCAAGACACATGCAAATGAGTGGGGTGCCCCAGAGCACGTCATTGAAAGATTTAATGATATGTTCAAAATTCATTCAAAAAGCTTAGGCAACGACCTTTTGAAAAGCAATATGAATATTATGACAAGAGGACATCAGGGGACATGAAGGGGACATCATGACGGAGTCCCGCGGACAGTCCCCCTTGTGGGATTTTATTTTGTGAGAGACTCTATTATTGTTGAGTGTTCTTCCAACTTGATTGATATTCTTTAAATATTATTTTTTTTCAAATTGGCACGGTTTTGGCAGGTGTTTAGGACATGGCAAATTATCCTAGAAGTTTATTGGTCTTTGAAGGATCCGTTTTTCATGTGACATGGCAGTGTCATAACAAGGATTGGCTTTTGAAGTCTGAGTTTGCAAAGGCGCTTTATTATGAACTACTGCTTAAAT
This sequence comes from uncultured Nitrospirales bacterium, assembly GCA_964526915.1. Classification (GTDB taxonomy): domain Bacteria; phylum UBA10199; class UBA10199; order UBA10199; family JADGCS01; genus JAHJDR01. The sequence continues at coordinate 43,480 of CAZGMS010000101.1, forward strand.
ATAAAATGGTGTACGACATTATTATCTTTTCCTATTGTTTGATGGATAATCATGTTCACATGACAGGCCGTTGTGCTTCGCAAAAATTGTTTTCTGATTTTTTTAGGGTCGTGAATGGTTGCTTTTCGAGATCCATAAACAAACACTTTTGTCGGAGGGGGCAGGTGGTGATGGATCGATTCAAATCGCCAACCATGGAAACCGATGATGACCTCATGAGTGTGATCATTTATAACGATCTCAATCCCAAAAGGACAACGAATAATATTCATCCCAAAAACCATAAGTGGTCATCGTATCATCACTATGCTTTTGGTCAAGAGGATCCACTGTTGACTGACCCCGAATTTTATATAGGACTTGGTAACACAGCTCACGACAGACAAAATAAGTACCGATTGATGATCGAAGAAATCATTGCGAATGATCACCGCACCCCAATATGTCCTTACAGAAAAGATGATGGTTACATTTGTTTTATTGGTAATCCATTGTGGGTGCAAACGTGTCATGAACGACTTATGAAAAAAGTGCGTTTGCGGAGAAAAGAATGGCAAGACAGACACCGGCAGTTTTTTGAATTAGGAAAAAACAAAATTGGCAATAATGTGGTTACTGTCAGCGCAACTGTTTCCATTTGAAGTGTGTGCCGAATCCCTCCTTCCAAAATCTTCTGTTATTTTTCATTTAATAATACGTTACCGTTGAGACGCATACTATGACGGAGTACTGAGCCTAGCATGTTGGTGATCATAAATTGTCTCTCAAAAGAACAATATTACCGCTATTATTACTATTATTACCGCTATTACCGCTATGACGGAGTACCGAGTGTTCATGACGTACCGAGTGTCTTCGTCATACGTTTTAAAACCGGAACAGCATGACGGAGCTCCAACTGTCAATATCAGTCAATAAATAGTCTCACCATCTTTCCCAAAAATGGGACTAGGCACAGAGAATGGGATGCGTACACGGAACTCCGTCATACTTGTGCTTGTTTTTTTCTCATGCATTTTTTACCTATGCACAAGATTGGGTCGTGCCATTTTTTGTCTCAGGATCATCCCTGATTTGTCCCAAAATGGGACGGTGAGACACTTTGGAATTCCGTACAGTGACCTCCGTCATGCCGCCAGATCGAACATGTTTATGATATTGGGCTTATTTTTTTGTGGAGAATTATTTTTTCAAAGTTGGCACGTGCGTTGCAAAAGACGTTGTCATGAAAAACAATATCATTTTTTTTGTGCTTTTGTTTTGTGTTTGTTTGCTCATTGGCTCAAGCGTTTGGGCAAGTCTGTCACCTCACATCAAACAATTTTCCACGATAAAACAAAATGAACCCAGCTATGCAGACATTCTCTTTGCCTACTTCAAAGACAAAGGAATAACCACTTCCTCCCTGGAACGCTTGAAAAAACGCGTCAAGGCGGCGCCCTATTTTCCCGCCCTGTATGTCGGCTACGATCACTCGCTCACTGAACGAGAGGGACTGAAGGTGAGCGACAATATTTCTCTGTCTGGTGGTGATGTGACCATTGGCCCCGAGGACAATGATTACAACTATTACGGTTATCTGGGCCGCACGGTTCACGCGCGCGCTGTCTGGAAGCTGGATGAAATTATTTTCAATCGCAATCATCTGTTGATCGAGAGCGAACGCCGCGAACTTTTGAAACTGCAGAAAACCATCGGTGATGATTTGTACAAAATCTATGAGGATCGTTATTTATACCTGATCCGCTATTTGCAGGCCAAAGGCCACTTGCAGAGCAAGGCCATGTATTATGCAAAATACCTGAGCCTCACCGATAGAATCGATGCCATTACGGGGGGACAGTTTCATGACAGATGGTGGCGGGAACAAAAACAGATTCCTGGTTTGTAACTGGGAATTGTCTCACAGCCACATAAAGAGGAGGTTTGTATGAAAATCATTTGCAGTGTATTGATTGTTTGTCTTGTTGTTTTTGTTTCTTGCGGGCTACAAAGGAGGGAGCATGACCTGGCTTCGGAAAAACAATTTTACATTTTGAGCGTGTCTCCAACTGAGGGTTCTAAAATAACGGGAGAAACCACAATATCGCTCAATTTCTCGGAGCCCGTATGGGAAACAACGATCGCCCGAGATAGTCTTTTTGTCATCACAAAAAGTCAGTATGAAGTTTACACAAATCAGGATTGGAATGACTTATATGAGGCGGTGACGGACGGTGATGTGCAGATCATCGAGAGCCAAATGACGATTGCGGATGATTTGAGGAGTGTTCACCTGGCAATCAATTTTGATCAGATTATATCTGATGAATACGTTGTTGTCGCTTTGCCAAAAATTCAATCCCAAACTTATTATCCGTTAAACCAGGCGGGCCTGTTATCGGGGAGCGGTCTTTTTTCTGCTCATTATCTGGTGGTCGTGAATGATGACGCATCACTGTCTGAAAATGAAGTTGATCCTGACGCGAATGCCCCGACTTCTTATCCGGATGTGCCCACAACTTATCCTGAGTCTGACGATACAGAAGAAGAATCAGATCAGATCACAGAAACGTTTGATTGGAACAGAGTCCTCATTACCGAAGTGGTGACTGACCCGCAACAGGACCACAATGACTCAGAGGGAGGTAACGGGGTTCTCTTTGACGATGAACCTGGCTCAGGCACTGTGGGCAGTACGGATGAATACATAGAGATATTCAATGGAACAGAGGAAAGTCTGGATGTGAGCAAGTGGTCCCTGAACATGATTGATGGAACAGATGTGTTACAGACTTTGGATAGTACATTGTGGGATACTCATTCGAGTCTGGATGACATTCCTTTGGAATTTTTACCCGGCGAGCTTGTTGTTTTTGGCAATCCCGATGGAGCGATTAACAACACATTGACCTTGGAACTGCTTGATGAAGCGGGAAATGTTGTGGACGCGGTCGACATTGAGGACGCCAACGCAGACAGCACCGAAAATGAAGCGTATCTTCGAGAAACCGGGGGAACGTGGGTACAGGGAGAAGCGAGCCCAGGCTATTTTTTAGAATGAGCACTCAGCTCGGTTCCGGTCTTTTTTAGAAAGCGGACCTTTGAACCATCCTTGAGGGTCTTGATGCCGACCTTGCTGGGTATTTTTTTGGTGGGGTCAACGACCATCAGATTCGAAACATGAATCGAGGATTCAATTTCGATGATACCACCAGTCGGGTTTTTCTGACTAGCCTTTGAATGCTTTTTGACCAGATTCACTTTTTCGATATAAGCGCGGGTGCGGTCATCGTTAAAGCGTAAAAGTTTGCCTTGTTTGCCTCGGCTCACGCCGGAAATCACTTCGACAATGTCATCTTTTCTTAATCGTTCCATAATAAACCTCAATGTAAGCCCTTGCTGATAAGAATCTTTCTAACACGTTGCAAATTTGCTGAAAGTTTTTCTGGGTTTGCTTTGACTAAATAACGCGACAAGCCACCATGTTTGTCGACTGTTCGCAAACCGCGTGAGCTGATTCTGATTTTGACCCTTTGGCCCAATTCAGGAATCAAAAAACGCCTCTCCTGAATGTTGGGTTGTTGATAGTGTTTTGTTTTATTGTTGGCGTGTGATACCCTGTTGACCTTGTAACGCCGAACACCAGTGACTTCACATACATTTGACATAACGAACTCCTTGTTTCACCACATAAATTTATCAGCCGTTTTTATGATGCCGCTACGACTGCTTCTTTTTTCTCTTCTGCTTTGGGTTCTTCCGTCTTGGGCTGCTCAGCCTTTACCAGCTTCAGGCTCAGAACATGAAAGCTTCCATGTAAAGATTTTGTTTTGGTTTTTTGTTTTTTCAAGTTCTCAAGAACGACGCGATCATTTTTTTTATCGATGGAAACGATCTTGGATTTTTGACCGGAAAATTTTCCTTTGATGACCTCGACAACGTCCCCAATTTTGATTCCCAACTTCATAAATTCACCTGCAATATAAGGGTTAAAAAGCGAGGCGTGTCACTAGCAATAATAAGATTCAGAGGCAAGAAAAATGTGAAACACCCGTCTCAGCACCTGTCTCAGGCAAGAAATAATGGGACTGAGGATTTGTGAATGTGTTTTGTAACTTTATGATATTTAAGAATAATAATAAAAATGAATTCTGGCATGGTTTGTGCTGAGGATAGAGCAGATAACCTTTACAGGAGATTTTATGAATCAAACAATCAATCAATACACATGTCAGCCCACAGATGAAAATTATATCCAGACAAACCCCGTTTCCCAAAATACCGATCCCAATCCCAGGTCTGTCATTTCGGCCGCGGTTGACGAAGAATCAAAGGCCAAGGTCGACCAGGCCTTGATCGACCCTGAATTCGAAAAGCAGTTGGTGAGTCAATTGGAGGAAACCAATTTACAGGCCGAGGCAAAAAATAAGGACTCTTTCATTGCAGATGAACTTGAACAGTTAGGCGAAAAAGATTCAATGGGGGTCAGTCTCAAGGCCAAAGTGACGATGGGAGTCAAGACTGTGGAGGGACAGGTTTCGTGTCAGGTTGTGAAAACCAACGATGGATACGAAATGACCATTGCAGGCAAGGTGGGGCTTGGCCTTTCCGCGGAGCTTGCAAAGGGAAAGGGTCGTTTTAAGGTACAGATGGGTGCCTCTGTCTCGGTTGCTGGCGAAAAGGCCATCACATTGACATTCCCCAACGCCCAGGAAGTCGACAAGGCCATCAAGCTCGCGGGTAAGGTTGCCATCACACAAGCGGCGATTGCCGTGACTGCCACGATGCCACCCGTGTCGTACCTTATCGCCACCAAGGGGTCGCGAGCGCCTGTTATTGGCAAGTATCTGGTTGATGTTAACAACATCCCCAAAGTTGATTGCAAACTCAAAAGCATTGAGCTGACCGACAGTCTGACTGTTCAGGGCAATATAGGTGGTGAAATCGCTTTTCCCGTTAAGGGACTGGAAACGCTCGCCAAAGGACATGGCGGAGCGAGTGTTTCCGGCGATATCAAGGCAGGTGCCAAAATAGAATTTGATGATCAGGGTAATCCCACACTGGTTTTGCGGGCAGGGGCGGGGGTTCAGACGGCGGTCGAGGGCAAGGGGGGTATCGGGAAGTACAATCGTCTCGTGTCATCCAACCGCAACGATACGTCGCGCACCAATGTGTGGATTGAAAACCGTTATCCCATCGACAAATCCGCCCTCGCCGATTTTACCTCCGATCCCGTTGGCTCTGTCAAAAAACTTGTCAAAGAGGCTAGTGTCAACAAAGAAACCGTTGTGACTATTTCGTCAGCAACAGATGATTTGGGTAAAAATACAGGGACGCAACAAGCGCTCGTGATCAGACCAGTAAAGGTTGGTGATGTGTTTGGGGGAGAGGTCATCGAAAAAATTGTCTCCGGGGATCTCGAAGGTGTCAAACAATCGTTGGACGAAAAAAAGATTTCCAATGAATATCAAACAGAAGATTACGAAGTTTGCGGCGATAATCTCAAAGGCGAGGCCGGTGTGCCCACGAAACTCAAGGTCGAGGTGGGCGTGGCGTATGGGCACAAAGACGTGGGGGGCAATAATGGTTTGTGTGCGCAATGAGCTGTGTTGAATTTCCATCACTGCTTGTGCAGGTCCTTGTGCATGATCTGGCGGGTGGCCTCGAGCCGCTGGTCCGCTGTGAGATTGGCAAAACGCTCGTTGATGTTTTTGTCGTTTTCCAGTTTGAGTTTTTTGTATACGTAGTCAAGGATCTCATCGGGGAATAATCCATCCGTTTGGTAAAAAGCCTTGTCGTTTATGAGGGCATCGGCGGACCCGTCACAACTCACGGGCAGGCGTTCGAGCTCCTCAAGACGGTTGCTCTTTTCCTTAAAAATGTTTTTGGTGACATACAGACTTTCCGCCAGTTTTAAACTATGGGGATCCTCCAGCCCGCTCTTGACGGCGAGCGTGAGCCCCGCGAGTAATAAATTCACGTGCGCGGAGCCATCCGGACTACGAAACTCAACGGTTTGACGGGAACGCCCCCGCGCATCAAAGGATTCCTGCTGGGTCGGGTTGACGGCTTTGGCCATGTCACATTGGTGTCGCCAGCCAAGGGGCACTCTGATTAAAGCAGAACGATTCTGTTCTGACCAGCAGATGCGCGTGGGGGCTTCCTGATTGGGTACAAGGCGCAGGTACGCGCTGGATACGGTGTTGCCAAACGCGGTCAGGCTGGGCGCGTGTTGACACAACCCCGCGATCATTTTTTTGCACTCAGGACTGAGCTCGCCATTCGTATCGACCATCACATTTTTGCCGTTTTTCACCAGTTCCAGATGAAAATGCAGGCCGTTACCCGCGTAGCCTTCCTCGAGTTTTGGCGTAAACGTGACCCCGCAGTTCCACTGATAAGCGATGTTGCGGATGACCCACTTGGTGAGTGTGATGTAGTCGCCCATGTCCTCGATGGGTCGTGGTAAAAATTCAATTTCGTATTGCTCGCAACGCTTGCCCGCCAGTTCAGGATCCTTTGATTTTAAGGATTCAATGTAGCCCACTTCCGAGTGCGCGTATTTGACGGCACCCGTGAGGCCAGAGACCACATCGAGCATCTCGTCAATCATCTCGTCGGATTTGATGAAGGGGGCAGATTGGTGGTACCCTCGTTGTTCAAGCCCCGCGAACAGGGAATTTTTTTTGTCGTACAGAATGTAAAATTCCACTTCGCCCAGGGCATTGAGGGAATAACCCGTTGCTTTCTTCAAAAGGTTGTGTGCCTTGAATAAAATGTTGTCAGGGGCAAACGAAGCCAGGGCACCTTCGTTATCCATAAAGCGGCACATGATGCCCAGAGTGTGATCCTCAAAGGGAGAGAGAAAGGCTGTTTGGTAATTGGGCACAACGTACAGATCGCTGTGGGCCGCGTCCAGAATACCCTTGAAAATACTGCTCCCATCGATGCGCTCACCCTGGGCCAGAATCATATCGGCATAAGCCAGATCGTTGATGGGAACCTTGATGCCCTTTAATTTGCCATCGAGCCCGGTGTAATGCAGATTCAGCTGTTTGATACTCTCATCCTTGATGATTGTGAGGAGATCGCTGCGTTGAAAGTCCTGGGGGGGCTTGTTCAAAATGGTTGAGAGTGGCCTGATACGGTATTTTTCTCGTGAGTTTTGCATGGGGGGAGCTTTAATGGCAAACAAACAACAGGTCAACAGGGGATGGTTTTTTTCAAATCACGTGTTAACCGTTGCAAAACTTTAGAATTTTCAGCGAATTATAAAGTGAGAGCTTGGAAGCTTCTCTATCACATCCCAATCGTTACACCCGCCAGCGTTCTGAAGAGTGGTGTTTCGGTGATACGATGTCAGCCTGTTGCAAGCAAAAACAGGGGACACGATTTCAAATGAACATCTCCCCAGCTGTTTTTGCTGAAAACAATGTTTTGGGTCCCGAGTGCCTGGGCCCGCGCCAATAAATACGCAAATTTTCTGGCATCGATGATTTGTGTGTATTTGCACTCGATCAACAGCTTTTTTTCTGGAAAATAAAAATCAATTTCTTCTCTGCTCTCCTTGCCTTTTTCAACGTAAAGATTTTCTTCCAATTTTCTCAGCTGGTTGAAGGCATACGTTTCGGCGACATGTCCCACGTATTCCCTGTTTTCGAGCGATGTGTCAGGAACCATCGCAAACATGAAGCAGGGGCTGGCAACATAAACTTTTCTGGTGGATTTGATTTCGCGACGGATTTTTTTGTCGAACTTGGACAGAAAATGAACCAGATGACTTTTTTTGAAAATCTCGAGATGTTTTTTTATCGAGACAAGCGACAAACCAGTTTCTGGCGCCAATTTTGAAAGCTCCATGAAACCAGAACTTTCTTTGCAGCAAACCTGAAACATCCGCTGATCCACGATGGTGTTTTTAATCTGAAAGTATTTTTTTAGGTCTCGCTTGATGACTTTGTTGATGATGGATTCTCTGATGAAACGATGAATGTCTTTTATGTTGTGATTTGTTTTAAACATCAGTGCTGTTTCAGGAAATCCACCGACACACAAAAAATTTTCAAAGGTTTTGATGGTGTTGTCTTCCACATCAAACGGAGTGATCTTCAGCAAGTCATCAAGTGACTCTGCAAAGGGGGGCTTGATTGGCGAATCAATGATAGCCAGATATTCCTGAAAATCGAGGCATTCCAATTCAAAATCGAGTGATCTGCCGGCCAGAGATTCGGCCCCCTCTTTTAAATAGAGCGATGAAGAACCAGTCAGCACGAATTTGATATTTTCATTGATGTCATAATATTTTTTGATGACACTTTGCCAGTTATCGACATTCTGGATTTCGTCCAAGGCAATGATGGTTTTTTTGTTCAGCAAGGCGGGTTGAGTTTGTAGAATTCGATGAAAATACAAATGCAACAAATCGATCAATTCTTGTGATGGCAAAAGATCCAGATCATCTTCTTTTTCAAATGTATATTTCAGAAGTTGTGTTTGGGAGATTTCTGGGAATTGCTCGAAAAAAGCATCCACATATTGACTTTGTAGAACAGATTTTCCTGTGCGACGCAGTCCTTGGATTGTGATGATGTAGCGGTCCCCAATTGTTTGGGCTAATTTTTTGAAAAGTTTTCGTTTTATTGAATGAGGATTTTTTGGCAAATCTCCGGTTTGCCAATGAGAATTATAAAAAAATAGATCAGCCAACTCCACATAACCCCCTAATATTATTATTTATTAGCGCCACATAGAATATATAATACAGCACTTTAGAATTTTCTGCAAATTATAAAGCACAACTTTAGATTTCTCTCCATCACATTCCAATCGTCATCCCCGCCAACGTTCTGAAGAGAGGTGTGCCCGCGCCGCGGATCAGTGCCAGCCCACCGTTGAGATTGAACGCGATGGGAAGATTTTTGAGTTTGGCGTTGAGTCCGAGCATTGCTTCAACCGGAGTGGTCACTTTTTCTGTGAGCGGTTTAGCATGGTAAGGATAATAGGCCTCTATAATTTTATTATAACAACTGTAGATAAAATCAATTTGTATAATAATGATTTGTCTTAGGAATGAAAGGTGTTTTGTGCAGGCGTCATGACGCTGTGCGTTCAAGTGGGGATGAAGGATAATCAAACAAAGAATTGATTGCCAAAAACTGATATGGTACCGGTCTTCACCTTTTTGTTTTCCTGCTATTGTTTTTCAAGGAGAGTTTGCATGACACAAAAATTGGCGACATTTTTGAAATTGCTGGTGTTGTGTTCTTTGTCTTGCCTGACCTTGATGGCCTGTACCCCCAAACGTATCGCCTCGCACCTGACCGCGCAAATCATGACCAAAGGCGCCCCCAAGTACGAAATGGAGAGCGACATCGAAGTGGCCAGTGACGCGGCAATGACTCTCATCAAGATCATGGAGGTGTTCCAGCACGACAACCCCAAAAATTCAGATTTCAACACCCTGCTGGCACGTTCGTACGCCAATTATTGCATGGGTTTTTTGGAATTTGATCTGCTCAGATACAAGGACGTCGATGATGTTCTGTATCAAAAATACCTCAAACGGACGAAATTGTTTTATGAACGCGGCAAGGATTATGGGCTGGGTGCGCTCAAAACGAACAGTGGTTTCAAGAAGGCTCTGACCCGGGATATGGACAGATTCAATCGGGTCTTGGCGGGTATGGGGCAGGATAGGGTGCCCGAGCTGTTTTGGACGGCCATGGATTGGGGCGGGTTCATCAATTTGAGCAAGGACTCGCCATTGGCCGTTGCCATGTTTCCCAAGGTAGAGGCGATGATGCGGCGGGTGCTGGAACTTGACTCTGGTTATTACTATGGAGTGCCCTATGTGTTTTTTGGGGTATCGTATGGATCGCGTCCGGCAATGTTTGGTGGGAATTTGCCCAAGGCCAAGGATTATTTTGAAAAGGCGTTGAGCCAATATCAACGTAAATTTCTCATGGCGCACATCTATTATGCCCTCTTTTACGCGCTTCCCATCAAAGATCAGGTTTTGTATAAAAAATTGCTGGACGAGGTTTTAGAAACCCCTGCCGATGTATTGCCTCAAGCCCGTTTGGCCAATGAGATGGCCAAGGTGAGGGCAGAGTGGATGCTGGACGAAAAGAACATGAAGAGACTTTTTGAAAGTGTGGAATAATCAATAAGGAGTGATGATATGTTTAAAAAAACAATTGGCGTATTGGTGTTTTCATTGGTGTTGTTGCTGGCTTCCTCGCAGGCCCAGGCGGTCGAACTCAAACTGGCGACTTTGGCCCCGCAAGGGACTTCGTTGTATAATTCGTTCGAATCCCTGGCCAAGGATATCTCGACAAAAACCGGTGGTCGTGTGACGGTCAAGGTTTTTGGTGGTGGAGTGCAGGGTGATGAAAAAGATGTGGTTCGTAAAATGCGTTATGGACAGATTGACATTGCGGCCTTGACGGGTGTGGGACTTGGCATGATTGACCCGCAAGTCCGTGTGCTCGAACTGCCGTTCCTGTTCGGTTCGACGGCTGAGGTCGATAAGGTTTATGCCGGTATGGAGGATTATTTCAAGAAGGCTTTTTTGGCCAAGGGCTTTGAGCTTCTGGGTTGGGCGGAGATTGGTTTTGTCAAGATTTTCACAAACAAGCCCATACAGAAAAAAGATGATCTGAAGGGGATCAAAATGTGGATGTGGGAAGGAGACCCCTTGGCCAAAGCCATGTACGACGCGATGGGTGTGACCCCTGTGCCTTTGGCGGTGACCGATGTGCTCACATCGTTGCAGACCAATCTCATTGATGCCTGTTATGCCCCGGAGTTCAGTGCGATTGGCATGCAGTGGCACACCAAAACAAAGTTCATGACAGATGTGAACCTGGTTAACGGCACGGGCGGGATCATTGTCACCAATCAGTCCTGGCAGAAAATTCCGGCAGGCGATAGAGCGATGATTCAGCAATTGGTTCATGCCGCCGCGAGAAAGATTGTCGAACAGACACGTGTTGATAACGCCTCTGCCAAGGTCGCGGTACAGAGTTCAGGTATTAAGGTTGTCAACATTGATTCTGCGGCCCTTGTCGAGTTGCAGGAGATTGGCAAGACCGTTCGAGAACAGTTGACGGGGTCTCTTTATTCGGCAGAGTTGTTGACTAAGGTGTTGGCGTTATTGAAATGACCATCGTGATGAAAAAGTTTTTTTCAAAAATCGAAAAAGGACTTTTCGTAACAGAAAAAACCCTGCTCTGCGTGTGTCTGACTGTGATGCTCACGGTGGCGGCTCTGCAGGTGTTTTTGCGCAATGTGTTCGACACAGGCATCAGTTGGGCGGAGGTGTTCACGCGGCACATGGTCCTTTTTTTGTTGTTCTTTGGTGCCAGTCTGGCCACTCGGCGCAAAACTCATCTGCAGATGGACCTCTCGCACAAACTCATGCCGGCCTGTGTCAAACCGGTATTCGAGGTGTTCATTTTCATCATCTGTATCGCTGTCAATAGTCTGCTGTGCAAGGCGGCCTGGGTGTTCATGATGGGTGAGCGTGAGTCAGGGTCGGTGCTTTTTTATCAGATCCCCACGTGGTGTTTCATCGTCATCATGCCGATTGGTTTTGGTCTTATCTCACTGAGATTTGTCATTAACTTTATCCAGACGATTCATGACCTGATCTTACGCAGGAAACCGCTTCCACCGGAATTCAGTATCCCCGAAGTGGCTATCCTCTGCTCCAAAGAGGACGATGACTCATGAAAACCCTCCTCATCACTTTTTTTGCCCTTATCGGAACGCCGTTGTTTGTCATGTTTGGCGGCATCACGCTTTATTTGTTCATGCATGAGGGTGTGAATACGGCCGTGATCATGATTGAGTTTTACCGTTTGGCCTCGGCGCCCACGTTGAGCGCCATCCCTCTGTTCACGTTTGCCGGATTCATCCTCGCCGAAAGTGGTGCTCCCAAACGTATGGTGGATTTGGCGCAGTCCATCATCGGTTCGGTTCCCGGGGCCATGCCTGTTGTGGTGATTCTCATTTGCGCATTTTTTACGGCCTTTACGGGTGCCAGTGGAGTTACGATCATCGCTTTGGGCGGGTTGTTGTACCCTGCATTGCTCAAGGCCAAATATCATGACCGGTTTGCCATCGGGCTCGTTACGAGTTGCGGGAGTATTGGTCTGCTCCTGCCTCCGAGTCTTCCCCTGATCCTTTACGGCCTGATCGGGCAGGTCAATATTGACAAACTTTTCATTGCCGGACTGCTCCCCTCATTTTTAATTTTTACGTTGTTGGCTTTGTACAGTTATTTTGTGAGCCGCAAACAAAAGACAGAAAGAGTTTGCTTTGAGTTTTCGTATGTCTGGAAATGCATCAAAGAGGCCAAGTGGGAAATCCCTCTCCCGATCATTGTGTTGTACGGTATCTACGGAGGGATCATTACACCCAGCGAGGCCGCAGCTGTCACGGCTGTTTATGTGGTGCTCGTAGAGGTTTTCATCAAAAAAGAGATACGGCCTTTCAAGGATGTTCCCCGGATCATGGTCGAGTCCATCACGATGGTTGGCGGGATCCTCATCATTTTGGGTGTGGCGATGGGGCTGACCAGTTATCTGGTGGATCACGAAGTGCCCACAGCCATTCTGGAGTGGGTCAGGCCTCACATCACAAGCCAGGCCATGTTTTTGCTGATGCTCAACGTCTTTTTGTTGATTGTGGGTTGTCTGATGGATATTTTTTCGGCGATCATTGTCGTGGTGCCCATCATCACACCGATTGCCCTGCAATACGGTGTGGATCCCGTTCATCTGGGCATCATTTTTCTGACAAATCTCGAAGTGGGCTATCTGCACCCGCCGCTGGGACTCAATCTTTTCATTGCCTCGTTCAGGTTCAAACGTTCCTTGTTTGAGCTTTACTGGGCCACGTTTCCCTTCCTGATCATTGTGCTCATCAGTCTTGTTGTGATTACTTATTGGCCATGGTTAAGTACGGGACTTGTTGAATTATTTGCCGGACATTGAAGGACATCTCTAATAACCACCATTTTCGGGGACCTCTAAAAAGTGCCCAGATGCAAGGCGCCCGCAAACCCGCAAACGGAGCGTACACGGAAGTACGTGAGTA